>NZ_CP115917.1:2565000-2791743 GCF_027941775.1 Tenacibaculum pacificus | reverse complement strand
ATGACAATTGCCATCGGAAACGACCATGCAGGTACCGAGTATAAATTTGAAATTATAAAACTTTTAGAAGAATTAGGACATAAAGTAATTAATTTTGGAACAAATGATAATAGTAGTATGGATTATCCAGATGCTATACATCCAACAGCAGAAGCAGTAGAAACTGAACAAGCTGAAATGGGAATTATTTTATGTGGAAGCGGTAATGGTGCGCAAATGACAGCTAATAAACATCAAGGTGTACGTGCTGCTTTATGTTGGAATAATGAATTAGTAGCATTAACTCGTCAGCATAATAATGCAAATATTTTAACTATTCCTGCTCGTTTTGTATCATTACAACAAGCTTTAGGTTTTGTAACTATATTTTTAAATACAGAATTTGAAGGCGGAAGACATGCCGATAGAGTTAATAAAATTGCTTGTGGTTGTTAATAATAATTTACAATCCTTATAAATTGAATTATTTTTAAATGATTTTTTTAATAAAAAAATTTACAGAATTAACTACTTCAGAACTATATGAAATACTTCAATTACGTTCTGAAGTTTTTGTTGTAGAACAAGATTGTGTTTATCAAGATATTGATGGGAAAGACCAAAAAGCATTACATGTTTTAGGAATAAAAGAAGGTTCTATTGTAGCTTATACTCGTTTATTTAATAGTGGCGATTATTTTGAAACTCCAAGTATTGGTAGAGTTGTTGTAAAAAATAATGAACGTACATATGGTTACGGACATCATTTAATAAAAGCTTCTATACAAGCTATTTTTGATTATTATAATGAAAATAATATTACTATTTCTGCTCAAAAATATTTGATGAAATTTTATGAATCTCACGGGTTTTTTAAAGTTGGAGAAGGTTATTTAGAAGACGGAATTCCACATGTTAAAATGAAAAAGCATTAAAAAATATTTATTTCCTGCTACTTTAGATAAGAAATTATTAAAAAATAGCAGGGAATTTTATTTAAAATTCTTGATGATACTCTATTAAATTATTAATAGGTTTTTCTATAATATTTGTAATTTTAATATCGTTTTGACTAGCAACTTCTTCTAAAATATCTTTAAAATAAAAAGCAATAGAACCTACAAAATAAAGCGGTGTTTTTTTACTTTTATCATAGGCTAATACAATGAAATTTAAAAAACTTTTTAAATCCTTTTTTTACTAATTTTTTAACATAAAGAGTATCTTTATAATCAAACATAAATTTAGCAAAAGAAGCTAAATATCTATTTGGGTTATCATTCTTATAAAGTTGTTGTTTTATAAAATCAGGGTTTAAATCAAAATTTTCTTTAAAAACCACGGCCATTTTATCAGGCATTTTTTTGTAAAAAAATCTCTTAATAATTTTTTACCAAAATAATTACCACTAGCTTCATCCATCAATGAATATCCAAGAGCAGGTGAAATATATTCAATTGTATTTCCATTGAAATAACAACTATTAGAGCCCGTACCTAATATACAAACAATCGATTTTTTATTCTTTGCTGATGCATAAACTGCCCCTAAAATATCTTCTTCTACATGAACATTAATTGTTGCTGAAAAAAAATCGACTAAAATATTTTTTAAAATTATTTTAGGTGTTTCAGTACCACAACCCGCACCATAAAAATAAATGTTTTTTATTTCGTTTTGATGTTTTTTTAAAGCATCACAGTTTTTAATTCGAGCAAATAATTCTTCACTACTAACAACATTTGGATTTAAACCTAATGTTTGTGTTCTAAAAACTTCATTTTTATTACTATCTAAAGCAACCCAATCTACCTTTGTAGATCCACCATCAGCAATCAATATCATTCTGTAATTTTTTTTAATATAAATATATATTTATAACAATTTAACTTTATTGAAATAAATAAGATAAGAAATCAAAAGTAAAATATAAAAAATTAGTATTGTACAGGTAGCCTAATAGTTTTATTATTAGATGTGGTAATTTATTGATTTACAGATTTTTTTGGTTTGTTAATCCTTTTTTTAGTCATTTTATATAGTAAATAGCCAAAACCAACAACAAAATGAAGCATGATAATGGTAGCTATTATGTAAATAAAAGTATTTGAATTGTCTCTCATAATGTAAAAGTACCTAAAATAAATAGCACATAAAGTAACTTATGTTACAGTAAAGCATCGGTTTCTATTACCTCGCCAGATTTCATATCATTTAAATGAATATTACCAATACGAACTCTAATTAAACGTAATGTAGGAAAACCGACAGCGGCTGTCATTTTACGAACTTGTCTAAATTTTCCTTCTGAAATAACAATACTAACCCAGCTTGTAGGACCATGACGTTCGTCTCTAATTTTTTGAGACCTATTAGGAAAATTTGGAGTATTTATTATGTTAGCTTTTCCAGGTAGTGTGATGTATTTTTTACCATCGAAACCAATTTCAACACCTTTTTTTAAATTTTCAATAGCATCATTAGTTATAAGTCCATCAACTTGAACATGATATTCTTTTTCTACTTTTTTACTGCGAACTTCTGCGCTTACTTTTCCATCCGTAGTTAAAAATAAAAGTCCTTCGGATGCAAAATCTAAACGTCCGATTGCCATTGTTTTTTCAGGAAAATCAAATAATTCTCCTAGCATTTTTTTTTCTTTTAGTCTCGTTAGTAATAAATTGAGAAAGAAATCCATAAGGTTTATGAATAATAAAATGACGATGTTCCATAACTAATTTATAAGGCACTTATTATTACAGAAAACAAGTCTTTACCTGTACTTATTCTGCTATTTTTTATTGAGTTTTCAGAATCTTTTTCTAAAGGATATTGGGTAATTGGTTCAATACAAACCATATTTTTAACGGGAGTCCACAACATAAAATTATCAAAATTTTTGGTGATGATTTTTATACTACTCCCCTCTTTTTTTATCAAATTAATTTCATTTGTATTTAAAACTTTATAAGCTGCCGAACCTACATTTAAAATTTCCGATAAGCTAATTTCTTTATCTTTTGTTTTTATAATTTCAGTACCAAAACCAGCAAGTTTAAAACTCGGATGATAGCCTAACATATAAGGCATTTTTTTATCACTAATAATTTCAAAATCTATTTTTATAGCTGATTTTTCAAGCGAAATAATTTTTCTGAAAATAAAATCATATGTCCAAAATAAATTTTCTTGTGTTGATTTTTTAGGAAATTTACTATTTTTTATAAGCGTATTTTTCTTGTATTTTTTTTCAAAAACGGCAAAAGTTTTATAACTAGAAATAAGTTGATAATTAAGCTCTCTTAATAAACCATGTTGGTCTTGTTTAGCAACTCCGTTAGGTGTATCAACAGAAAAATCATTTAATTTTGTAGGTCCAATAATCGGAAACATTTCTATATCCGAAGCATTCCAGCCATCTGCTTCTTTCGAATGCATTAGTTCTTCATTATTAACGATAAAACTAATTAACTCACCTTTACATATAGTTGCCGAACTATAGCAGTTTTTTAAAAGAATAGTAGCACTCATTTTTATTGAAATTAAGAAAAACAATATTACAAAATGTAGCATAAAAAAGATGGTAAATTAAAAGTAGTTTTTCATAACTTAGCAACTCTTTTTATAATAAAAATAGCAAGATTTATGGCAGCAGATAAAGAAAATAAAAATAAAGATAAAGAAAAAGAAGCAAAATTAAAAGCACTTCAATTGACCTTAGATAAGTTAGATAAAACTTATGGAAAAGGATCGGTAATGAAATTAGGTGATACTAAGGTAGAGGAAATGGAAGTAATTTCATCAGGTTCTTTAGGTTTAGATTTAGCTTTAGGCGTTGGTGGATATCCTCGTGGAAGAGTTATTGAAATTTATGGACCAGAATCATCAGGTAAAACGACCTTAACATTACATGCAATTGCTGAAGCTCAAAAAGCTGGAGGTATTGCAGCTTTTATTGATGCAGAACACGCTTTTGATCGTTTTTATGCTGAAAGTTTAGGTATTGATACTGATAATTTAATTATTTCTCAGCCAGACCACGGTGAGCAAGCATTAGAAATTGCTGATAATTTAATTCGTTCTGGTGCGGTAGATATTGTAGTAGTAGATTCTGTTGCTGCATTAACTCCAAAATCGGAAATTGAAGGTGAAATGGGAGATTCTAAAATGGGATTACACGCCCGTTTAATGTCTCAAGCATTACGTAAATTAACAGGTACAATTAGTAAAACAAAATGTACGGTTATTTTTATTAACCAATTACGTGAAAAAATTGGTGTAATGTTCGGAAATCCTGAAACAACAACAGGTGGTAATGCATTAAAATTTTATGCTTCTGTTCGTTTAGATATTCGTCGTAGAACACAAATTAAAGATGGCGATAAAGTTATCGGAAACAGTACGAAAGTTAAAATTGTAAAAAATAAAGTAGCTCCACCATTTCAGATTGCAGAATTTGATATTATGTATGGTAAAGGAATTTCAAAAGTTGGTGAAATTTTAGATATTGGTGTTGAATACGGAATTATCAAAAAAAGTGGTTCATGGTTTAGTTATGGTGAAACTAAATTAGGGCAAGGTAGAGATGCTGTAAAAGGTTTAATTAAAGATAATCCTGAATTAGCAGAAGAATTAGAAGCTAAAATAAAGGAGGCTATTGAAAATCAAGAATAACTTTTTTTAATATTTAAAATAAAAACCTGTTGTAAAATATTACAACAGGTTTTTATTTTTAGAAGCAATTTCCCGCTTTCCGCACTCGCTTTTTTTGTTTGAAAAAAACAAAAAAGAGCTCAAACAAATGCTTCAATCGGGGCTAAAAATTTGAACACTAATTAAACACCAGTACTACCAAAACCACCAGTACCACGTTCAGTTTCATTTAAAACAGTAACTTCTTGCCAGTTTACACGTTCGTGTTTTGCTATTACTAATTGAGCTATTCGTTCACCATCATTTATAACAAAGTTATCATTCGATAAGTTAACTAAAATTACCCCAATTTCACCACGATAATCAGCATCAACAGTTCCAGGAGCATTTAACACAGTTACTCCATTTTTAGCAGCTAATCCGCTTCTTGGGCGTACTTGTGCTTCAAAACCAACAGGTAATGCTATAAATAACCCTGTTTTTATAATAGCTCTTTCTAAAGGTTTTAAGGTAATAGCTTCTGTAATATTAGCTCTTAAATCCATTCCTGCAGCACCTTGAGTTTCATATGCAGGTGTTTGATGTTTCGATTTATTTATTATTTGTACGTTCATTCTATTCATTTTTTCAATTTTCAAATATAATACCCTTAAGGTTTAGATAGTGGAATATAGTTTTATTAATTTTGTACAACAAACAAACTACGAATATGAATAATCAAAGTAAAATAGCAGTTTTAGGTGGAGGAAGTTGGGCTACTGCCATTGTAAAAATGTTATCTGAAAACCTTCAAACTATTGGTTGGTATATGCGAAGTATATATGCTATTGAACATATAAAACATAATAAACATAACCCTAATTATTTGAGTTCAGCTGAATTACATCCTGAACAATTAGATTTGTCTGATGATATTAATTACATTATTCAAAATTATGATATATTAATTTTTGCCATTCCATCAGCTTTTTTAAATATAGAACTTCAAAAATTAACAGCTTCATTAAGTGATAAAATTATTTTTTCTGCAATAAAAGGAATAGTACCCGAAACAGGGTTAATTGTTGGTGAACATTTTCATCAAAAATTTAATATTCCTTATCAAAATATAGGAGTAATTACAGGACCTTGCCGTACCGAAGAAGTAGCAATGGAGCGTTTATCTTACTTAACATTAGCTTGTCAAGATGAAGAAAAAGCCATAAATTTAAGTCAATTTATTGCTGGTCGTTATATTAAAACTAAAATATCAGATGATATTATTGGTACAGAATATGCTGCGATGTTAAAAAATATTTATGCTATAGCAGCTGGTATTGCACATGGTTTAGGATACGGAGATAATTTTCAGGCAGTATTAATGAGTAATGGTATTCGTGAAATGAAACGTTTTATTAAAAAAGTACATAAAATGAAACGTAACATTAATGATTCGGCTTATTTAGGCGATTTATTAGTTACAGGATATTCTGTTTTTAGTAGAAATAGAATGTTTGGAAACATGATTGGTAAAGGGTACACGGTAAAATCGGCACAAATGGAAATGAGTATGGTTGCCGAAGGATATTATGCTACTAAAAGTGCTTATGAAATTAATCAAAAAATAGGTGCTAAAACTCCTATTATTGAAGCAGTATACAATATTTTATATGATAAAAAAGAAGCGAAGGATGAATTTTTGAAGTTAACAAATAGATTAGATTAGTTGTTTGCATTTAATAAAATAATCCTTCTTAATAAAAAGAAGAAAATTCATCAGTCGCTTCTGTAATTTAGTTGTGTTTTTGTTTTCGCAACAAGAATTGCAAATACAAACATAATTCAAAAATTTGAGTCATGACTATTTTGTCTTAAATCTAAAGAATTTAAAAGTTTTAGAAAAATTCTACTGTTAGTTGTATTTTAATTATATTTGTTTAAAATTAAACAATCATGAAAACAATTCAAGAAGCTGTTGAAATAACGATAAGAAAAACACCTTTTATTGAAGAGGCTTTAAATGAGAAATTAATAAATGTATCTTCTTTAGCAAGAGTCGTATTACCTGAAGTATCTAAATTATTAAAAAAAGATATAAAGGTAGGAGCAGTTATGATGGCTATTAATAGGTTATCGCCAGCGAATGAATTAAGAGTTCGTAAAAATATTAAAAAACTAGCGCTTGATTTAGGTGATGTAATTGTGCGTTCAGACTTGTGTGATTTTACCTTTAAAAATACAACTTCTTTACTAAGAGAAATTGCTAAGATATTAAGTAAATCGGCGGATAGTAATGATTATTTTTTAACGGTTTCTCAAGGAATTTTTGAAACAAATATTGTAACTAGTAAAAACTTACAACCTTTTGTAGAAGAAATATTTAAGAAAGAAACATTAATTCATAATGTAAATGATTTAGCTTCAATAACTATAAAACTTCCTAAAGGTAACCTTGAACAATCAGGTATATATTATTTTATTTTAAAGCAATTTGCTTGGGCAAATATAGCTGTACAAGAAATAATATCAACAACTAATGAAATGACCATTGTTGTAAAAGAAGAAGATGTGAATGAAACTTTTTCAATTTTAATGGATTTAAAATTGAATTAACGTTACAAAATGGAAAAAAAAGATCCGTATGCTTCGTTAAGAATTAAAGAATTTAATATATTTCTTTTAGTTCGTTTTGCTTTGGTATTTGGTTGGTCTATGCAATTTATCATTATAGAATGGCAGGTATATAGCATTACTAAAAGCCCTTTATCATTAGGTATTATTGGTTTAATGGAAGTAATTCCTGCGGTATCGATGGCATTATTTGCTGGTCATATTGTTGATCAGAAAGAAAAAAGAAATTTACTAGCACTTTGTATCGGTGTTTTTTCATTGATTAGTTTAGGCTTGTTTTTTTTAACACTTCCTAGTTTTATTGAAGGTTGGCAATCAAATACTGTTTTATATGCTATTTATGCTTTGGTGTTTTTTGGGGGATTATTGCGTTCTTTTTTTGGACCTACAATATTTTCATTAATCGCTTTAATAGTTCCTAAAAAATTATATCCAAATGCTGCCACATGGAGTAGTTCTACTTGGCAAATGGCTTCTGTTTTAGGACCTGCTTTTGCAGGGTTTACAATTTCATGGTTAGGAGTTCATTGGTCGCTTTGTATTGTTTTTGGCTTGGTTTTATTTTCATTTTTCATGGTCTTTTTTATCGATAAAAAACCTATTTTAAATCCGAAAATTGGCGAACCAATAATGAAAAGCTTACAAGAAGGAATCACTTTTGTATTTAAAACAAAAGCCATTTTAGGAGCAATTACCTTAGATATGATTTCTGTATTATTTGGTGGAGCGATAGCTTTATTGCCTATTTATGCTCAAGATATTTTAAAAGTAGGACCAGAAGGATTTGGAGCTTTACGAGCTGCACCAGCAATAGGAGCTTTTTTAACAATGTTAATAACTGCTTATATTCCGATTAGTAAAAATGCAGGAATGAAATTATTAGCTGCAATTTTTGGTTTCGGTATGTGTATTATTGTATTCGGATTATCGTCTATTTTTTGGATATCAATTGTTGCTTTATTTTTTAGTGGAGTTACAGATGGTGTTTCAATGGTTATTCGTCAAACAATTTTACAACTAAAAACACCCGATCATATGCGAGGGCGAGTAGCATCAGTAAATTCTATGTTTGTTGGTTCTTCGAATGAATTAGGTGCTTTTGAAAGTGGTGTTACCGCAAAATTAATGGGAACGGTTACTGCAGTTGTTTTTGGAGGAACGATGACTTTAATTACAGTAATTACTACTGGAATAATAAATCCAACATTACGAAAATTAGACTTAACAAAAGATTTAGAAGCACACGTGAAAAAATCGAGTAATACTATAAAAAAAACAGTTTAATCTAATTTATTTTTTCTTCAGATTTTAAATAAAGGCCTTAACGGGCTTTTTTTGTGTTTTTAAAAGTAACTAAATAATTTTTTTAAATTTATTTCTAAAATATTTTTTAGTGTATTTTTTTAAAAAAAATTGAATACCCTGCTTTTTTTGATAGAAATTTTATCATTAAAATATTAAAGATAAGTTAACTAATATAGGGTTAACCCTATTTTTAGTTAGGGGTATTGGGTATTGTAGCTGTGAATAATATCACTTAATATTGCTAAATCATTAATGCTTATATGTAATTAATATATTGAATTTCATTTATTTATAATGTTTTAAATTAAAAGTTTTTAAATAATTGAAATCATTTAAAAAATAACATTATTAGTAACAATGATATAAACCAAAAAATAAAAATAGATGAAAAAATTATTATTACTAACCTTATTAATAGGTTACTTTGCTATTGGAAATGCCCAAAAAATAGATTTCCCTGATCCTCTTTTTGAAAATGCGCTTTTAAATCATATTCCTAAAATAGATACAGATAACAATAGTGAAATAAGTATTCAAGAAGCTGAAAATGTAACGTATTTAAATTTAGATAACAAATGGATAAGTAATTTGAGTGGTATTGAAAACTTCGTAAATTTAGTAACGTTACAAGCTAATAAGAATCAATTAACATCAATAGATATTACTAAGAATGTTGAACTAAGATCAATTAATTTAAATTGGAGTAAATTAACATCAATAGATGTTACGAAGAATATTAAGTTAAGTTCAATTAGTTTAGCTAGAAATTATAAAATTAGTAATATTGATTTAACTAATAATTTAGATTTAACATCAATTAATTTAGATTTCAATCAATTAACATCAATAGATTTTACGAAGAATATTAAATTAAGATCAATTAGTTTGAGTTTTAATCAATTAACATCAATAGATTTTACTAAGAATGTTAATTTACTAACAATTGAATTAAGTCGTAATAAAATTAGCAATATTGATTTAACTAATAATTTAGATTTAATATCTTTAAATGTTTCTGGTAATAATATAGAAGGTATTGATGTTTCTAAAAATATATTATTAACAGACTTAGATGTAGGTTATAATGATTTAGGACAGCTAGATGTTACTAAAAATGTATTATTACAAAAACTACAGGTACGTGGTAATATATTAACAGGAATTGATGTTTCTAAAAATGTTAATTTGGTATGGCTTTATGTTCCGTTCAATAATTTATTAGATTTAGATATCTCTAAAAATGTATTATTACAAGGGTTATCAGCAGAGAATAATAAATTAACAGATATAAATCTTTCTAATAATTCTAAATTAAAAAGCTTACGTATTTATCGTAATAATTTAAATACTTTAGATGTAAGTTCTTGTTCACTCACACTTTTATATTTTAGCTATAATCCTAATTTAAAAACTGTTTCTATGATAGGGCAGCAAATAGAATATGGGACATCAGCTTCAAGTGGAAAAAAATTAGATCTAGTAGGTTGTCCTAACCTAGAATTTATTTGCGCAGACCAAGAATATTTAAACGATATTTTTTCTCTATTAGAAGAGGCTAATCAAACAAGTTGTATGCTTTCTAATAATTGTGATGTACCTCATAATCGTATTCAAGGTACTGTTACTTATGATGTGAATGGTGATGGATGTGATAGTGCTGATATTCCTTTTACAGGAGGATTAAAAGTTACTGCAATTTCGCAAACTACTGGAGAATCTGCTGTGGTATACCCAAATAAAGAAGGAGAATACAATTTATTTATAGCTGATGATACCTATTCTATAACTCCTGCATTACAGAATTTAAATTATTTTACATTTTCAACACCTGTTATTACAAATCCAATAAATATTCCTGAAGATTTAAATACACTAATAACAGATTATTGCGTAAAATCAATTGGTAATTTTAATGATTTAGAAGTAAGTATTGTGCCTTTAACTAGAGCAAGACCTGGTTTTAATGCAACCTATAAACTTATCTATAAAAACATAGGAACAACGACACAATCTGGTATAGTTACTTTAGATTATCAAGAAAATGTATTAAACTACGTTAGTTCAATACCTAACGTAAATAGCAATACAAACGGACAATTGACTTGGAGTTTTACTAATTTATTACCATTACAATCAGTAGAAATACCTGTAACTTTTATATTAAATACACCTTTAGATTCTCCAGCATTAAATAATGGAGATATTTTAAATTATACAGCAAGAGTAACAGGAGCAACAGATGAAACACCTGATAATAATGTAATGACTTTATCACAAATAGTTGTAAATTCTTACGATCCTAATGATAAAAGGTGTTTGGAAGGAAATGTTTTAAATCCTAATGATGTAGGTAACTATTTACATTATTTAATTCGTTTTGAAAATAAAGGAACAGCTGAAGCAGTAAACATCCGTGTTAAAGACGTTATCGATACTACTAAATTGGATATTGAATCTTTAATACCATTAGAATCTAGTCACTCTTATTCAACAACAATTACCAAAGGTAACGAGGTAGAATTTATTTTTAATGATATAAACCTTCCTTTTGATGATGCCAATAATGATGGATATGTATTATTTAAAATAAAGAGTAAAGCGACTTTAGTTGAAGGAGATAAAATTGTAAATGGTGCTGCTATTTATTTTGATTTTAACGCACCAGTAATTACAGCAGATGAAACTGTAACCGTTACAATTAATAGTGATGATATTACTTGGACAGGAACTACAAATAACGATTGGAATACAACATCTAACTGGAGTACAAATTCTTTACCAACAGCGAGTAGTCGTATTGTAATTCCTTCTGGATTAACAAACTATCCAACAGCTAATTCAGCAGTAACATTTACTCGTTTAACTATTGAATCTGGTGCTTCTTTT
Source organism: Tenacibaculum pacificus (assembly GCF_027941775.1). Taxonomy (NCBI): domain Bacteria; kingdom Pseudomonadati; phylum Bacteroidota; class Flavobacteriia; order Flavobacteriales; family Flavobacteriaceae; genus Tenacibaculum; species Tenacibaculum pacificus. Next base: position 2,780,310 of record NZ_CP115917.1, on the reverse strand, counting down.
ATACCAAAAAGTACCGTAACAGGATCTGTAACTTACAAAAGAAATATACCTAATACAAATTGGCATCTAGTTTCTTCTCCTCTTTCTGAGGAAACTTATGAAAATCTTATAGCGAATAATACTTTTGTAACAGGAAGTGGTTCTAATATTGGAATTGGAGAGTATTCAAATGATATTGGTTCGGCTTGGTTATATGCACAATCAAGTAAAACTGGTCTATTGCCTTCAGGAAATGGTTTATCTGTAAAATTAGCAACTGCTGGTACGTTATCTTTTACAGGAACAATAAATACCTCAGATGTTAATTCTAGCATAACTGCTGGTACTAGAAACAATTTAAATTTAGTTGGTAATCCATTTACTGCTTATATAAACTCGGCAGATTTTGCTACTGAAAATACAGAAGCACTTAGTGAACAAACAGTTTGGTTATGGAATGGAACAGCTTATGAAACACACAATGCAATAAACCCGATAGAAATTGCTCCAGGGCAATCTTTCTTTGTTAAAGCTGCTACTAATGGTAATGTCACTTTTGCTATCTCAAATCAAAGTCATCAAAATGACACTTTTATGAGACAAGCACCTAAGCCTTCTTTTGAACTATTTGTAGAAAATGAGGCTAGTAAAAAATCAACTAAAGTATTTTATATAGCTAATAAAACTACTGGTTTTGATAAAGGATATGATTCTAAAATATTTGAAGAAGGAAAAAAAGCTAACTTTGAAATATTTACAGAATTATTAGCAGATAATAAAGGTAATAAATTAGCGATACAATCGTTACCAAATACCGATTTAGAAGCAATGATTGTTCCTGTTGGAATAACAGCAAAATCAGTTAAAGAAGTTACTTTTTCTGTAAAAACTCAAAATCTTCCTGAAGATATTAAAATTTACTTAGAAGATAGAATTGCTAATACATTTACAAATATTTCTGAAAAAAATCATAAAGTTATTTTAGAAAATACAACTAAAGGTGCGGGACAATTTTATATTCATACTACTTCTAAAATTTTAGAAGAAGCGCCTATCCAACAAAAATCACAAAATGTAAGTATTTTTAAATCAGTAAATAATAGCATAACAATTACTGGTTTACAAACTGATAATGCATCGTTAAATATCTATTCTATTTTAGGTGCAAAAATTATTAGTACTTCATTTAAATCAACTGGTGTTAGTGTTATTCAATTACCTAAAACTTCAATAGGAGTTTATATTGTTGAATTAAAATCTGATTTAGGAACGATTAATAAAAAAATTATTTTAGAGTAATAAAAGAAACATCAAGAAAAATAAACTGAAAATATATTAAGTTAACAGGCTTTTAGATAAGTCTTTAATTTTAAACTTATAAAAAATACAAGTAAAAAGTGCTATTGAAGTTACAGGTTGTAAATTTTAATACAAATATTTTTTCAATAAAAAATCCTCGATTTTATCGGGGATTTTTTTCATTACTTAAGACATATCTAAATAGCTAATTTTAGTAATAATATTAGTTTTTTGATTAAATTCAATATTGATAAAACTATCACAATCTTCACACGTAGTATATAAAATACTTTTATTACCATTTCTACCAGTACTAAAAACAATTGTACCTAATTCACTTATATTGCTTCCTATATTAACAGTTGTATTCTTTACTGTTATATTATGTTCTTTTGTGTTTACTTCAAAAGACTCTATGTATGGTTTATTATTTGCTAAAGAAAAATCTACCTTTAAACCTTTAAAGGTAATATAAACATAGCCTTCATCTGATTTATAAGAATTAACAGTCCCAAGTAAGTTTTCAATCAATGATTTTTTTCCTTGTGTATTTTTTAAATCAGATAACGTAATATTATTTATTTTAAAAGCATCAAATTCTGTTGCTGTTACAATATTACTTGTTTGTCCTTTAGCTATAAAACTACTTATTAAAAATAAGTATATAATTAACTTTTGTTTCATGTTATTTTAAGTATTGATAGTATTTTTATCAAAAAAAAATTAAGAAACTCAAAGATAGATTTGTTTTTTTTAAGTTACAATTAACCTTTAACTAATAATTAGTTAAAATTTACAGTCATTTTTATTTTAGATTTTAATTCTTGTCGATGTTTTTCGGTTTCTAAATCAGACCAATTAAAGTAGTTTGTAAACTCTTTTAAAACTTCATTTTTATAGTTATTAACACTAGGTTTATCAAAAAATAAACGACCAGTTCTACGCATAAAAAAATCAGTAGGTGTACAGGTCATTTCATATTGAATTGTAAACCAAATTTCTGCTTTTAATAATCGAAGTTCTATATTTTTTTCTTCAAGAGTATTAAACTTATCTAAAATGATATTTGTTTGTCTTCCGTAATTATGGACTAAATATTCAGCCTCTTTTTTAGTAAAACTATCTTTTTTTAAAGTATCATAAACTTCTGTTACATATTTTTTTACAGATTTATAATCTTCAAAAGGTCCACCAGTTAATAAAATATCTTCTGTTTGTATAGGTTCAAATTCAATTTCAAAACGGCGCACCATTTTTTTAGCGATTAAATCAACAGTACGCTCTGCCATTTTACGATATCCAGTTAATTTACCACCAGCGATAGAAATTAATTTAGTATCAGAAACAAAAATTTCATCTTTACGAGATAGTTCTGAAGCTGATTTTCCTTCTTCATGAATTAACGGGCGCAAACCTGCCCACGATGATTGAATATCATCGATGGTTAAATGTACATTAGGAAACATATTATTTACAGCCGCTATTAAATAAATAGTATCTGTAATATCTATTTTTACGGTGTTTTTATCTTGTTGAAAATTGGTATCTGTAGTACCAAAGTAGGTTACTTTTCCACGAGGAATTGCAAACATCATGCGTCCATCAGGAACATCAAAATAAACAGATTGTTTTATGGGGAATTTTTCGTGAGCAACTACTAAATGCACACCTTTTGTTAAATGAAGTCTTTTTCCAATTTTTGAGTTATTAAGTTGACGTAATTCATCAACCCAAGGTCCTGCTGCATTTACAACATATTTTGCCTTAATATTATAGCTTTCATTATTAAAAATATCGGTCACTTTTGCTCCTACTACTCTATTATTTTCATAAATAAAGGTATCTGCTTTTGTATAATTAAGTATTTGTGCATCATATTGACTTGCCGTTTTTAATACTTCAATAGTTAAACGAGCATCATCTGTACGATACTCAGCATAATAACCAGCTCCTTTTAAAATATGTTCAGGTAATAAAGGTTCTATTTCTAGCGCTTCTTTTTTATCAAGCATTTTACGTTTATCATCTCCTTCTACAGAAGCTAATACATCGTAAATTTTTAATCCGATAGAAGTTAACCAAGCTCCATAAGTACCACCATCAATTAATGGTAAAATCATTTTTTCAGGGATGACTAAATGTGGTGCTATTTTATGTACAATTGCACGTTCAGAACCTACTTCTTTTACTAACCAAAAATCGAATTGTTTTAAGTAACGTAAACCACCGTGTATTAATTTTGTTGATTTACTTGAAGTACCCGATGCAAAATCATTTTTTTCAATTAATGCAACTTTCATCCCTCTTGATGCTGCATCTAATGCAATACCTGCGCCAGTAATACCACCACCAATAATTAAAATATCGAATTCAGTTTCTTGTAATTCTTTTTGAATTTTTTTCTGGTTAAAAAAGAAAAATTGATCATAGCTAGTTTTTGCTAGCTAAAATAAGGATAAAAATAAGGTTAAGTTAAAATATATCAAAAAAAAGAGCTGAATATATCAGCTCTTAATCGTTGCCCCCCAGCAACATTTTAAATCAATTAATGATTTAATTTTTGCCAATTAATATCGGCTTGTTTTTTTAACTTTTCAGTATTTTCTTGTTTCCAAAGGTTTAACGTATTACTTCCCCAAGAATTGTAAAATAAATAGAGTTTACCGTTTCTTATTTCAAAAGTTTCAGGGTTGATATCTATTTTTTTTCCTTTTTTACCCAGTGCATACGCACAATACCCTCCATATTGTGGTATATATTTGTTAGGGTTTTCTTTGAATTTATTTAAATTCTCTTTATTAGAAAATCTAAAATTAACATTGTTATGTTTAAAGGTTATTTTTTTACTTCCTTCAACTACTTTATTTGAAAAATAAGCAACTATATCGTAGCCTTTTGCAACAGTACCTTTTTCAGTATTATAATCTAATTTTTGAGCTAATAATGTTGTAGAAATAGTTAAAAAAAATAATGTAATAATATGTTTCATCGTTTTATACTTTTTTAAATAGTCGATGAGATTTCCGTTAGATTACAAAAACAATTTATAATACCATTAAATTACAACCACGAATGTCTGAATTATCAAAGCGACCTATAATTTCAACACTATTATCTGCGTGTACTTTTCCTAAATCTTGAGTTGCTATAAACGAACAAGAATTATAGTTTGCTAAATCAATAATATTAACCCCTCCATTTTTTTCTTTAGATAAAATAGTTAAAGCATCTTCGGTATCTCTAATTAAAATACGCATCCAAGGTGGGCAATTAAAAATACCATTTCCTTTAGAATATGCTTGGCTTAATAATTCTGTCATACCATATTCTGAATGAATTTGTGAAACACCAAAACCAGTACTTAAAACTTGATGTAATTCTGCTCTAATTAGTTCTTTTCTACGTCCTTTCATACCACCAGTTTCCATAACAATAGTGTGTTTTAGGTTAAATTGATGCTTTTCAATTAAATCTAACAATGCAAATGAAACACCAATAAGCAGTACTTTTTGTCCTTTTTTGTCTAATTCGATGAGTTTTTTTGCTAATTCATCTAAATTATTTAGATAAAATCCACTTTCTGTATGGTTCGATTTTTTAATTAAATCATCTACCATATATACTAATGATGAGCCTTTTCGTTCTAAATAATTAGGTAATAAAGCTAAAACGGCATATTCTTTTATATCTCCATAGAAATAATCAAATCCTTTTAAATAACTCGTTTCATACCATGATAAGTCAGTAACATGATGTTTACTAGTAATACTTCCTGTTGTTCCAGAACTTGAAAATGTTTCTTGAATTATATCTGTTGATGAAAGAATCTGTTTTGTTTTAAAAAATTGAATAGGTAAAAAAGGGATTTCTTCAATTTTAGTAATATCTGAATAATGTATGTGTAGTAAGTCACAAAAAGACCGATACACTCTATTATTTTTAAATTGATGTTTAAATACTTGTAAAGCAACTTTGCTAAACTCTTTTTCCGATGATATTTTAAAAATGTGTTCTTTCATAAGGGTTTACAAAAATAGCATTATAAGAGTTTTATTCTTTAAGTTAAAGTGTCTTTTTTTATAAAAATCAATTATTTAACAAGTTAAATAGTTTCTTAAATAATATTATATATTTTTTTAAAATAAATGTAAAATAAGATGTTTATCGATTGTTTAATTATGAACAAAATAACAATTTATGTTTGATTTACACATTTGTTAAATTATTTGTAATTTCGTGGTTCAATTTAAATTTAAAACAAAATGACAGATTTCGGAATCAAAGAAGCTTTGGCTCAATTAGGAGTAAAAGATATTAATGATGGAACTTCTACAGGTTCTGTAAATTTCTCTAATGGAGAAATTATTGAAAGTTATTCACCTGTTGATGGTAAATTAATAGGAAAAGTAAAAGCTACTACAAGAGAAGATTACGACAAAGTAATGGAAACGGCTACAAAAGCATACAAGTCTTTTAGAAATATGCCAGCTCCACAAAGAGGAGAAATTGTTCGTCAGTTTGGTAATAAATTAAGAGATTTAAAAGAGCCATTAGGTAAGTTAGTTTCTTACGAAATGGGGAAATCTTTACAAGAAGGTTACGGAGAGGTTCAAGAAATGATTGATATCTGTGATTTTGCTGTTGGATTATCACGTCAGTTAAATGGACAAACAATTCCATCTGAGCGTCCAGGACACGTAATGAGAGAGCAATGGCATCCAATTGGTGTAGTTGGTATTATATCTGCATTTAATTTTCCAGTGGCTGTTTGGGCTTGGAATACTGCTTTAGCTTGGATTTGTGGTGATGTTTGTGTTTGGAAAGGTTCTGAAAAAGCACCTTTATGTTCTATTGCTTGTCAAAATATTATTGCTGATGTATTAAAAGAAAATAACTTACCTGAAGGAATTTCTTCTATCATCAATGGAGATTATAAAGTTGGTGAAATGATGACTACCGATACTCGTATTCCTTTAGTTTCTGCTACAGGGTCTACAAGAATGGGACGTATTGTTGGTGCAACTGTTGCACAACGTTTCGGAAAATCATTATTAGAATTAGGAGGAAATAACGCAATTATTATCACCCCAACTGCCGATTTAAAAGTAGTTGTTCCTGGTGCTGTATTTGGTGCTGTTGGTACTTGTGGACAACGTTGTACATCTACTCGTAGATTAATTATTCATGAATCAGTATATGACAAAGTAAGAGATGCTATTGTTGGTGCTTATGGGCAGTTAACAATTGGAAATCCTTTAGATGAAACAAATCATATTGGACCATTAATTGACAAAGATTCGGTAAACACTTATTTAGCTGCTATTGAAAAAGCAAAAGCTGAAGGTGGAAACGTATTAGTTGAAGGTGGTGTTTTAGAAGGTGAAGGTTACGAAAGCGGATGTTACGTAAAACCAGCAATTATTGAAGCTGAAAATCATTTTGAAATAGTTCAACGTGAAACTTTTGCTCCTATTTTATATTTAATGAAATATTCTGGAGAAGTTGAAAATGCTATTGAAAAACAAAATGGTGTTGCTCAAGGATTATCATCAGCAATAATGACTAATGAATTGAAAGAGGCTGAAAAGTTTTTATCATACGCTGGTTCTGATTGTGGTATTGCAAATGTAAACATCGGAACTTCTGGTGCTGAAATTGGTGGTGCTTTTGGTGGTGAAAAAGAAACTGGTGGTGGACGTGAGTCTGGTTCTGATGCTTGGAAAGTATATATGAGACGTCAAACAAATACGATAAATTATTCTGATGAATTACCTTTAGCGCAAGGAATTAAATTTGATTTATAATAGCATTATATTTGTTGTAAATATAACAATCATAAAATTAAAAAGTCACATCGAAAGATGTGACTTTTTTTATGTATTTGTTTCAAATAGATATATTTTATCATATATTTTATTTCTTCATTTTTTTTAATAAATTAACAGTCAATAAATTAAATACGTATGAACAAGAAAATAATTTACTTACTAGGTATTTTTATAACAATTATTTTAGGATCATTTTTGTATTGGAAATTTTGTTGTTGTAAAAAAGAAATTAAAAAAAATGAAAAAATACCCAAAAAAGTTGAAGTAGTAGTTGATAAGCAACCTACACTATCTTTTGGTACATATAATGCTAATGGTACTATTGGAATACCCTTAAATGATGGAGTAAAGTTTAATAAATCAAGTATAAATTTTTCATCACCAATATCGGGTGAGTTAAATTCTAAAATTGGTAAGTTAAAAGATTTTTTAGCGAAAGAAAATGAAAAATCATTATCTATTACAGGTTATTATACTAGTGATGAGGTTAACAATTCTATTTTTCCTAACATAGGAATGGCTAGAGCTATTTCGTTTAAAAATTACGTAGCTGGTCAAGGAATACCTACAAAAATAATTGATATTGAAGGTAAATTAGATGATAATATGATTGTTGATGAAAATAATGTTATGAAAACACCTTTAAAATTAAGTGTTGGAAAATCAAAAGATTATTCTAAATTAATAAATTCAATTATTAAAGAAATAGAATCAAACCCATTATTATTAAACTTTAATAGTGGAAAAACAACATTAAATTTCTCACATAATCAGCGTAGAAAAATAGTAAACATATCTACTTATTTAGATAAGGTAGATAATTCATTTTGTTTAATTACTGGACATACAGATAATACAGGAAGTGCTAGTAGAAATTTAGTTATAGGTAAACAAAGAGCTGAATTTATTAAAGAATATTTTACAAGAAGTGGAATAATAAAAACAAGAATTAATACCGTTTCTAAAGGTGAAACAACTCCTATAGCAACTAATGCTACTAAAGAAGGGAGAGCAAAAAATAGAAGATCAATTGTAACAATTAACTAAAAATAAATAAATTATGAATTTATTAATAATACACATAGCATGTTGGTTAATTCCATTATTAGTTGGAATTATATGTGCTTTATTGGGATATTTATTGGGTAGACTTTTTAGAAAAGGCAACAATAATGAAGATATTACTATTTTAAACAGTAAGATAAGTAAGCTTGAAGTATCTTTAAAATCTTGTAGTGATGAAAAGTCAAAATTAAAAACAGCCTTAGATACTACTAAAAAAGATCTAAAACATTGTGAGAAGAATAAATCAGGTATAGCATTAAGTTTAAAAGAGGTAGAATCAAAAAACTTAAGTTTAGCAGCTTCTTTAACTACCTTAAAAACAACAACTGTAACGTTAATACCATTTAATAATGAATTAGCAAAAAGTGTTTTTGGTAAAAAAATTAAAGAAAATGATTTGAAAATTGTAGAAGGTATAGGACCTAAAATTGAAGGATTATTTCATGATTTTGATATTAAGACATGGAAACAATTATCTGAAGCTTCTATAGAAAAATGTCAAGAAGTATTAAATAGCGGTGGAGATCGTTACAGAATACATAAACCAACAACGTGGCCAAAACAAGCTAAATTAGCTTATGAAGGGAAATGGGAAGCATTATTGAAGTGGCAAGATGAATTAGATGGTGGAAAATAATTAAATAATTAGTTATATAAAAAAAGGCTTTACTTTATTAGTAAAGCCTTTTTTTATATAAATTTAAATACTTAAAAATCTTTTATAAGGTTAATTTTATGACTTGTTTTTACGTATAAATGTTCTTTCTAAATAATATTTGTTTATTTTTTTTATACATAGTATTTCACCTTCGACTAAAGTAGTTTCATATTATAAAAACTCATTAATTATATCTAACTTTTCGTATTACTCGCATTGCTTCTTTATATTTGATATAAGTAGTTTTATCTCTTAAATTTTTAATGTAATTTTTTACTTTCTTTAATTGCTCAGGTGCATCTAAAAAACCATTTAAATAGCAAATTAAAGAAGAGGTTGGCAGTTTTAAAATGTTTTTATGTTCGGTTATAGATAATGGTTGCTGTTGTTCAATTTTTGAAATGAGCATTTTATTATTATTATATATATGTTTAAGGATAGTATGGTTGTAAAGTGGAGGCTTAAATAAAAACTCGGTACTAATATCATACCTTCCATTATCTTTAAAATGTATGCTAGTTTTTTCTAGAGGATACTGTTTTTCACTTTTATCAATACCTAATACAATATATTCGGTAACAATAAATGATTGCTCATTATAGTTAATTTTAACAGCATCTAAGGCAGAAAAAAATAAACGTACTTGTTCATTTATCAACTCAATATCAACACGTGTATAAAATTCTTTATTGTTAATTACTTTTTTTTCCCTGCCCAACAAAGCACAAATTGCTCGTTAAATACCTTGTATTTTGGATTGTATTTAGACTTGTGATTATTGATAAAATCAAAAACACCATCAAGGGTTAGTTGTATGTTGTTACTCGAATTTTTTTCAATAGCGGCAACAATATTACTATTTAAATCATTTGATATAAAATTGTTTTCAACGGGTAAAGAGTTACTTCCTCTGCGAAAAAAAACAGTTCCTTTATTGTATTTCCAAATAGTTTTAACAAGAGAACTAATTTTATCGTTAGGGTAAATAGTGATTAATCCTATAACTTTATAGCGTGGTAATCGAGGAAAAGGAACATTTTCGTATTCTATTTTTGGCGAATTATTTAAGTAAGCATTCACTAGGTTTTGAATTTTACTATCATCATAAAAATCTACTCCCATAATTTTATTATCTTCATCTTCAACCCCAATTACAATGTAAGAATTGTTTCCCGGATTTGAATTTGATAAAGCACATACATGTTTTATAAATTTAGCTTTTCCTTCTTTCGAGTGTAACGATAGTTTTTGCTTTTTATCATAAAAACTGTTTTCATCGTTATGGGAAAGTAAGTTTTTAATTAAAAGGCGTTTGTTAATCAAGAGACAAGTTTTTTTGTTTAAAGATACTTAAAAAGACCGCTTGTTTTTTGATAAAAAGAAGTCTTAACAAAAAGATTATAAGAGGAAGAAATTAGTTTGATTTTTTTAAATTATTACTTGTAAAAAATACTACTTAATATCAAAAGTAAAACTTCTTTTATTGCTGTAAATTTGTGTAAAAATTAATCAGATAAATAGCAGGAATTAGTAAAGTTAAAAGTTAATTCTTTTTTTTATATAAAACATATTAAGTAATGTTAGATAAATTATATAATCATCGTTTTGAATTTTTCTTTTTCAGTCAATTAGCAATTTTATTTGGGTCGTTAATTGTTCCTCAAGTTTTTTTTGATGAAATATTATCGCCTATTTTATTTCTAATTAATTTATCCGCAGGTATTTTATTGATATCAAAAAGGAAAATATTGATGTGGTTTTCGGTATTACTATTGATAATTTCAGCGATTCTTTTTGGTTCTGATTTATTAAGTAATTCTAATCAAGTATTATCGAATTATATAAAATTAATTAGTTATTTTTTATTTTATATCGTTGTAACTTATGAAATAATAAAGCAAGTATGGAGGGCTGTAGAAATTAATAAAAATGTAATATTAGGACTTATAAGTGGTTATATTTCGCTTGGTTTAATTGGTTTTTTTATTTGTATAAGTATTGAAATATCAACTCCAGGATCATTTCATTTTGTACAAACAAATATTGTTGATAAAGCTGAATTTTTATTCGAAAACCTAATGTACTTTAGTTACATTACACTTTTAACAATAGGTTATGGAGATATTTATCCTGTAAGTAAATTAGCTCATAAAACAGCCATATTAATCGGTTTGATGGGACAAATTTATTTAGTTGTAATAACGGCTATTGTTGTTGGAAAATATATTAATCAGTTATCAGAAAAAAATATAAAAGAGTAATAAGTATTTAGGATAAGGATACTAAAATGATGTAATAATAACAGAAAAATAGAACTTCTATTTTTCTGCTATTATTTTATCAAACTAAAAAAGATACAATTTATACATTTTTATTAAGAATAGTAGGACTAGCTTGTGCCGTAGGATACACAACTAAATCTTCAATATTTACATGATAAGGTCTGCTGATAACAAAATAAATAATATCGGCAATATCTTCAGGTTGTAAAGCTTTGTAGCCTTCATATACAGTTTTAGCTTTATCAGTATCACCTTTAAAACGCACCTCTGAAAATTCAGTTTCTACAAGACCTGGATGAATTGCTGAAACTCTAATATTATGTTTATTTAAATCAATACGCATTCCTTTATTTAAAGCATTTACAGCAAATTTAGACGCACAATAAACATTTCCATTTGGATACACTTCCTTCCCAGCAATAGAACCGATATTTAAAATAAAACCATTATTTCTATCTACCATTTGAGGAATTATTGCTTTTGAAACATACAATAATCCTTTTACATTTCCATCAATCATTGCATCCCAATCATCAATACTTCCGTCTTGAATACTACTTAATCCATGAGCATTTCCTGCATTATTAATCAGAATATCAATATGTTTAAAGTCATCAGGCAAACTATTAATGGCATTTTGCACTTGTTCTTTATAACGAACATCAAATTGTAGGGTATGTACTTTTGTTAAAGTAGCAAGCTCTTGCTGAAGTTCTTTTAGTTTTTCAGGACGTCTTCCGCAAATAATAAGGTTGATATTATTTTTAGCAAATAGTTTTGCGGTAGCTTTACCAATACCAGAGGTGGCACCTGTAATTAAGGCGGTTTGTTGCATGTTTTTGTTTTTTATAAAGGTAAAATATTTTAAGTATATCGAAAAATTATAAAAAACAAAAACCGCTCTATTGCTAGAGCGGTTTGTTTTAGTCGGCTACTACCCCAACCAAAATCAACTAACCAAACTTTCTTAAATATTATAGATCAACCATTTTACGTTTTATTTTAGTACGCTTTCTGTTATTATTTCTTACAGCTGATTTTATTGTGTTTTTATTTTTACTTTTTAAAAGTTCTAGAAATCCTTTACCATAAAAAGTATAGGTAGTTTCTGAACTTAAATGAAACAATGAAATTGTTTGATCATTTATAACGCTTAGTTTAAATTTTTCGGTATCTCCACTATCATAATTAAGTGTTAAAATTTTTAAATCATTATTACCTGAAATATCAGCGATATTATAACCTCCAACAAAATCCCATTTAATGTAATCAATGTTCGTACCAAAAGAGTCATGAGAAGAATAAAATGTTACATCATCTTCAGGGGTAAACTGCAAAAAGTGTTCATTATCAAAAGGATTTTCATATCCACCTTCTTCATCTATTCTTTCCCAAGCAACATATTCTTGTAAAAAATATTCGATGTTATCGTAAAACAATTTATCATAATCAAAAGTGTTTTTTTGATATCCAATTAAAAAATAACTTACATTTTCATTTAAATCATCAATTCTAATTTCATTTTCAGTTAATTGAAATACTTCAAAAGTATGATAACCATCAATATCATGTTTAGTTTCTAAAATAGTACCATTTGTTCCATAATTCCCGACTAAAATACCAAGTCCATTTCCTGTTTTTCCGATATCAACAATATTATTATTTGCATACATATTTCCATTTATAAACGAAATTGTAAAGGCTCTTGATAAAAAAGGAACATCGCCAGAACCATCAGTTCTATGATAATCAACATACCATAAATCATAGCTCGATATGTATTCGCTTAACGAAAAAGGAATGTTATCAACATCTTCAAAATTATTAATCATATTATCTTGAATCACACAAGAAGAAAATGTTATACTTGCGGTAATAAATAATAAGAGTAGTTTTAATGATTTCATAAGCATTGATTTTATGGATATATTTAATAAATCAAATTACATGCCAAAATAAAATTGAGAGTTAAATACTTGATTTTTATAGAACTTAATTAGTTTTTTTACTGATGTTTTTAATTTTATAAGTATAAATTTTATCAGCAATTTTATAGCTGATAATAGCTTCATTATCATTCAAATTAAAAGGGGATTTTTTATTGATTTTAGGAGCTGTATTTCCGTATTCTTTTTGAGAATCAGCATTTAAAACGAAATCTTTTTTATCTTGATTTATTGATGAATTATGATGTGCAATAATATATTTTTTATCCATTTTATGTTCAATAATAGGATTCATTATTTTATCTTGAAAATACACCTTTTTAAAATCAACAATTTCATCGGATGTAAATTCAATTATTAAATTACTGTTATAAACAGTGTTATTAACAATAGTATAAGATGCTTTTTTTATACTAAAAGGTAAATCATCATTTAATTTAACACTAGCACATTGTGTAAATATGCATACAAAAATTAATATTCCAAATAATTTCATAGTAGTACTTTTTAAGGTTTAATTTTATACATTACAACTAATATACCAAGTTATAAAAGATAAGGTTTATAATATCTTGAAAATTTTTAAACCTTATCAATACAAAATATTTATATGAAGATTAAAGAAAAACTGTATGAACAATGCGTTATTTATGTAGCAAATCGTTTAAAAACAGTGGAAGAAATTATGATATCTAATCAAAAAGGATTAGAATCTGAAACTAAAAGTTCGGCAGGTGATAAGCACGAAACAGGCAGAGCAATGCTACAATTAGAAATGGAAAAAGCAGGGCAACAACTTCATGGAATTGTAAAAATGAAAGAAATACTTTCTAAAATAAATATTGAAAATACCTCTGAAATTGCCCATTTAGGAAGCGTTATTAAAACAACGAAAGCCTCTTTTTTTTAAGTATTAGTTCAGGAAAAATTATTGTTGATGATGAAACTTATTTTGCAGTTTCTGTTTCATCGCCAATAGGAAGTTTATTATTAGGTAAAAAAGCAGGTGATACTTTTGTTTTTAATAATATGGAACAAAAAGTAATGTCAGTTTTTTAATAACTAAATTTAAGATACACTTTATTAATATTGATAATTATACAGGTAAAAAAGTGTATCTTTTATTTAAATAATATCATTAAATTTTAATGATATTATTTCGTTTATTTCGATGTTTAAAGAATGCTTAAAAAAGATATTCTGACTATTATAATTCGCTTCAATTAACCAATATGAACCTTTAAAATAAGTTTTTAAAACAATAGCTTTCTCATAAGAATTTGTAACAATTGATATTTGATGTGGATATAATAAAACAACATTATTATCAATTTTAATTTCGTTTACATCATCAAATAAAGTTGCTACATACTTTAACTTCGGATTTTCGTATATTTTTTTGGGCGTATCATTTGCAATTATTTGACTGTTTTTAATTACAATCATTTTATCAGCAAAAGAAAGGGCATCACTACCTTCGTGAGTTGCTATAATACAAGCAATATTTTTTTCTTTCAGATAAGAAAATAAGTTTCTACGTAATGAGTTTTTTTTGAAATTATCTATCTGTCCGAAAGGTTCATCTAGTAATAATAATTCAGGTTCTTTTGCTAAAGCCCTTGCAATTGCAACTCGTTGTTGTTGTCCGCCACTTAAATTTTTGACTTTTACGTTTGCAAATTCGGTCATTTCTATGACGTTTAATAATTCGTCGGTTCTTTTTTGAGATTCCTCAGGATAAAAACGAGATAAGAACTTTTTAATATTTTCGCTAACAGAAATAAATGGCATTAAATCGAAATCTTGAGCAACGTATTTAAAAAAATCAACACCTGGTACTAAATGATGTGAAGGTCCTAAAATTTGAAAATCGTTCCAAAATAAAGTTCCTTCGTTTAGATTTAATAACCCGTAAATAGCTTTTAATAAAGTTGATTTTCCGCAACCACTTTCACCCAAAAGACATAAATGTTCTCCTTTTTTAAGAGAGAAATTAATGTTTTTTAGTATTATTTTTTCTTTAGAATATCCGAAGGTAATATTGTTAACTTGTAGCATAGATGCAAAAATAAAGTTTCTAATTTTAATAAAGTTATCGAAATTATTTTTAAAAGTTAAATACTTCTTGCGTTAGCGATTGAAGCAATTGTTTGAGCTCTTTTTTATTTTTCTTTTGAAAAAATAAAAAAAGCGAGTGCGGAAAGCGCGACCCTTGTGGTAACGCCCAAATTATAAACATAAAAAAACCGATACTTTCGCATCGGTTTTTTATGATTTTTATTGATGTTTTACTTTTTATCTTGATAAGGTAATTTTTCAAATCCCATGTTATATAATGTGAATCCGAAAATATCGGCATATTGTTCGATAGTTTTGGCAACGGGAGTTCCAGCACCATGACCAGCATTTGTTTCAATACGAATTAATACAGGGTTTTCGCCTTGTTGCTTGTCTTGTAACTCAGCCGCAAACTTAAAACTATGCGCAGGAACTACACGATCATCATGATCGCCAGTGGTTACCATAGTTGCAGGATACGCCACTTTTTGAACGTTGTGCACAGGAGAATATCCGTTTAAATAATCGAACATTTCTTTGTTATCGGCAGATGTTCCGTAATCATAAGCCCAACCTGCACCCGCAGTAAACGTGTGATAACGTAACATATCTAAAACTCCAACGGCAGGCAAAGCGACTTTCATTAAATCGGGGCGCTGTGTCATTGTTGCACCAACTAATAATCCACCGTTTGAACCTCCACGAATTGCCAAATAATCAGAAGAAGTATATTTTTGATTGATTAAATATTCGGCAGCAGCGATAAAATCGTCAAACACATTTTGTTTTTTTAATTGCGTTCCTGCATCGTGCCATTTTTTACCATATTCACCACCACCACGTAAATTAGGAACGGCATATACTCCGCCTTGTTCCATCCAAACGGCGTTTGCAATGCTAAAAGCAGGTGTTAAACTGACATTAAATCCGCCATAACCATATAAAATAGTTGGGTTTTTTCCGTTTAATTCTAATCCTTTTTTATAGGTAATTATCATCGGAACTTTTGTTCCATCTTTTGATGTATAAAATACTTGTTTACTTTCGTAAGCATCAGCATTGAAAGAAATTTCAGGTTTCCAAGATAAAACATACGTTCCATCTTCAGGATTAAATTTATAAGATGAACTTGGTGTATTGTAGTTTGTAAATGAAAAATAGATTTCTTTAGCTTTCGTTTTTCCGCCAAAACTACCAGCAGAACCAACACCTGGAAGTGTTACTTCACGGATTAATTTTCCATCAAAATCATATTGTAAAACTTTAGAAACAGCATCAACCATATATTCTGTAAAAAAATATCCAGCTCCTGTTGATGGTGATAATACGTTTTCAGTTTCTGCAATAAAATCTGTCCAATTTTCTGGTGTCGGATTTTTAGCATCCACCGTTACTATTTTTTTATTTGGTGCATTTAAGTTTGTTACTAAATATAATTTATCGCCACGGCTGTCAATTACATACGTATCGTTATCGTAATTATCTGTAATTGTAACTAACTTACTGTTTGTAGTTGTTAAATCTTTTAAAAATAATTTATTTCCTGATGTTGAAGTAGCCGCAGAAATAATTAAATATTTGTTATCTTCAGTTAAATAACCGCCTACATACCTGTTTTTTTCTTCAGATGTTGCTCCAAAAATAACTTTATCAGTTTTTTGTGGTGTATTTAAAGCATGATAATATAATTTATGCTGGTCTGTTTTTGCTGATAATTCGCTTCCTTCAGGCTTATCGTAGCTAGAATAGTAAAAACCTTCGTTGCCTTTCCAAGCGATTCCAGAGAATTTTACATCGATTAAAGTATCACCAATAATTTCTTTAGTTTTGGTATTTAAAACAATAATTTTTCGCCAATCACTTCCTCCTTCAGAAATTGAATAGGCAACAATACTTCCATCTTTAGTAAAACTTACCGAACCTAATGAGGTTGTTCCATCTTCAGAAAAAGTATTTGGATTTAAGAAAATTTCTTCTTTTCCTTCGGAGTTTTTTCTATATAAAACAGCTTGATTTTGTAATCCGTCATTTTTATAAAAATAGGTATAGTCACCTTCTTTAAAAGGCGTTCCTAATTTTTCGTAATTCCATAATTCTGACAACCTATCTTTTAATTGCTCACGATACGGAATTTTACTTAAATAATTAAAAGTAACTTCATTTTCGGCTTTTACCCAATTTTCAGTTTCTGAACTTTTGTCATCTTCTAACCAACGATAATTATCGGTTATTTTTGTTCCGAAATAATCATCTACAATAGGTTTTTTAGTCGTTTTTGGATAGTTCACAATCGTATTTTTTTTAAGTTGATTTTCTTTTTTACAAGATATTATCATTGTACTTGCGCAAAGAACTGAAAATAGAAGTTTTTTCAATGATATAAAAGTTAGTTAATTGTTTCAAAGTTAGCCGAAAAAAATAGGTAAAACACTTTTTTAATATGACTTTAACACTAAAGTATAGCTCTTGTAACTTTTCAAAAATAAAAACGACTATCTTTATACTTGAAAATTTTCAAGTAAAATAAGTAGTAATTTAAGACAAACAGGATGACAGAAAATTTAACGAAAGAAACTTTTTTAAAAAAAGTGTTTAATTTTGAAGAAAATAAAGAGTGGAAGTTTGAGGGAGATAAACCTGTATTAATTGATTTTTATGCAGATTGGTGTGGTCCTTGTAAAGCATTAGCACCAATTTTAGAAGAATTAAGTAATGAATATGAAGGTAAAATAGATATCTATAAAATAGATACAGAGGCAGAACAAGAATTAGCTGCAGCTTTTGACATTAGAAGCATTCCTTCAATGTTATTTTGTCCTATGGGAGAAGCGCCTCAAAGGGCTAATGGTGCATTACCTAAAAAACAGTTAGAAGAAATTATAAAAGATGTTTTAAAAGTAGAGAAATAAGCTTTAAAATGTGTTTAAAAAGTGATGTTTTTACATCACTTTTTTTTTGAATAAAATCAAAACATGGAACTCTGTGATAATCACTACTCAAGCTTGTTTTTTATTTTTAAACACTTGTTTTTGAGTGTTTTAATATTTTATAGAAATAAATTTGTTTTATACTTTTTTTCAGTTTGTTGAAAACTTCAAGGGATTTGTGAATAAGTAAAGCTTTCTAATTTTAGTAAATTTATGGATATTTGTTGCCCCCCAATAACGCAAAATAACAAACATAATTTAGCACACAAAATAATGGCTGCAATCGAACCGATTTTACAAGAAAATAAAGATAGATTTGTAATTTTTCCAATTCAACATGATGATTTATGGGACTGGTATAAAAAACAACAAGCTTGTTTTTGGACTGCCGAAGAAATAGATTTATCTGTAGATATTATAGATTGGGAAACTAAATTAAGCGAAGATGAACGTTATTTCATCAAACATGTTTTAGCTTTTTTTGCAGCTTCTGATGGAATTGTAAATGAAAATTTAGCCGAAAATTTTGTAAATGAAGTACAATATTCTGAAGCAAAATTTTTCTATGGTTTTCAAATAATGATGGAAAATGTACATTCAGAAACATATTCATTATTAATAGATAGTTATGTAAAAAATGAAGCTGAAAAAGATCAATTATTCAAAGCAATTGAAATTTTTCCAGCAATTAAAAAGAAAGCAGATTGGGCATTAAAATGGATTGAATCAGATTCGTTTGCAGAACGTTTAATTGCTTTTGCAGCTGTTGAAGGTATTTTCTTCTCAGGATCATTTTGTTCAATTTTCTGGTTAAAGAAAAGAGGTTTATTACCTGGATTGGCTTTTTCGAATGAATTAATTTCAAGAGATGAAGGAATGCATTGTGATTTTGCTGTGCATTTACACAATCATCATATTGTAAATAAAGTGCCTAAATCACGTATTCGTGAAATTATTTTAGATGCACTTACTATTGAAAGAGAATTTATCACAGAATCGTTACCTGTAAGTTTAATTGGTATGAATGCTAAATTAATGACACAGTATTTAGAGTACGTAACTGACAGATTATTATTAGAGTTTGGTTGTGACAAAGAATATAACTCTACAAATCCATTTGATTTTATGGAAATGATTTCTTTAGAAGGGAAAACAAATTTCTTTGAAAAAAGAGTTTCAGAATATCAAAAAGCAGGTGTTTCTGGTGGAGGTACAGGTGATATCAGCTTTGATGCTGAATTTTAAATAAAAAAATTATTATTATTATAATTTTTTAAATTCTCAATTTTTTTAAAAATAGATAATTCACTTTAAATTTTATTTTTTAGTGATATTATCAATAAAATTAAACCGAATAATAATATGTATGTAACAAAGAGAAATGGTCGTAAAGAGCCAGTGATGTTTGATAAAATTACCGAAAGGGTTCGAAGAGAATGTTATAGGTTAAATGAAATTGTAGATCCTGTAAAAGTAGCAATGCGTGTAATTGAAGGATTATATGATGGCGTATCTTCTTCGGAATTAGATAATTTAGCGGCAGAAGTTGCTGCTACAATGACTACTGCTCATCCTGATTATGCAAAATTAGCGGCAAGAATAGCAGTATCTAACTTACATAAAAGTACCAAAAAATCGTTTTCTGAAACGATGACTGATTTATATCAATATGTAAATCCTCGTACAGATAAAAAAGCACCTTTATTAGCTGATGATGTATATGATATCATCCAAAAAAATGCTGATAAATTAGACTCTACAATTATTTATAGTCGTGATTTTAATTATGATTACTTTGGTTTTAAAACCTTAGAACGTTCTTATTTATTAAAATTAAATGGAACTATTGCAGAGCGCCCGCAACACATGTTAATGCGTGTTTCTATTGGTATTCATAAAGATGATATTGATGAAGCAATAGCAACTTATGAGTTAATGAGTAAAAAATATTTTACCCATGCAACGCCTACATTATTTAATGCAGGAACGCCTAAACCACAAATGTCTTCTTGTTTTTTATTACAAATGCAAGATGATAGTATCGAAGGAATTTACGATACTTTAAAGCAAACTGCAAAAATTTCGCAATCAGCTGGTGGTATTGGTTTGTCTTTACATAATATCCGTGCTACAGGAAGTTATATTGCTGGAACTAACGGAACATCGAACGGTATTGTACCGATGTTAAAAGTGTTTAACGACACGGCACGTTATGTAGATCAAGGAGGAGGAAAACGTAAAGGTTCTTTCGCCATGTATTTAGAACCTTGGCATGCTGATATTTTTGATTTTTTAGATTTAAAGAAAAATCATGGTAAAGAAGAAATGAGAGCACGTGATTTATTTTACGCTATGTGGATTTCTGATTTATTTATGGAACGTGTACAGCAAGATGCTGATTGGACATTAATGTGTCCGCAAGAATGCCCAAATTTATTTGATACTTATGGTGAAGAATTCAACCGTTTGTATACAGGGTATGAAGCTGCTGGAAAAGGTAGAAAAACCATAAAAGCACGTGAATTATGGGAGAAAATTTTAGAGTCGCAAATTGAAACAGGTACGCCGTACATGTTATACAAAGATGCTGCAAACCGTAAATCGAATCAAAAGAATTTAGGAACTATTCGTTCTTCAAACTTATGTACCGAAATTATGGAATATACTGCCGAAGATGAGGTAGCAGTATGTAATTTAGCATCTATAGCAATGCCAATGTTTATTGCTGAAGATAAAAACGGAACAAAGTTTTTTGACCATGATGAATTATATAAAGTAACTAAAAAAGTAATTAGAAACTTAGATACGGTTATTGATAGAAATTATTATCCTGTTATTGAAGCAGAAAATTCTAATGTGCGTCATCGTCCGGTAGGATTAGGTATTCAAGGACTTGCTGATGCTTTCATTATGTTACGCATGCCTTTTACTTCGGATGAAGCTAAAAAGTTAAATAAAGAAATCTTTGAAACTTTGTATTTTGCATCGGTAACTTCATCAATGGAAATTGCAAAAGCTAAAGAACCATATTCTACTTTTAAAGGTTCGCCAATGTCTAAAGGAGAGTTTCAACAAGATATGTGGGGCGTAACAGAAGCCGATTTAAGCGGTCGTTGGGATTGGGAAAGTTTACGTAAAGAAGTTGTAGAACATGGTGTTCGTAACTCTTTATTAGTAGCACCAATGCCTACTGCATCTACTTCTCAAATTTTAGGAAATAACGAAGCTTTTGAACCATATACTTCTAATATTTATACTCGTAGAGTATTATCTGGTGAGTTTATTGTTGTTAACAAACATTTATTAGAAGACTTAGTAGCGCTTAATTTATGGGATAATTCAATGAAGGAAGATATTATGCGTGCAAACGGATCTATCCAACATATTGCGACTATTCCACAAGATTTAAAAGATTTATATCGAACGGTTTGGGAAATGAGTATGAAAGATATTATTGATATGGCTCGTGATAGAGGATATTTTATCGATCAATCTCAATCGTTAAATTTATTTATGAAAGATCCTGATTATGCTAAATTAACTTCGATGCATTTTTATGCCCATAAAGTTGGTTTAAAAACAGGAATGTATTATTTACGTACTAAATCGGCAGTAAATGCCAAGCAGTTTACCTTAAATATTGAAAAGAAAGTAGACGTTGTTGAAGAAGATAAACCAATGAGTGCTGAAGAATATAAAGCAATGATAGATGCTTCTAAAAATGGAGCTCCTGATGATGATTGCTTAATGTGTGGTTCTTAAAACCAATAAATTAAAAGTCAAAAATTATATTAAAGAGAAGTCGAAAGGCTTCTCTTTTTTATTTTTGATAACATTTATACAGTTTAAAAAAGATATCAAAACTATATTTATAAAAAACAAAAACGACGCTTAACAGCGTCATTTTTTATTGAAAAATAATTACTCTTTTTTTCTTTTTTCGGCTATTTCTTCTAATTCGTCATACCAGTTTTGACCAAATTTTCTGACCAAAGCTTGTTTTACGAATTTGTAAACAGGTACTTGTAACTCTTTTCCTAAAGAACAAGCATCATCACAAATATCCCATTTATCATAATTTACTGCCGAAAACTCACTATATTCTTTTACTCGAACAGGATATAAATGACAAGAAACAGGTTTTTTCCAATCAACAACTCCTTGATTATATGCTTCTTCAATGGCACATAAAGCGGTGTTTTTATCATCAAAAATAACATACGCACAGTCAGCACCGTTAATTAAAGGAGTTTCTAACTCGCCAAAATCACCAGTAACCCATGTACCTTGTTTTTCAATAGCATCAATACCTTCTTTGCGAAGAAATGGTTTAATTTTAGGGTAGATATCTTCTAAAATTTTAGTTTCTTCTTTTTCTAATGGCGCACCAGCATCTCCATCAATACAACAAGCGCCTTTACAGGCAGCTATATTACAAACAAAATCTTTATCAAAAAGATCTTCTGACACAAGTGTTTTTCCTAATTGGAACATAAATACTAAAGTTAAAAACATTACGTTTACAAAAACTTAATGTATATTTAGGCTGCAAAAATAGGTTTTTGTTATTTAACATATATAAATTTGTCACTTAAAAAATAATATAAATGAACTTTGATTTAAAACAAATAATAACGGCATTTATGGTATTGTTTGCTGTTATTGATATTATTGGTAACATTCCAATCATTATTAATTTGCGTAAAAAAGCAGGACATATTCAGTCTGAAAAAGCATCAATAATAGCTGGTGTTATTATGGTTGTATTTTTATTTTTAGGTGAAAATTTATTGAAGTTTTTAGGTGTTGCAGTAGAAGAGTTTGCTGTTGCTGGTTCTTTTATTTTATTTTTTATCGCTTTAGAAATGATTTTAGGAATTACACTTTATAAAGATGATGAAGATGAGGCATTAAATGCATCAGTATTTCCTATTGCTTTTCCATTAATTGCTGGTCCAGGAAGTTTAACAACTTTATTATCTATCAAAACAGAATATGATTTTGAAAATATATTAATAGCTATCTTTTTAAACGTAATATTGATATATATCGTTTTAAAAACTTCAGTAAAAATTGAGAAATTTATTGGTGCCAATGGTATTAAAATTATTCAAAAAATATTTGGAGTTATTTTATTAGCAATAGCGGTTAAATTGTTTGCTGCCAATATTAAAATATTATTTTCTTAATGATTTTTGACGTATTAATTATAGGAGGAGGAGTTTCGGGGATGCAATGTGCTTTGGTTTTAGGATCGGCACATGTAAAAAGAGTATGCCAAAGATAAAAAAATAGGTATTTTAATGCATCAAAGAGCTTCTCATTTACAAGATGCTTTATTTAATAATGTTTTAGGTTTACCTGAAGCAACATTAGGAAGTGATATTTTAAAAGAAGGAAAAGCACAGTTAAAAAAGAAATATCCATCAGTATTACAATTTGAAAATGAAAAAGTAATTGCTGTTTTAGATGATGAAAATGGCTATAAAGTTATCACCAATAAAGGTGAACATTACAGTAAGTTGGTTGTAGTTGCTTTAAATTATGCAAAACCGTTTGAAATAGCAGGTTTAGAACAATATATAGAGCCACATATGCGAGCAAATGTGATGAAAGATAGAATACAGCTTCGTAACTTTAATCACTTAATAAAAGAAGGTTTATATGTTTGCGGAACTTTAGCTGGTTGGCGTAGTCAGTTTGCAATAGCAGCTGGTAGTGGAGCAAGTGTAGCTACTGATATATTAACGATTTGGAATAATCATACTCCAACAAAAATACACGATAAAATAACCGTTTAATATTATCGATAAATACTATTGGTTCGTTTTTAAATGCGCCAATAGTGTTTTTTTATAGGTTCTTCCAATCGGTAAATTTTTAGAGTCGATAAAAAGATTGGTTCCTGTGAATTTTACCATTTTTTTGATATTTATAATATACGATTTATGAATCTGTATAAATTGAGTATCATTTAAAGTGTCTTTCCAATTTTTTAAAGAATCAATTATGGTTAATTTTTTATCCGAAGTAAAAAAAGTTACATAATTTCTGTCCGATTCTAAGTACAAAATATCATCAATATAAATTTTATAAATTGTTTTATCTACATTTAAAAAGAGCGCTTCTTTCTTTTTTTCTTCGGATAAATTTAATTGTTTTTCAACTTTAGAAACAGCTTTTAAAAATCTATCAAAAGAAAAAGGTTTTACTAAATAATCGACAATAGTATCTAGTTCAAAACTTGAAACAGCATAATCAGGATAAGCAGTTGTAATAATTATCTTTGGTGGGTTTTTAATTGTTTTTATAAAATCTAATCCAGAAATATCGGGTAAATTAATATCTAAAAAAACGATATCAACAGTATTATTTTTAAAAAATTCATTAGCCTTCATAGCAGTTTGAAAAGTAGCAATTACTTCTAAATCTGGAATTTTACGAATGTAATTTTTTATGATATTTTGTGCAGGAAGTTCATCTTCAATAATAATACAATCCATGCTTTTTTAGATTAAATTTAACGTTAATGATACTGTAAAAATATCTGTAGCATCAATAGATAATTCATAGTTGTTTTTATACAATAAGTTCAATCGCTTTTTTAAATTTTCTAGCCCGATAGTATTTGTGTTTTTTATCTTTTTGATATCATAATTATTCGTACAAATACAGGTTAATTTATTTTTATCTGCTTTAATTATTATTGATATAACACTATTAATAGTACTATGTTTAAAAGCATTTTCAATAATAGTAATTAACAATAGTGGTGCTATTTTATAATTTTCAGAATCTGTTGAAGTCTGATATTCTATTTCTTTGAGTCCTTCTGTTCTGATTTTATGGAAAACTATATAATTATCTAAAAACTGAATTTCTTTAGCTAAGCTTACTTTTTCGGAATTACTTTCATATAAAACATGCTTTAAATTGTCTGATAATTTTAAAATTAAATCGGGTGCTTTTTCGGGTTTTTCAATAGCGTATGCATAAATAGTATTTAAATTATTGAATAGCACGTGTGGGTTGATTTGCGATTTTAAAAATTTCAATTCCATAGCTGTTTTTTCTTGTTGAATTCTTGCTACTTCTTCGGATTGATTTATATATCGAAATAACATCCATATAAATGAAAAAAACAATAAAGGTGTTAAAGTTTGCCATAAATAATCACTTAAACATTTCATAACTGAACATCCGCAACGTGCAAAAACATAGCAATACAATTGTGTTGCTAAAAATGAAATCAGCATAAAAATAACGCTGTATAATACATACCATTTCTTCTTTACAAAAAAAGGTAACAGTATTTGATTGTTTGCATAAACGATAACTACAAGGATAAAAAAATAATATAAAAATGGGTTTTCAGTCCAATAATAGCGTGTAAATACAAATAATGATACAAAAGTAAAAAGTAGCCAAAAAAGTACGTGAATTAATGCCTGAGCACTATCTTTTTTATTTAGTTTAATCATAGTTTTTGTAAGTAACTAAAATTTGCTGATTCAACAAAATAATAAGTACTAAAGGCTATTTGTTAAGTACATAATACTGTTTTAGCTTTTTAATTGCAGTTTATACTTCTTTTTTTGATGTATATACTTTGTTTTTTTATCAAGGATAAAAAAAATTACTTTCGACGTAAATTAATACTAAAACTTCAATAATATGAAAACAATTTTAACATTATCGGCTGTTTTTTTAATGGCATTATCTGTAAATGCACAAGAATTTAAGTTTGTAACAGAGTCTATTGATTACGGAAAAATTACACAAGGATCAGAAAAAAATCGTGTATTTGAGTTTACAAATATTGGTGATGCTCCTTTAATTATTAAACAAGTGGTATCTACTTGTGGATGTGCCGTTCCAAAGAAACCAGAAAACCCAATTATGCCTGGTGAAAAAGGTAAAATAGCAGTTTCTTATGATACCAATAGAATAGGAGGTTTTTCTAAAATGTTTACTATTGTTTCTAATGCAAAAAGTAAACGAATAAAAATTAAAGGGCATGTAAGTGCTAAAAATACACTAGCTTCTAAGTAAATTTTAAACAAAAAATCCTGAGTTTTCACTCGGGATTTTTTATATAAAATGTTAAATAATAGTAGTTTTATAATTCTTTAGCATCTAATTTAGTGAACACATTTAAAACTGTTTGAATAGCA
The DNA here is from genome assembly GCF_027941775.1 of Tenacibaculum pacificus. NCBI lineage: Bacteria > Pseudomonadati > Bacteroidota > Flavobacteriia > Flavobacteriales > Flavobacteriaceae > Tenacibaculum > Tenacibaculum pacificus. The sequence goes on along the minus strand of NZ_CP115917.1, from coordinate 2,754,094 downwards.
TCAACGGTAAATTTTTGATCGATGTTTTCATAAATATCGGTGGCTTTGTGATAATCTTCATGATCTGGCACACCAAAATATATAAATGGAATATCTTTTTTATGAAAGGCTGAATGATCACTAGAGTTTGTCCAGTTTTCCGAGCTATCTAAACCTTCATGTCCTATAAGTAATTCAACTTCTCCAACTTTATCTAATGAAGTTATTGTTTCTTTTAATATTGGTGTATAACGAGTTCCTACAGCGAATAGTTTTTTACTATCACTTCTTGAAATCATATCAAAATTTAAGTTTAAGACTATTTTATTTAAATCAATTATAGAATTATCTGCATAATAATAAGCACCTTTTAAACCTATTTCTTCAGCATCAAAAGAAGCTAATATCACATTATGTTTTGGAGGATATTTTTTAAAATATTCAGCAAAAGCTAATAAGGTAGCAACACCTGAAGCATTATCATCAGCACCATTAAAAATCTTCCCATTTATAGTACCTAAATGGTCGTAATGAGCAGATAATACAACGTATTTATCAGTATATTTTGTACCTTTAATAAGTCCTAAAACATTAATAGCATTATATGTATCTTTTCCTTTATTGAAAGTAAAAGGTTGTTCGAAGTTTTCAATAAGTGGTGTTACATTTAGTTTTTTAAAACGCTCTTTTATATAATTTTTTGCTTTTATTCCTCCTTGAGTAGCTGTTTTTCTACCTTCGAATTCATCAGAAGATAAAGTTTTAATATCATTTAATATTAAATCGGTTGTAAAATTATATTTTGAAATCGGTGTACTAGGAGTCGTTTTTTGTATTTCTGATTTACAAGAAATTAAAAAGATTGTTGAAATAGTTATAATTAAAAATTGTAATTTTTTCATAATTGATTAAATAAATTGAATGCAAAATTAAACAAAAAAAATCCCGAGTTTTCACTCGGGATTTTTAATTTATATATAAAAAAGGATTTATCCTTTTAAACTAGCTTTCATAAACTCAGTATTCATACGAGCAATGTTTTCTAATGAAATTCCTTTAGGACATTCCACTTCACAAGCACCAGTATTTGTACAGTTACCAAAACCTTCAGCATCCATTTGAGCTACCATGTTTAAAACACGATCAGTAGCTTCAACTTGTCCTTGAGGTAATAAAGCATATTGAGATACTTTAGCACCTACAAATAACATTGCAGAAGAGTTTTTACAAGTAGCAACACAAGCACCACAACCAATACAAGTTGCAGCATCCATTGCTTTATCAGCAGCTTCTTTAGAAACAGGAATTGCATTTGCATCTTGAGTATTACCAGATGTGTTTACAGAAATATATCCACCAGATTGTTGAATACGTTCAAAAGAACTTCTATCAACAACTAAATCTTTTATTACAGGAAAAGCAGCAGCTCTAAATGGTTCGATAGTAATTGTATCACCATCTTTAAACATACGCATGTGTAATTGACACGTAGTTACACCTCTATCAGGTCCATGAGCTTCACCATTAATATACATAGAACACATACCGCAAATTCCTTCACGACAATCATGGTCAAATGCAACAGGCTCGTCACCTTTATTAATTATTTGCTCGTTAAGTACATCCATCATTTCTAAGAAAGACATATGCTCAGAAATCTCGGTTACTTGGTAATCGACCATCTTTCCCTTATCACTTGCGTTTTTCTGACGCCAAACTTTAAGTGTTAAATTCATAATATCTTCTTATTTGTATGAACGTTGTTTTAATTCAATATCGTTAAACTCTAATTCTTCTTTGTGTAAAACTGCATTAGCAGGTTCACCTTTGTATTCCCAAGCAGCTACGTAAGCAAAATCTTTATCGTTACGTTTAGCTTCACCTTTTTGTAATCCATCTAATTCAATAGATTCTTCTCTAAAGTGACCACCACAAGATTCATTTCTATCTAAAGCATCTTTGGCAAACAATTCTCCTAATTCTAAGAAATCTGCTACACGACCTGCTTTTTCTAATTCAGGATTCATTTCATTCGAAATACCAGGAACTGTTACATTTTTCCAGAAATCTTCACGTAATGCTTTAATTTCAGCCATAGCTTCAATTAAACCTTTTTCGTTACGAGACATTCCACATTTTTCCCACATAATTTTTCCTAATTTCTTGTGGTAATAATCTACAGAATGTTGTCCTTTATTATTTACAAAGAAATCAATACGTGCTGTAACTTCTTTCTCTGCTTGTTCAAATTCTTTAGTATCTGTAGGAATTTTTCCTGTTCTAATATCATTAGATAAATAATCACCAATAGTATATGGTAATACAAAATATCCATCAGATAAACCTTGCATTAAAGCAGATGCACCTAAACGGTTAGCTCCATGATCAGAGAAATTAGCTTCTCCTAAACAATATAATCCTTCAACAGTTGTCATTAAGTTATAATCAACCCAAACACCACCCATTGTGTAGTGAACTGCAGGATAAATCATCATAGGTGTTTTATAAGGATCTTCATCTACAATTTTATTGTACATCTGGAATAAGTTTCCATACTTAGCTTCAACAATTGCTTGTCCTAATTCGTAAATCTTAGCTTCCGATGGATTAGAAATATTCTGAATTTTAGCTTTTTCTGTACCGTAACGAGTAATTGCCGAAGCAAAATCTAAATAAACAGCTTCACCAGTAGCATTTACACCATAACCAGCATCACAACGTTCTTTAGCTGCACGAGATGCAACATCACGAGGCACTAAGTTACCAAAGGCAGGATATCTTCTTTCTAAGTAATAATCTCTTTCGTTCTCAGATAAATCAGTAGGTTTTTTACGACCTTCTTTAATTGCCTTAACATCATCTAAATTCTTTGGTACCCAAATACGACCATCGTTACGTAATGATTCTGACATTAACGTTAACTTTGATTGATAATCACCTGAACGAGGAATACAAGTAGGGTGAATTTGTGTATAACAAGGATTTGCAAAAAATGCTCCTTTTTTATGAATTTTCCAAGCTGCAGTAGCATTAGAACCCATTGCATTTGTTGATAAGAAATATACATTTCCGTATCCACCAGTAGCAATTACAACAGCATGTGCTGAATGACGCTCAATTTCACCAGTAACTAAGTTACGAGCTATAATTCCACGGGCTTTTCCATCAACTTTAACAACGTCTAACATTTCATGACGATTGAACATTTCAATCTTACCACGAGCAATTTGACGGTTCATTGCAGAATAAGCACCTAATAATAATTGTTGTCCTGTTTGTCCTTTAGCATAAAAAGTACGAGATACTAATACACCACCAAACGAACGGTTATCTAACAAACCACCATAATCACGAGCAAAAGGAACACCTTGTGCCACACACTGGTCAATAATATTTGCAGAAACCTCAGCTAAACGATATACGTTAGCTTCACGAGAACGGTAATCTCCACCCTTTACAGTATCATAAAATAATCTGTAAAAAGAATCTCCATCACCTTGATAATTTTTTGCTGCATTAATACCTCCTTGTGCTGCAATAGAGTGTGCTCTACGAGGAGAATCTTGATAAGCAAATGCTTTTACGTTGTACCCTAATTCAGCTAAAGTTGCTGAAGCAGAACCACCCGCTAATCCAGTACCTACAACAATAACATCAATATTACGTTTGTTTGCTGGATTTACTAAATCGATATGATTTTTATAATCTGTCCATTTATCTTTTAATGGACCCTTTGGAATTTTTGAATCTAAAGCCATACTAGTTTCGTATTAATGATTGAAATAATGAAATAACGCAATAATGATAAATCCTACAGGAATACCAATTGCATATACTTTACAAAATGTTTTCAATCCTTTAGTGTATTTGTTATTTGCTCCAACCGATTGGAATGCTGAAGTAAATCCGTGTAATAAATGTAATGCTAAAAACACAAAAGCTATTGCGTAAGCACCAACTCTTAGTGGGTTTACAAATTTCTCTTGTAATTCGTGGAAATAACGAGTTGGGTCTTCTGGTAACATTGCAATATACTTGTGGTTAATTTCTGGAAACCAAAAATCAATAAAGTGTAATACTACGAATGCTAAAATAGCTGCACCAGACCAAATCATGTTTCTACTCATCCAAGTAGAATTTGCTGCTCCGTTATCTTTTGCATAACTTACATTAGTTGCTTTCTTGTTTTTTAATTCTAAGACGAATCCCATTACAAAGTGAAAAACTACACCAAAAATTAAGACAGGTTGCATAACATATTGAATTAACGGGTTTGTTCCCATAAAGTGGGATAACGCGTTAAATGTTGCTCCGTTGTCAGGAAAAATTGAGGTGATGTTTATTACAAAATGTTGTAATAAGAAGAACATCAAGAAAAAGGCAGAAAGTGCCATGGCAAATTTTCTTCCAATAGAAGATTTTAATAATCCCATTATGTTGTTTGTTTATTAAAGAATATAGAACAAATTTAAGGGCTACAAGCTACTTGCACAAACTTTACGAATTTTTTTATTTAATATTTAGAATGGGTTTAAATAAAATAGTTTTTTTTAGCAATTTAAACTGTTATTTTTTTAGTATTTATCAATACTAATTTTATGTTTTTGATACATTTTATGTTCAATAACTTGTGATGGCATTTCAATGTTATTTTTATCTAAAATCATTTTTACATCTGTAATTATTTTACTTCTTGTATTATGTCCTAAATAATTTTCTGGTAATTTTTTATTAGTTAAAACATCTACCCAAAATAATATTTGAATATCCGTAGTAAATTCACCTAATTCTTGTACTAAAACACGTGGGTCAGGAGTTTTTAAAATAGTTTCATTTGTAAGAAGATAGTCTAATATTAATTTTCGAGTTGTTTCAATATCGCACTCTGGTGCAATACCAATAGTAAAATTAACTCTTAAGTAACCATCTTTTGTATAGTTAATTAAGGTGTTTTTTAAGATTGTAGAATTTGGAATATAAATATCTTTACCTTCTGAATTTCTTAAGTGTGTTAATCGTAAATCTAGGTCTTTTACAGTTCCTTTAGTACTATTAATTTCAATAATATCACCTATTTCAAAAGGGCGTTTTAATGCTAAAATAATTCCTGCTAAAAAATTTTCTCCAATATCTTTAAAAGCAAAACCAAACACGATGGCGCTGACACCTGCACCTGCAAAAATAGTACTAGCAATTTCTGTAAAACCAATTACAGTTAATGCCATTATAATTCCGAATAAATAAAAAGACCATTTTATAACTTGTGCTAAAAAATTAGACATAATATTGTCTTGCCATCTTTTTTCTGTTGTTTTATTGATTATTTTATAAACAACTTTACCTGCAATAATAGCTATTATTACAATGATTATTCCTGTAATAATATTTGGAATAAGAGTGCTTATTTTCTCGAAATAATCACTAAAAATTTTTTGGAAATCTATATTCATAAAACTTGTTAATTTGAAAGTACTGATTAAAATAAAATTACAATTTTTTAGGTATTAAAACCATTTTTTCTTTTTAAAAAATAGTAACATTCCTATTGCTACAATTATCATTATAAACCACATTATAAAATAACTGTATTTATAAGAAAGTTCTGGTATATATTGGAAATTAGTACCATAAATACCTGCGATAAAAGTTAAAGGAATAAATATTACAGAAAAAACGGTTAGAAATTTCATAATATCATTTAGCTTACTTGTAATAGTTGTGTGATATATATTAAGCTGATCGGATAGTATTTCTCGGTAACTATCAGTAGCATCATTTGCTTGACTAATGTTATCTTCCAGTTCTTTAAAATGTATATAGGTGTTTTCGGTAATAAAATCAGAGTCGGTTTTTGCTAATGAAAAAATCATTTCTTTAGCAGGTTTTATATTTTTTCGTAAAAAATTTAGTTCTCGTTTATAGTTATTAATTTCTGTAATTGTATTTTCATTAGGGTTTAGTAATAGGTTTTCTTCTAGTGTTTCAATTTTATCACCAAGTACACTAATTACATATAAATAATTATCAACTACAATATCTAACAAGGCAAAAGTTAAATAGTCAGTTCCACCAGTTCTAATTCTCTTTTTTTGCTTTCTAATTCTTTCTCTTACAGGTTCAAATACATCACCTTTTTGTTCTTGAAAAGAAATTAATACTGTTTTTGTAAGAATTAAACTTAAATTTTCAATAACTGTTGTACCATCACTTTCGTTAAGCATTAGCATTTTAATTGTTATCAGTGTACAATTATCATACTCAATAACTCTTGGTCTGGCATCAGTATTTAAAACTTCAGGAACAACTAAAGTATCAAGGTTAAAAGTTGTTGTTATTTCTTGCATTATAGATGTATTATGAAGACCATCTAAATTTATCCAAGACACGGTATCTTTATGTTGCAACTGGCTAATTTCCTTAACAGTTTTTGAGGTTTTTTCAGTCAGACTTTTGTCGTCAAAGTCAATGATTCTAAGTAAAACTTGATCTGTTTTTTTCTCCTCTAAAAATTAAATCATCTGGAGAAAGACCAATTTCTTTTTTGTTTTTTTTAATAAAACGTGTCATATTTTTTGTTGTCAAATAATTATTTAAACTCGTTAAATATAATAGCTTATATAACGAAATTATTAAAAATCAAATACAGTTTAGTAAATTAGTTAACTCTTTCTATTTATTTTAATAAATGATTTTATCAAAATAAATAGAAGGAGTAATATTAATTTATTTTTGTTAGCTATTCATATTTTTTCGACCAAAAATAAAAATGGCTATTCAAAATATAAAAACTTATAAATATCAAGAGATATTTTCACTACAAACTGTACAATTTGAAAAAGCTTGTATAGTTAATAAACCAACTCAAATTAATACTTACAAAATTTTTTGGATAAAAGAAGGATCTGGAATATATCATATTGATTTTGAACGCTATTCTTTTAATGATGGTGTATTATTTTTTTTATTTCCAGGACAAATGTTTTCAGTAACATCAGAAAAAATAAAAGAAGCGTATCAATTAAGTTTTGATCAAGATTTTTATTGTGTTCAAGCTCATGATTCTGAAATTTCCTGTAACGGCGTATTGTTTAATAATGTGTACGAAACTCCTTTTGTAAAACCAAGTGAAAAAGATAGTCAAAAATTAGATTTTATTATTGATAGTTTAGTTGATGAATTTGAAAATACTGAAACTGCAAAATATGATATGTTACAAGCGTATTTAAAACAATTTATTATTCATTCTGTTCGTATAAAAAAAGAATATAATTTAATTAAAGAAGACGAAGAAACAAAGTTATTTAAAGATTTTAGTTTGTTAGTTTCTCAAAATTTTAAAAAACTACATAGTGTTTCTGATTATGCGAATCGTTTGGGTATTTCGCCAAAATCATTAACGAAGCATTTTCAAAAAATAAATTCAAAAACACCTAGCGATTTTATTAAAAATAGAATTGTAATAGAGGCGAAGCGTCAATTATTATATTCTACTGATGCTATAAAATATATTGCTTTTGATTTAGGATTTAATGATCCTGCATATTTTTCTCGATTTTTTACTAAAGCTACAGGACAATCTCCAAAACAGTTTCAAAAAGCACAAAAAGAATCATCATAATTTAAAAAAAGGCATAAAAAAACTCGTAAGACACAAGTATACGAGTTGGGTATTATCATTTCCGGGGGAATTAGTATCTGGGGGCTACTACAGAATAACAACACTACAAATGTATTTGTTTTTTTAAGATTAAAATGTGAGTATATGTTAACAAATCATATTGTTTCTGTTAATCATTAAAACCTTAAAAAGGTTCTTTAATTTTAAAAAATAGCGATGTGTTATAATGATGTTTTATTATTCTTAATTGTCATTTTTTTTAAAAGATAAAAGAGTTTGTAGATTGCTTAAAATCAAGCTTTTTGCTAATTGTAATATTGATGTAATTAATAATGTATTACTTTAAATGTTAGATAATTCAATTATTAGAGCTCTTTTTTTAATCTTTAATAATTTTAGAGCTATTATTTATTTTATATGAAATAGGTATGAGTAAAATTTAAAATTTATTAAAAAAAAGGCATAAAAAAACTCGTAATACATAGTTTACGAGTTAGGTATTCAATCTTTTGGGGATGTATTATTAAGAATATAAGATACTGTAAATATAGATTGTTTATTAGTCTTAAAATGTGAGTATATGTTAACAAATTAGGGTATTTATGTTATTCATTATTATTAAAAAAAAGGCATAAAAAAACTCGTAACACACAAGTTTACGAGTTAGAGAGCAAACATACTATTCGCATGTTCTAAATAACAACAACGCTGCAAATATATATTGTTTCTTAGCCTTAAAATGTGAGTATATGTTAACAAATTAGGATATTTATGTTATTCATTATTAAAAAAAAGACACAAAAAAAACTCGTAATACACAAGGCTACGAGTTTGGCTATTATTTCTGGGGGGACTCACACACGGGGGATATGTAACCTATAATAACACTACAAATATATATTGTTTTTTCGACTGAAAATGCAAGCTAAGGTTAACAAAATATTTTTAAAATATTATTTAGTCCAAGTTTAAGGAACCTTTGTCCATTTTTAAAAGTCTATTCTCGTCGAATCTTTGTACCAGTATTAATCATCAACAATTTTTTTGGTTGAAATAAAAAGTAAAAAGATGAAAACACTAGAAGAGTATCAATGCCCTAATTGTTGGGGATATCAAGAGTACAATGAGCAATTGTCTGATAGAGAATTATGTAAATGTGAACAAACGAATAAAGAATATAAAAAATGAGAACAAGAATTACAACATTAAACATTAAAACTATCACAGGGAAATTTAGTGCAAAAGCATAATAAATAAAGTTTAAAACTTAAAATCATTGAAAAAATTAATAGCAGTAATCGTAATAGTATTAGGATTTACATTTAATATAAACGCACAAGATGTTAAAACGGTTTCTTTAGAACAAACCAAAGAAGCATTTACTCAAAAAGCAATAACACTTTCTGAAGGAACTTATATTTTTGAAATTTCAAACTCTAATGTCGGAAAAGATGTAGGTTTTGTATTAGCACCAAAAGGAAAAGTAGAAGCAGAGCATCATATTAAAAACGCATATGTAACTTCTTTGGTTAAAAATAATTCTAAATCTACTTCTAAAAAAGTAACTTTAAAAAAAGGAGAGTATGTGTATTTTTGTCCTTTAAATCCTACACCTCAATATACTTTAACGGTTAAGTAAGTTTTAAAATATAAGATAGAAAAATCCGCTTTTTGGCGGATTTTTTGTTTTCGTATTAATTATTCTATTTCAAGTTTTTATCAAACCATTTTATAACCAATTCATTTAATTCAGTTGTTTTTTGATGAAAAAAATGATTCGTTTCAAATTTTTTGAATTCAAAATTATAATTTATTTTCTTTAATTTTTCAGCGATTCTTTCAGATTGTTGAGGATTTACTTTTTTATCATTTGTTCCACAGATTATTAAAACACTACTGTTTTTATCTAATTCATCAGCCCAATAAATAGCCGAACGTTTCTTTAATTCAGTTTCTTTATTTTTCCAGTAATTAGGAATACATTCAGTAAATACTTCAGTTTCCATTTCTGGTCTAAATTTTATTGTTTCAAATAAGTCAACGGCAGTATTTCCTATAATAGCAGTTTTTATTTTTTTTGATTTTTGAAGTGCTAAATATGTTGTCATTCCACCTCTTGACCATCCAAACATTCCAATACAATTCGAATCGGCTTTTTCAATATTTTTTACAGTCGTTATTAAGTTCAGAAGGTCATTAATTTTAGCACCGCCAAATTCATCTTTTTCTCGATAACTACTTCCTATAACAACATAACCTGCTGATGCTAACTTTGAAACTGACATTATTGTTTTTCTAATAGTTGATTTCATCGGAACTCTATTATATCCTCCATTAAAAATAACGACTGGATATTTACCTTCTTTTTTTGGTTCAATAACGACTCCACTAACTTTTAGATTATCACTTTTATAGGTAATAAGATAAAAATTTAATTTGTTTAAATATTTAAAATTAGAACGTAATTCATTGTTTTGAGAAACGCTATTCCAAATAGGTGTTTTTGAAATGTCAATTATTTTTTTTGATAGTATTTTTCCATTTTGAGAAAATCCAAAATTTATAAAAAGAAATATAAATAGTATTGTAAATATCTTTTTCATCATTTTTTAAAAAGTTTGAGTTTAACTAATTTATAGCATTTAAAAGTAACAAAAAAACCTTAGCGGTTTGCTAAGGTTTTTATATAATGATATTTCAGAACTTTATCCACAAAAAAATATTACGAATTCATAATGTCTTCAATTTCATCAGCATTAATAGGAATATTGCGCATTAAATTAAAAGGTTCTCCCTTTTGTTGAATAACCACATCATCTTCTAAACGAATACCAAAACCTTCTTTTGGAAGATAAATACCAGGCTCAACAGTAAAAACCATATTCACTTCCATTGGTTGATGTAATAATCCGTAATCATGCGTATCTAAGCCCATATGATGCGAAGTTCCGTGCATAAAATATTTTTTATAAGCAGGCCAGTTAGGGTCTTCATTTTGAACATCAGTTTTGTCAATTAATTTTAATTTCAACAATTCTGAAGTCATTATTTTACCAACTTCTGTATGATAATCAGCCCAAATAGTTCCAGGAACTAATAATTTTGTCGCTTCATCTTTTACATAATTTACTGCATTATACACTGCTTTTTGACGCTCAGAAAAACGACCAGAAACAGGTACTACACGAGTCATATCCGAAGCATAATTTGCATATTGCGCACCAACATCCATTAAAATTAAATCGCCAGCTTTACATTGTTGATTATTTTCAATATAATGTAATACGTTGGCATTATTTCCTGAAGCAATAATTGGCGTATAAGCGAATTTTTTAGAACGATTTCTAATAAATTCATGAATAAATTCTGCTTCAATTTCATATTCCCAAACATCAGGCTTTACAAAATTTAAGATACGTCTGAATCCTTTTTCGGTAATATCACAAGCTTTTTGAATTAAATCTAATTCAATCTGGTCTTTTAAAGAACGTAAATGCTGTAAAATAGGATTACTTTTCGCCACAGAATGTGCTGGATATTTTGCTAATAACCATTTTGTAAAACGAGCTTCACGAGTTTCTGTTTCTATGGAAGCACGATAATGTTCATTGGTGTTTATATACACATTTTCGGCAAGAGCCATCATTTCGGCAAGTACTTTTTCTAAATCTTGTAACCAGAATACTGTTTTTACTCCACTAGTTTCTGTAGCTTTTTCTTTGGTTAATTTAGCACCTTCCCAAACGGCAATATGTTCGTTTGTTTCACGGACAAATAATACTTCACGTAAATGTTCTTTTGGGCAATTAGGAAATAAAATTAAAATACTTTCTTCTTGATCTACACCGCTTAAAAAAAAGATATCACGATGTTGTTCAAAAGGAAGTGCACTGTCAGCACTTACAGGATATATGTCATTTGAATTAAAAATAGCTAAACTATTTGGCTTCATTCGTGCCATAAAGTTTTTACGATTTTTGATAAATAAATTACTGTTTATTGGGGCGTATTTCATAATGCTAATAATTAAAATTCTTCTTCAAAAGTAGCTAAAAGATAGCTTTGCTAGTTTATTATATAATATTATTTTGTGTTTTTATGAGGTGTTTTTTGTTGTTTTGTTATTTTAGATGAATTTTTTTGTGTAAAAATTTAAAAATCAGTAAAAAAGCCTAGCCCTGATTGAAGCAATTGTTTGAGCTCTTTTTTATTTTTCTTTTGAAAAAATAAAAAAAGCGAGTGCGGAAAGCAGGAAATTGCTTCTAATAATTTTAATGAAAAGTGTTTGAATCACAGTAAAAAAAGATGTTAAAATAAAAAACCTCCAAAATTTGAAAAATCAAACTTTGGAGGTTTTGGTATTTTATAAGAAGTTTAAAAAATTATCTTCTTGTATTTCTTTTTGAAGAACTTTCGTTACTACTTGAAGAACGACCTCTAGAAGAACTCCCAGAATTGCTTCTTGAGTTATTACTAGGACGCTGTCTTTTTGGTTTTGCAGCAGTACTACCACCTCTATGACTTGCACCTACGCCTTTTTTCTTAGGAGTAGAACCTTTCTTTTGTGTTGAAGCTCTTTTAGGACCAGCAGTATCTCTAGGTTCGTATCCTGCGATAATTTCGGTTTTTAATTTTTGCTTTAATATTTTTTCAATTTCCTTTTGATACTCAGTTTCTTCACTACAAACTAATGAAAGCGCTTCACCTTTTGCACCCGCTCTACCTGTTCTACCAATTCTGTGTACGTAATCTTCTGGTACATTTGGTAATTCGAAGTTTATAACGTGTGGCAATAAAGGAATATCAATTCCACGAGCCGCAATATCAGTAGCTACTAATACTCGGTTGGTATTATTTTTGAAATTTGCCAATGCTTTTGTACGAGCACCTTGACTTTTATTTCCATGAATTGCCGCAGCAGAAATTCCTGATTTTATTAACTTTTCAGTTAATTTATTAGCACCATGTTTAGTTCTTGTAAAGATTAAAACCTGACTCCAGTTACCATCTTTAATTAAGTTGATAACTACTTCTGTTTTTTTACCTTTATCTACCGCATATACTTTTTGAGCTACTTTTTCGGCAGTTGAATTTTCAGGTTCAGCTTCTACTGAAACAGGATTTCTTAAAATCCCTGAAGCTAATCTTTTAATTTCTGTTGAAAATGTTGCTGAAAACATCAAGTTTTGACGTTTTGCAGGCATAAAACTAATGATTTTGTTAATATCTCTAACAAAACCCATGTCTAACATTCTATCAGCTTCATCTAAAATAAGAACATCGATTCTATTAAATGAAACTGCTTTTTGATCGTGTAAATCTAATAATCTACCAGGAGTGGCAACTAAAATATCTACTCCTTGTCTTAATGTTCTTATTTGGCTAGCAGCTTTTACTCCTCCAAAAACTACTGCTGATCTGATATCTAAATACTTACTGTATTCTCTTACATTGTCATGAACCTGAGCAGCAAGTTCTCTTGTTGGTGTAAGTACTAATGCTCTTACGGGTCTGTATTTAGGATGTTTAGAGTCTGCTAAACGTTGTAAAACAGGTAGTGTAAAACCTGCAGTTTTTCCTGTTCCTGTTTGTGCTGAAGCTAATACATCTTTCCCTTCTAAAATAGGTGGTATTGCTTTTGCTTGAATTGGTGATGGAGTATCGTATCCTTTTTCTTCGATGGCTTTTAATAAAGCATCGGATAATCCTAAAGATTTAAATGTCATATATGTTTTTTTAGAAATACTCTAAAATAAGCATCTCTATGAAGCTGCAAAGATACTGCTATTTATTTATAGGTGTATTTTTAATAAATTTAGTGCTATTTTTTGTTGTTTTTGATGAATTATTAGGCATTTCCGAAGTGAAATAAAGCATCGCCCATATTTACAATCGGGAAATTATTTTTGGAAATAATGTATCCATCGGCAGGAGCTTTTACAGCAAAATTTGTTTCTCCGTAGGTATCCATAATATGTCCTAAAACTTGACCTTTTAAAACAAATGCTCCATTTTTAACTGTCGGATTAAATAAACCTGCAACTTTAGCACGAATCCACATTCGTTTTTTACTGATTATAACGCTAGTGTTTTTAGGAATTTCAATGTTTTTATCAATCATTTCAAAATGTTTTAAAACTCGAAGTGTTCCGTTTATTCCTTGTTGAATTGCATTTTCATCTAAACGTAAAGATTCGCCTCCTTCATACACAATTACAGGAATATTATTTTTATAACATTGATTTCTAAATGATTTAGGAATTAATTTTGATGCAAATAATAAAGGTGCATTAAATATTTTAGCTAATTGAAAAGCATTTTTATCTTCAGAAGTATATCTTATTTGTGGAAAATTACTTCTTTGAGCTCCACCAGTATGAAAATCAATAGCAAAATCAACATTTTTAGTGATTTCTTTCATTAAATAATACGCCATTCTACCAGCTAAAGAACCTTTTTTATTCCCTGGAAAACTTCTGTTTACATCTTTACCGTGGATATCTCTTGATAAATTTAAAAATCCAAATACATTTAATAAAGGCACTACAATAACGCAACCTTTATGAATTTTATAGTTTTTATCAATTAGCATTCTACGAACTAATTCAATACTATTAACTTCATCACCATGTAAACCGCCTTGCAATAAAACGGTAGGACCTTTTTGTGTTCCATTAAAAACATATACAGGAATTTCGATTATTGTACCAGTTGGTAATCTATCTACAGGAATTTTAATAAGTTTAGATTTTCCAAGCCCAATTTTATGTTCTCGAATTTCTACAACTTCATTTTTAAAGTTTTGTGTAAACATTATCTTCTAAAAATTTAATAATTGCTTTGGCTGTATTATGTTTTGTGTAGTTTTCAATTCCTTGTAAACCAGGAGCTGTATTTACTTCAATTAATAAAGAGCCTCTTTTTGAGCGAATTAAATCAACTCCAGCAATAGGTAAGTTTAAATATTGTGTTGCTTTTATGGCAATTTCTTTTTCTTCTTCGGATAAATTAACTTTAAATCCGCTTCCACCTTGATGAATATTTGAACGAAAATCATCTTCTAAACCTTTTCGTTTCATTGCTGCAACAACATTATTACCAATTACAAAAGCACGAATATCTTCGCTATTACTTTCTTTTATAAACTCTTGTAATAAAATATTAGCGTTGGAGCTATACATGGTATCAATAATTGATTTTGCTGATTTATTACTTTCCGCTAAAATAACTCCCGAGCCATGTGTACCTTCTTGTAATTTTATAATGATAGGTGCGCCACCTAATAAATTAATTTGTTCATTAATATTATCAGGATTTACAGAAAATATAGTATCAGGAATCGGAATATTATTTTGATTCATAATTTGTAAAGTACGAACCTTATTTTGAGCTTGTAAAATACCTAAACAACTTACTGTTGTATAGGTACCATTTAATTCAAATTGTTTAACAACTGCAGCTCCGTGACGTGTAGCCGAAGCTCCAATTCTAGGAATAATTACATCAGGAATATCAATAATATTTTCGCCATTATATATTATTTCCGATTTACCATTTGTAAGTTTTATACTACATTTTAGATGATTAATAACACGGACATTATGTCCACGACTATTAGCCTCATTATATATTCTTTGAGTAGAATATATTTTGTCGTTCACAGAAAGAATAAAAATAATCATAAATACATACTTGTTCGGTTAAAACAAATTTACTGTTTTTTTTGAGTGAAAAATACCTTTTAAATAAAATGATTATACCTTTATTAACTATTGAAAACACTAATATTTTAAGTAAAGTAAAAAACGTATTTTTGCAGTTATAAATTCAATAAAATATATTTTGGGAATTATACGTGTAAACGACATTCGATTATTTACAAATCACGGATGTTTAGAGGAAGAAGCAAAAATTGGCTCAGAATATAGAGTTGATATCGAAGTGAAAGCAAATTTGCAAAAATCAGCAAAAACAGATGCACTAGTTGATACTGTTGATTATGTACATTTAAATCATATTGTAAAAGAAGAAATGGCAATTCGTTCGGAATTATTAGAACACGTTGCACAACGTATTTTAAATAGAGTTTTTAAAGAGATACAACTTGTTGATGAAGCTGAGGTTAGCGTTGCTAAAATTAATCCACCAATTGGAGGAAATGTAGCCGAAGTTGTTATTGTTTTAAAAGATGTACGTACTAATTAACAAACGATGTTGACAGAATGTTAATAACATTTTCATAAAAAATCCTGTAAAAAAAGGAAAGTTTTAAATAAAAAGTGTAAATTTGCAGTCTTAAATATTAAAAAGGTGTCTTGGCCGAGTGGCTAGGCAATGGTTTGCAAAACCGTGTACAGCGGTTCGAATCCGCTAGACACCTCCAGAAAACCTTATAAGTCTTTTGATTTATAAGGTTTTTTTATGTTTAAGAAATTTTTATAAGTTTTTTAAGTCCTTTTAAAGGAGTATTTTAGCAAAAAAAAACTTATGAAAAATTTAATGTTAATACCACTTTTTATAGTGGTGTTCTTACTAGGTGCTTGTGGAGATAGTAAAAAAGATTCAGATGTAAAAATATCTAAATCAGAAAACACAGAACTTCAAACAGTAAAAAACACAGAAAGTTCGTTTAATTATACACCAAATAGACCTGTTAATGGAGTATTAAAAGGTGTTATTGAATTAGGTGCTTCTGGTTTTAATTCTTTTATAGTTGATATTGATAAAGATAATAATTACGAGGTAAAAAGTAAAGAGTTTGGTAATAGCCTTATTTTAGAAGGAATGACAAATGTTAATGAAATTACCAAAAAATTAAAAAATTATATTCAAACTTTTATTGAATATGGAGTTAAAGCTAATGATATTCATTTTGTAGTAAGTTCAGGAGCAAAAATGTCTGATGTTTCTAAAATTATTATAAAACAACTTAAAACTATTGGTTATGTTGTTAATCAAGTTACAGCAAAAGAAGAAGGTATTTATGCATTAAAATCTGTTTTACCAAATAGGTTTAAAAGTATTGCTTATGTAGTTGATATAGGTTCTGGAAATACAAAAATTTCTTATTATAAAGATGAAAATATTATTGCCGAAAATTCATATGGTTCAAAATATTTTCAAAAAAATATAGCAAATGATGTTGTTTATAAAGATGTAAAAACAATAGCTTCTCATATTCCTAAAGGAAAAAAATCATTATGTTTTATTATTGGAGGTGTACCTTATAATATGGCTAAATCTATCAGAAAAAATAAGAACAGATTCACAATGTTAGCAACTGATATAGTTTCTTACAAAGATGTTGTAAAAAAGAAAGGTAAAAAAGTAGAAAGCGGACTTAATATACTTAAAGCAATTGTAGATGAAACAGCTTGTAAAAGGTTTGTTTTTGATTGGGATGCTAACTTTTCAATAGGTTTTTTACTATCACTTAACGATAAATAACATTTTTTTAGATAAAATAAAGGATATGCTAATTTAGTATGTCCTTTTTTTTGTTTTCATTAACAAAAAGTTTCGTTAAATTTCTGCATCTTTGTAGTTATGCAAATTTTTTCAATAGAAACCGGTAATTTTAAGTTAGATGGTGGTGCTATGTTCGGCGTAGTTCCTAAAACTATTTGGCAAAAAACAAATCCAGCCGACGATAAAAACTTAATATCAATGAGTATGCGCTGCATGCTTATTAAAGATGGCGATAGGCTTACTTTAATTGATACTGGTGTTGGAAATAAGCAGTCCGATAAATTTTTTGGATATTATTACATGTTTGGCGATTTTTCATTAGATACTTCACTAGCAAAATATGGTTTTCATAGAGATGATATTACTGATGTGTTTTTAACACATTTACATTTTGATCATTGTGGAGGCGTAATTAAATGGAATAAAGATAAAACAGGATATATGCCTGCTTTTAAAAATGCAAAAGTTTGGAGTAATAAAGAGCATTGGCAATGGGCTACAGTACCTAATGCTCGTGAAAAAGCTTCTTTTTTAAAAGAAAATATACAACCAATACAAGAAAACGGACAATTAAACTTCATCAATAAAAATAGCCAAAATCAACTAGGTTTTGATGTGCTTTTTATGGATGGACACACCGAAAAACAAATGCTTCCTAAAATTCAATATCAAGGAAAAACAGTTGTTTTTATGGCCGATTTATTACCAACAGTAGGACACATACCTTTGCCTTATGTAATGGGATATGATACAAGACCTTTACTTACCATAGAAGAAAAAAGAATATTTTTAAACGAAGCAGCAGATAATGATTTTTATCTGTTTTTAGAACATGATGCTTATAACGAGCTAATTACAGTTAAGCATACCGAAAAAGGAGTTCGTTTAAAGGAGAGTTATAAATTTACAGATATATTTAATTAAGATAGAGATTATGAGAGTTTTAAGACCAATGTTTTATTCGGCAGTAGCAATTTCAATATTAGCAAGTTGTTCATCAGTAAGCAAAACAGCAGTGCCTACAGGAAGTAATACTGTAGTTAATATTTCAGCTAAAAAAGCGGAGTTAACAACTTACGAAAAAGATAATTGGCAACATTTAGATTTAGCTACAGACACTATTCCTGGAATGAGTGTAAATAAAGCATACGACTTTTTAAAAGGAAAGAAAAATGTTACTGTTATTGTTGGTGTTGTTGATTCTGGTACAGATTTAAAACATGAAGATTTAGGTGATGTAGCTTGGGTAAATATCAACGAAATTGCTGGAAACGGAATTGATGATGATAAAAATGGATATATTGATGATATTAACGGTTGGAACTTTTTAGGAAAATCGTATAAAGAACATTTAGAATACGAACGTATTTTAATGAATCCTTCTTTGGTTGATGCTGAAACTTTAGCTGAGGTAAAAAAATATCATGCAAATAAAATTGAAGGAGCTAAAAAAACAAAAACTCGTTATACAGGATTAGTAAAAATGTCTGTTGAATCAGAAAAAGCTTTTACTAAATATTTTGGAAAAACTACTTATACTAAAGAAGAAATTGCAGCAATTAATACAACTGATGAAACTCTAAATAAATCGAAAGAGTTTGCTGCAGGTATGTTAGGTTATTTTAAAGATTTATCTGAAACAAAAGAATACTTTGA
The DNA here is from genome assembly GCF_027941775.1 of Tenacibaculum pacificus. Lineage (NCBI taxonomy): Bacteria > Pseudomonadati > Bacteroidota > Flavobacteriia > Flavobacteriales > Flavobacteriaceae > Tenacibaculum > Tenacibaculum pacificus. The sequence goes on along the minus strand of NZ_CP115917.1, from coordinate 2,735,373 downwards.
AAAAGGAATAAAAAGAGTAGAAAAAATAATTGCTGAAGATAATTTAAAAACAGATTACCGTAAAGTTGTTGGTGATAATCCTTACGATATTAAGGATAAAACAATTTACGGAGATAATAATACAGGTCATTCTACAAAAAAAGAAGCACATGGTACACATGTTTCGGGTATTATTGGAGCAAGTCGTAACAATGAGATTGGAATGAATGGTGTTGCTGATAATGTAAAAATGATGGCAGTACGTTCTGTTTCTGATGGAGATGAATATGATAAAGATGTTGCTTTAGGTATTCGTTATGCTGTTGATAATGGTGCAAAAGTTATAAATACTAGTTTTGGTAAAGATTTTTCTCCAAATAAAGAATGGGTTTACGATGCTTTAAAGTATGCCGCTAAAAAAGATGTATTAATTGTAAATGCAGCAGGAAATTCAGGTGAAAATATTGATATTGAAAAAACATTCCCTAATGATGCACCAGATTTAATAAACGAAATTTCTGATAATGTATTAACATTAGGGGCAATGAGTGCAAATTATAACGAAAACTTACCAGCAAGTTTTTCTAACTATGGTAAAAAGAATGTTGATGTTTTTGCTCCAGGAGTAAAAGTACATTCAACAATGCCAGATAATACGTATAGCAAAATGAGTGGGACTTCAATGGCAGCGCCTGCAGCTGCAGGTGTTGCTGCATTAGTACGTTCTTATTACCCTGAATTATCGGCAAGTCAGGTAAAACATATTTTAATGAATTCTGGTACTAAAATTGATTTAATGGTTACAAAACCAGGTTCTCAAACTAGAGAAAACCCTACTGGAGATTTAGTTCCTTTTGCAGATTTATCAGTTTCTGGTCGTGTTGTAAATGCTTACAATGCAGTTAAAATGGCTGACAGAATGGTAAACGGAAAAAAATAATAAACAATATATAATTCAAAAAAAGAGCATTATTTTGATGCTCTTTTTTTGTTTTAAAAATAACCTATGGAGTTAACGTTTGATGCCCAAAAAAAACAGCTAAATATTAAAGATGATGTACCTACAAATTAACGGTTAGTTATTTTTTTAATGTTAGTAAATGTAATTAATATGAGTGTTCAATTATTTTACATAAGTTTTTCTAAAAATGAAATACTTTTTGTTTTTATGACGTTACTTGCAATAGCTTCACTTATTGCGGTGTTTTTTTATCTATTTAAAAAATCTTGGAAAAAAACATATAAACTTTCTGAAATTCAAGGAATAGAAATTAAAAATAGTTTTGGTAGAGAGCGTGTTTCTTTAAAATTAAAAAACGGTAAAAAAAGAAGTTTTTCAATATTGAAAAATGAAAAGGAACTAACTAACCTTAAAAATACCTTAACATCTATAGGAATTAAATCAATATAATATGAAAAAAATAGTTTTAGGGCTTTCATTATTATCGATTGTATCTTGTGCTTCTACAAGTACAGTAAATAATAATAATGTAAAAAATTCGATTCAAAAATCAAGAATTCAAAATGTAAACAATACACCAGTAAGTCAAAATTATTGGCAACAACATGTTAATTATAACATGGATATTGATATGGATGTAAAAACTTATCAATATAAAGGAATTCAAAAATTAGTATATACCAATAATTCTCCTGATAAATTAGAAAAGGTATTTTATCATTTATATTTCAATGCATTTCAACCAAATTCTCAAATGGATGTGCGTTCTAGAAATATAAAAGACCCTGACAAAAGAGTAGGTGATAGAATTAGTAAATTATCATCATCAGAAATAGGCTACATCAAAGTAAACTCTTTAAAACAAAACGGAACAATAGTAAAACATCAAACTGTTGGAACTATTTTAGAAGTTACTTTAAATAAAGCAATTCAGCCAGGTGAAAGCGTAACTTTTGATATGCTTTTTGATGCGCAAGTACCAAAACAAATTCGTCGTTCTGGAAGAAATAATAAAGAAGGAGTAGCTTTGTCTATGGCACAATGGTATCCTAAAATGGCTGAATATGATTTTGAAGGATGGCATACACCTCCGTATTTAGGACGTGAATTTCACGGTGTTTGGGGAGATTTTAATGTAACGCTTCATATTGATAAAAATTATACGGTTGGTGGTACTGGATATGTTCAAAATCCGCAGGAAGTAGGACATGGATATGAGAATAAAAAAGAAGCTTTAAATATTCCTTCAACAGAAAAATTGACTTGGAAATTTACTGCACCAAATGTACACGATTTTACATGGGCTGCTGATCCGAATTATAAACATGATGTTTATACTATGGATAATGGTATCGATTTACACTTTTTATACAAAAAAGATTTACCTAGTGAATTTAGAAAAAATTGGGAAAAATTACAGCCTAAAACTGCTGAATTAATGACGTATTTTAGTAAGCATATCGGACAATATCCTTACAAACAATATTCAGTTATTCAAGGAGGTGACGGAGGAATGGAGTATGCAATGAGTACTTTAATTACAGCAAAACGTAAATGGGGAAGCTTATTTGGAGTTACAGCTCATGAATTAGCACATACTTGGTTTCAGTTTTTATTAGCAAGTAACGAAACTAAACATTCTTGGATGGATGAAGGATTTACAACGTACATTTCAAACAAAGCAGAAAATGTTATTTCTGGTAAAAATGATGAAAACCCGCATGCTGGTTCTTACAGATATTATAATTATGTAGTAGAAAATAATTTAGAAGAATCTCTTTCAACACATGCTGACCGTTATCATACAAATATGGCGTACGGAATGGGAAGTTACTCGAAAGGAAATATTTTTTTAACACATTTAGAATATATTATTGGTGAAGAAAATACTGCAAAAACATTAAAAAAATACTTTAATGATTTCTCTTTTAAGCATCCAACGCCAAATGATATCAAAAGAACTGCTGAAAAAGTTTCAGGAATTCAATTAGATTGGTTTTTAAATGAATGGACACAAACCACACACACTATAGATTACGGTGTAAAATCGGTAAACGGCAAAGAAATTACTTTAGAAAGAATCGGAAAAATGCCAATGCCTATTGATGTTGAGGTAGTTTATACTGATGGATCTAAAGAATCTTTTAATATTCCTTTACGAATGATGCGTGGCGAAAAACCAACAAAAGCAACCATTATTGAAGATTGGACATTTGCACATCCAACTTATTGTTTTACAACTTCAAAAATTGTAAAATCAGTTCAAATTAATCCTTCGAAATTAATGGCTGATGTTAATTTAAATAATGATAGTTTTACTAAAAACTAAAAAATGTTTTAATAGTTTTAGAAAAAGGTTGGGGAATTTTCTCAACCTTTTTTATTGTTTTATTAATTTTTTTAAGAGTTGTATTGTTATAAAATAGGTATAACAATAAGTCGTTAAACTATTATAAGTAAACACTTTTTAATAATTTAAAAAAATGAATCAAATAATTATTGAACTTAATTTATTAACAATAATAGAGTTATTATCCATAGCAACTTCTTTTATATTAGCATTACTTTTTATAACGATAAGGTCTAAGAATAAAAAAGCAAATATTTTTTTAGGTCTTTTTTTATGGTCTTTATCAATAGAAGTTTTTGATGCTTTCATTCCATTAGATGAAGTCTTCTTATTCAATTTTCCTAAATCAAGTTTATTTACGATTCCTTTTTTATTTTTATATATCAATCAAACTTTCAATAGAAAAATTTTTTGGTTTTATTTCTTATTATTTATCCCCGGATTTTTCTTTTTGAGTACTACTGTTAATATTACAATTATAAAATATTTAGAGTATATTTTTAATATTTTTATTTTGATATATGCTTTGATAATAGTAAAAAATTATCAAAATAAATTAACAGATTTTTACTCTGATTTAGAAAATAAAACACTTTTATGGATTCAAACAATTTTGTACATATATTTATTTTTTCATCTATTTTGGATTATTGAAGATATGGTTGGTTCACAAAACCAAGAACTTATTGAGTATTTTGTAAACATTTCAAATGTGCTGACTTTTTTTATGATTTATTGGATAGGGTATAATGGATTTTCTCAATCGGAAATATTTAAATATTCTTTATTCTTAAATGAAGAAAAAGAACTTATTGTTATAAATGACTTATCTGAAACGGCAGGTATTTTTAATGAAATTATTTTAAAAATAGAAACAGAAAAACTTTTTTCAAATACGAATATAAATTTAAGAATACTCGCTAATCAATTGGGGTTAAAAGAAAAAGAACTATCAGTATTGATAAATAAACACACTAATAATAACTTTTACTATTTTATTAATCACTTTCGTATTGTAGAATTTAAAAAATTATTAAAATCTCCAAAAGCAAAACAATTATCTATTTTAGGAATGGCTACAGAGGCTGGGTTTGCTTCAAAATCAACTTTTTACGCTGCTTTTAAAAAGATTGAAAATATGACACCGAAACAATACCAAAATCAATTAAACAAGTCCGAGTAACCGCAAACGGACTTGTTTAATTGAATATTTTATAAGCTTGGTCGTTTATTTGCTGTGAACTATTTATAGTAAAATAAGTCGAATTTAAAATTTAAAATTTATGAAAAAATTAATGAGTTTAAGTGTTTTGGTAATTGCGATAATTACTCTTGGTTGTATTTCGTGTTCAGATAATAGTGATAATATTACAAAAGGAAATATAAACGAAGGAAATGACCCTAATTTTAAAATTGTAGCTAATACAGATGTCGGGCTTGAAAAATATAATAGAAAAGTAATTGTTTTTGGAATTGATATTTACGCTGCTTCAGCAGTAGAAGATAATAAATTATTATATGCCGCTAATATTATGGCGCAATATTTAGATAACAATGAAGACGGGGTTGTAGATAATCAATTAGTAGTTGATCAAATGATAAAAAATAAGGCTTTTTTATTTATGTGGAAAACAGAAGCAGATATGCTTTCAAGTGAACCATCAGGAAGAATGGGGCAAGATTTAGGAAATGATGAAACACATCCTCTTTTTGTTTCTGATGGAAAAACAGGAACTTTTGATGCAGGTTTAGAAGAAGTTTTACATTTAATTACTCATGTTGGTTATGCAAATGCGTATCCTACTATTTTTGGAGAGGAAGAAGGAACATCATTATCTAACGCGATGGATATTGCTCGTGCTGGTAAATTTACAAGCATTCCAAGTTCATATCCTGTTAAAGCATGGTATACTTATGATGATAAAACTTGTACTTATGATTGTCAGGCAACGGAATATATGTATTGGGCAATGACTAGTATTTTAGGGGCTCAAGAAAATAGACTAAGTGAAATTAATGATGAGTGGAAATTAAATACTAAAGCAAAAGTACAAGCGACAGATACTGCTATCTACGCATTGTTAACAAATTCAATATATAAATTCCCAACGGTTTTACCTGATGGAACTTATAAAAGGTAGCAGTTAGCTGTTTTTAAGATAAAAAAACATAAAAATCACCTACTTTGATATTCTATTGAAAAGATTATTGTAATAAGTAGGTACTTTTTAATTAAACCTAAAATAATTTACCGTGAAAATACAGAAATTAATTGTATTAATTACAGCATCATTTCTTCTTTTATTTACTAATTGTACTACTAATGATGATATTGCTAATACTGAATCTGATTTTGGAATTTTTAAAATAGCTAGTGATAAAAAAATAGTAGAGATGAACGGAACTATAGGAAGTTCTTCATTAATTAATTTCAATAAACTGTATGCAGTATATCCAACAATCACGAAAATAAATATTAAAAATTGTGATGGATCATCAGATGACGAAGTAAATTTAAAGTTGTCTAAAAAAGTGTATGATTTAAATATTGAAATTCATTTATTAGACAATGCTGAAATAGCATCTGGTGGCGTAGATTTTTTCTTGGCTGGAAAAAAACGAACTCGTGGAACTGAAACTAGAATAGGCGTACACTCATGGGCTGGAGATGACTCAACAGCTACAGATTTTCCTGTAGGGTACGCCAATCATTTGCCATATATTGAATACTACAAATCTATTGGATTTACGGATACTGCCGCTAAAGCATTTTATTATTTTACAATAAATGCCGCTGCAGCAAATAGCATACATTGGATGACAGAGGCTGAAATAGGAACGTATAAAATGCTAAAACTATAAAATGAATTAAAATGGATAGAAAAAAATTCTTAAAAAACTTAGGTTTTGGGCTTGTCGCTACTCCAATAATAACATCAATTAGTTGCTCATCAAAAGATGATATAATAAAATCAACTACTGCAGCTTGTGGGGTTACTAAATCAGATATGTTAGGTCCTTATTATGTAAGTGGAAGTTCACAAATTACCAATTTGAATACTCAAAACTTCTCTGGTGATAAAATTATTGTTTCAGGAAAATTATACGGAGGTGAAGATAAAAGTAAGCCTATTGCTAATGCCATGATTGAAGTTTGGCATGCCGATAGTGATGGAATATATCATCCTGTAGGAGATGGGAATGTATCCGATTATAAAGCCGATAAAATTACACTTCGTGGGTTTGTAAATACAAATGCAGAAGGCGATTATATATTTGAAAGTATTCGTCCAGGGGTGTATCCAGGACGTCCTCGTCATTTTCATTATAAAATAACAGCAAATGGATATAAAACATTAGTTACTCAAATCTATTTTAAAGGTGATCCGACAACAGCAGATGAAGATATTGATAGTTGTCGAATAATTGACTTTAAAAAAGATACAAATGGAATTTACAAAGGGATTGCAGTAATACATTTAGCATCTAATTAGTTTTTTTCAGAAACTCTTTCAAATTAAATGAAAGGGTTTCTTTTTTGGATAAAATATTCTTCAACAATTTTCCGTAATTTTGTAATTCAATTTCAACAGAAGATGTCAGAAGAAAAAAAATCATTGAATTTTTTAGAACAAATTATTGAAGAGGATTTAGCAAACGGAATGCCAAAAGAAAGCTTACGTTTTCGTTTTCCTCCAGAACCTAATGGGTATTTACATATCGGACATACAAAAGCTATCGGAATTAGTTTCGGTTTAGGACAGAAATATAATGCTCCTGTAAACTTGCGTTTTGATGATACAAATCCTGCTAAAGAAGAGCAAGAATATGTAGATGCTATTAAAAAAGATGTTACTTGGTTAGGGTATCAATGGGAAAATGAATTATACTCATCTGATTATTTTCAGCAATTATACGATTGGGCTGTTTTATTAATAAAAGACGGAAAAGCGTATATTGATAGTCAATCTTCTGAAGAAATGCGTGTTCAAAAAGGAACGCCAACGCAAGTAGGAACTAACAGTCCTTTTAGAAATAGAACTGTTGATGAAAATTTAGATTTATTCAGTAGAATGAAAGCTGGTGAGTTTGAAGAAGGAACACATGTTTTACGTGCAAAAATTGATATGGAATCGCCAAATATGTTATTGCGTGACCCATTAATGTATCGTATTTTAAAGAAAGCACATCACCGTACAGGTAATGATTGGGTTATTTATCCAATGTACGATTGGACACATGGAGAAAGTGATTATTTAGAGCAAATATCACACTCATTATGTTCTTTAGAATTTAAACCTCACAGAGAATTATATAACTGGTTTCGTGACAATGTTTACGAATATAGTAAATCAGAATTTCCAAATGCACCAAAACAACGTGAGTTTTCTCGTTTAAACTTAAGCTACACTATTATGAGTAAGCGTAAGTTATTAACATTGGTAGAAAATGGAATTGTAAACGGATGGGATGACCCTAGAATGCCAACAATTTCTGGATTAAGAAGACGTGGATATACACCTGCTTCAATCCGTAATTTTATTGAAACTGTTGGAGTTTCTAAAAGAGAAAATGTAATTGATGTTTCTTTATTAGAGTTTAAAATTCGTGAGGATTTAAACAAAAAAGCCAATAGAGTTATGGGAGTTTTAGATCCTGTAAAAGTAATTATTGATAATTATCCTGAAGATAGAGAAGAAATTCTTATTGCAGAAAATAATCCTGAGGATGAAAATTCTGGTACAAGAATTGTTCCTTTTTCAAGAGAAATTTATATCGAAAGAGAAGATTTTAGAGAAGAAGCTAATAAAAAATTCTTCCGATTAAAATTAGGAAAAGAAGTTCGTTTAAAAAATGCTTATTTTATAACAGCAACAAGTTGTGAGAAAGATGAAAATGGAGAAATTACAGTAATTCACTGTATGTATGATCCGTTAACAAAATCGGGTAGTAATACTGAAGAAAGTAAGCGTAAAGTAAAAGGTACTTTACACTGGGTTTCTGTAAAACATGCGGTAAAAGCTGAGGTTAGAGTTTACGATAGATTATTTTCTGATGAAGCTCCAGATTCTCATAAAGACAAAGATTTTATGGAATTTGTAAATCCTAACTCATTAGAAAAAATTACTGCTTTTGTAGAACCAAGTTTACAAACTGCTAAAATTGGAGAGCAATTTCAGTTTCAACGTTTAGGATATTTTAATGTTGATGATGATTCAACTTCAGAGAATTTAGTATTCAATAAAACAGTTGGATTAAGAGATAATTGGGCAAATGCAAATAAATAGGCGTATTGTATATAATTACTTTTTATAATCATTTATTTAAAAAATAAAACCTCAGTTTTCATTCGAAGACTGAGGTTTTTTTATTTTAGAAATCTTTGAATAAATTACTTGAATACTTTTTTTAAATGGAATATTAAAATAATTAGTTGTTCATAATTATTTATTATATTTTTTATGCAAAAAATCAATTTTCCATTTTCGTGAGAATACGTATCTTTACTGATTAAGGAAAGTTATGATAATAAATTTTATCTAACTGAAGATTAATCATAAAAAAGCGTTTTTTGATACTGGGTTAAATCAGATTTAAAAAATGCTTCTAAAATATATAATTATATGAGTTGTAACAGTTGTTCAACTAGTAAAGACGGAGTTCCTGGAGGATGTAAGAGTAATGGAAATTGTGCCAGTGGTACTTGTGGAAGCGGAAATAAATTGGCTGTTTTTGATTGGTTATCGAATATGACTTTGCCAACAGGCGAAGCATCATTTAATATTTATGAAGTTCGATTTAAAAACGGACGTAAACATTTTTTTAAAAATACCGAAAAATTAACCATTTCGATGGGAGATGTTGTGGCAGTTGAAGGATCATCTGGACATGATATCGGTATTGTAGCATTAGCAGGAGAACTTGTAAAAGTTCAAATGAAAAAACGTAAAATTACTGCAGATAGTGAAGATGTAAAAAAAATATACAGAAAAGCATCGCAAAAAGATATTGATATTTGGCATACAGCCAGAGATAGAGAGCAAGAAACACAGCGAAAAGGACGAGAAATAATTAGTCGTTTAGAGCTGAAAATGAAACTTTCTGATGTAGAATATCAAGGAGATGGTACAAAAGCTACTTTTTATTATACAGCCGATGAACGTGTAGATTTTCGTCAGTTAATTAGAGATTTAGCAGGAACTTTTTCTATACGTGTAGAAATGAAACAAGTTGGTATGCGTCAAGAAGCAGCTCGTTTAGGAGGTGTTGGTTCTTGTGGTAGAGAATTATGTTGCTCTACTTGGTTAACAGACTTTAGAAAAGTAAATACTGCAGCAGCAAGATATCAACAATTATCGTTAAATCCGCTAAAATTAGCAGGACAATGTGGTAAATTAAAATGTTGTTTAAATTTTGAATTAGATACGTATTTAGATGCTTTAAAAAGTTTCCCGAAGCAAGATAAAATACTTAAAACTGAAAAAGGAGATGCTGTTTTTGTAAAGATGGATATTTTTAAAAAAATAGTTTGGTATACTTATAAAGAAGAAAGTTTTAAGTGGTTTAGATTATCGTTAGAACAAGTACAAGAAATTATTATTTTGAATCAAAATAATGAACTTGCTTTACCTTTAGATGAGTATGAGTTAGAGATAACTGTACAGCCAATTGTTGATTTTGAAAATGTAGTAGGTCAAGATAGTTTAACCCGTTTTGATACACCTAAGAAATCTCGTAATAATTCGAGGTCAAAATCAAGAAAATCAGTAGCAAAAAAAGGAGGTAATTTACCAGTAAAAATACAACCAAACAAAAGACCTCAAAGAGCATCTGCTAATAAAAGAGAAGGTAATTCAATTGTTAAAACACAGCCAAATAAAAGACCTCAAAGAGCACCTGATAATAAAAGAGAAGGTAATTCAATTGTTAAAACACAGCCAAATAAAAGACCTCAAAGAGCACCTGATAATAAAAGAGAAGGTAATTCAATTGTTAAAACACAGCCAAATAAAAGACCTCAAAGAGCACCTACTAATAAAAGAGAAGGTAATTCAATTGTTAAAACACAGCCAAATAAAAGACCTCAAAGAGCACCTGCTAATAAAAGAGAAGGAAATCAGCCAATAGAAGGTCAACCTAAAAGAAGACCTCAAAGAGCACCTGTTAATAAAAGAGAAGGAAATCAGCCAGTAGAAGGTCAACCTAAAAGAAGACCTCAAAGAGCACCTGCTAATAAAAAAGAGGGAAATCAGTCAGTAGAAGGTCAACCAAAACGAAGACCTCAAAGAACTCCCGAAAAAAGAGCTGTAAAAAATAATATTGATGAAAAAACTGTGGATACTAGAAAACCTATGTCAAAAGTATCCTCTAAAATAAAAAGTCCTGAAACATCAAAAGAGCCTACTAAAAATAACGATACAAAAAATGAAAAGGAATAATATAGTTATATTTTTTTTAGCTGTCTTTGCAATCATATCTTGTGATTCAAAGAGTGTTTATGATGCGTATATTACGTTACCAGAAGGTTCGTGGAATAAAAATAACGCAGTTACATTTATTTTTGATGTGAATGATTCGATAAACAAGAAAAATCTTTTTATAAATCTTAGAAATAATGAAGACTATGCATATAGTAATTTATTTTTGATAACACAATTACGGTTTCCTGATGGGCAGATAGTTATTGATACTTTAGAGTATGATATGGCAGATGTAACAGGTAAGTTTTTAGGTAAAGGAATTTCGGGCATCAAAGAAAATAAACTTTTTTATAAAGAAAATATATTATTTCCAAACACAGGAACATACACTTTTAAGGTTACACAAGCTATGAGAAAAAATGGTAAAATTGAAGGAATTAAAGAACTTGAAGGAATATCTCAAGTTGGATTTAGAATTGAAAAAAGATAATAATGACAGAGCATAAAACAACTAATTTTAGTGGATATATCAAATGTTTTTGGGGTATATTATTAAGTGGATTCCTTTTTGTAGGACTATTATTTTTATTAGCTTCTTTAGGTACTTTTGGTGAATTACCTTCTTTTGAAGAATTAGAAAATCCTAAAAGTGATTTAGCTACAGAAGTTATTTCTTCAGATGGAAAAACATTAGGGAAATATTATGTGAAAGCAAATAGAACACCTATTGAATATAAAGATTTACCTGAGGTTTTAATAAAAGCTTTAGTAGCTACTGAAGATGAACGTTTTTACGAACATTCAGGTATTGATTTTTATGGTACAGCAAGAGCTGTTTCAAATTTAGGTAGAAAAGGAGGTGCAAGTACAATTACTCAGCAATTAGCTAAAAACCTTTTTAATAAAGGTGGATCTAGTAATATATTTAAGCGTCTTTCTCAAAAATTGAAAGAATGGGTAGTTGCTATAAAACTTGAGCGTCAATATACCAAAGCAGAAATTGCAACGATGTATTTAAATACGCAAGGATTTCTTTTTAACGCTACAGGTATTCGTTCGGCAACACGTATTTATTTTGGTAAAGAACCAAAGGAATTAGATATACAAGAAGCTGCTATTTTAGTTGCAATGTTAAAAAACCCTAGACAGTATAATCCGCATAGAGAGCGTTCTAAAAAGAAATCTTTACAGCGTAGGAATGTTGTTTTTGCTCAAATGGCAAAAAATGATATTATTACAGAGAAAGAAAAAGATTCGTTACAAAAATTACCTTTAAAAATAAATTTTACACCAGAAAGTCATAGTGATGGATTGGCAACTTATTTTAGAGAAAATTTAAAACAACGTTTAAAAAAATGGGCAAAAGAAAATCCAAAAGAAAACGGAGAGTTTTATAATATTTATAAAGATGGCTTAAAAATACATGTTACTATTGATTCTCGTATGCAAAGATATGCAGAGGAAGCAAGTAGTGAACACGTGGCTAATTTGCAATCATTTTTCTTTAAAGAACAAAAGAAAAATAAAAATGCGCCTTTTTATGATTTAGAAAAATCTCAAGTTTTAAATATTTTAAAAAGAGGAAAACGAAGCTCAACACGTTATAAACGAATGAAAGCAGCAGGAAAAAGTGAAAAAGAAATTGAAAAATCTTTTAATACTGATACAGATATGCGTGTGTTTTCATGGAAAGGCGATCGTGATACAGTTATGACTCCTTATGATTCTATTCGTTATTATAAGCATTTTTTACGTTCTGGTTTGGTTTCTATTGAACCTCAAACGGGACATATTAAAGCTTGGGTAGGAGGTATCAGTCATAAATATTTTAAATATGACGCAGTAGAACAACAAAAACGTCAAGTAGGTTCTACCTTTAAACCTTTTGTATATGCAACAGCGATTAATCAATTAAAAATGTCGCCTTGTGATAAATTACCTAATATTTTATACACGATTCCAAAGGAAAAATATGGAATGCCAAAAGATTGGACACCTGAAAATGCGAGCAATAAATATGGTGGTGAATTAACATTAAAAGAGGCTTTAGCACGTTCTGTAAACGTAATAACAGCTCGATTGATAGATAAAGTATCACCTGTAAACGTGGCACGTTTAGCTGAATCAGCAGGAATAAAATCAGAAATTGACCCAAATCCATCTATTGCTTTAGGCGCAGTTGATTTATCATTAATAGAAATGGTAAGTGCATATTCAACTTTTGCAAATAAAGGATTACGTGTTAGTCCAATGATGATTACTAGGATTGAAGATAAAAATGGAACTGTTTTAGAAGATTTTGTACCTAAAACAAAAGAAGTTTTAAGTGAAGAATCAGCTTATGTGGTATTAGATTTATTAAAAGGAGTTACACAATCGGGTTCAGGTGCACGATTACGCTCTGGCTGGACTAGAAGAAAAGATGCTACAACAGGTTTTCCTTATAAATTTACGAATCCAATAGCAGGAAAAACAGGAACTACTCAAAATCAATCTGATGGTTGGTTTATGGGAGTTGTTCCTAATTTAGCAACAGGTGTTTGGACAGGTGGTGAAGATAGAGCAACCCATTTTAAAGGAATAGCTTTAGGTCAAGGAGCAACAATGTCATTACCTACTTGGGGATTATTTATGCAAAAATGTTATGCTGATAAAACATTAAATATAAGTAAACAAGATTTTGAAAAACCATCAGAGGAATTAACAATTACTATTAATTGTAATGAAGTAAAAAATAGCGATGATGGTGATGATGATAAAAAAGAAGACGGAGATACTGATTTTTAATTAAAATATTTTTTAGAGAATAAACTAAGAGTTTTTTTAACAGATAACAAATAACTAATATGATAAATAAAAAAGTAAATAGCGTAGAAGATGCACTTGTTGGTGTAAAAAGCGGAATGACTTTTATGTTAGGAGGTTTCGGTTTGTGTGGAATACCAGAAAATGCTATTGCCCAATTAGTGAAATTAAATGTTAGAGAGGTAACATGTATTTCTAATAATGCAGGTGTAGATAATTTTGGCTTAGGTTTATTACTTCAAAATAAACAAATTAAAAAAATGATTTCTTCGTATGTAGGAGAAAATGATGAATTTGAACGTCAAATGCTTTCTGGTGAGTTAGAAGTAGAATTAACGCCTCAAGGAACTTTAGCCGAAAAATGTAGAGCAGCACAAGCAGGTTTTCCTGCATTTTATACTCCTGCAGGTTATGGAACGGAAGTTGCAGAAGGAAAAGAAACTCGTGAATTTGATGGCAAAATGTACGTGTTAGAATCTGCTTTTAAAGCAGATTTTGCCTTTGTAAAAGCATGGAAAGGAGATACAGCAGGTAATTTAATTTTTAAAGGAACTGCTCGTAATTTTAATCCGAATATGTGTGGTGCAGCAACCATAACTATTGCTGAGGTTGAAGAGTTAGTTCCTGCAGGAACACTTGACCCAAATCAAATACATATTCCAGGTATTTTTGTACAGCGTATTTTTCAAGGAGAAAAATATGAAAAAAGAATTGAACAACGAACTGTAACTCCTAAACTGTAAAAAATGGCTTTATCAAAAGAACAAATAGCACAGCGAATAGCAAAAGAATTACAAGATAAATGGTATGTTAATTTAGGAATAGGAATTCCTACGTTAGTAGCTAATTATATTCCTAAAGGAATTGAAGTTGAATTTCAATCGGAAAACGGATTACTAGGAATGGGCGGATTTCCTATCGAAGGAACTGAAGATGCTGATTTAATAAACGCAGGAAAACAAACTGTTACAGTTTTAGATGGTGGATCTATTTTTGATTCAGCTACAAGTTTTGCTATGATCCGTGGAAAACACGTGCAATTAACTGTTTTAGGAGCAATGGAAGTTGCTCAAAATGGAGATATTGCCAATTGGAAAATTCCTGGAAAAATGGTAAAAGGAATGGGCGGAGCAATGGATTTAGTAGCATCGGCAGAAAATATTATTGTAGCAATGATGCACACTAATAAACGTGGTGCTTCTAAAATATTAAAAAAATGTTCTTTGCCTTTAACTGGCGTTGGTTGTGTAACAAAAGTAGTTACAAATTTAGCGGTATTAGAAGTGAAAAATAACGCATTTTATTTATTAGAAAGAGCTCCTGGTGTTTCTGTTGATGAAATAAAAAATGCCACCGAAGCAACTTTAATAGTAGAAGGAGAAATTCCTGAAATGGATATTTAATATGAAGTATTTTAAAAAGTTTTATTTAGCTATTTATCCATTATTAATAGTGTTTTTTATTTTTATGCTAGATAAAGTATTTCTTGTTCAAGAATCTTGGATAAGAATAGGTGTCGCAATTGCTTTAGCTTATGTTTTATCACCAAGAAAAAAAATAATTCAAACACCAACGGGAGACAGAAAACAATTAACATGGATTTTTCTTAAAAACCCTATATTTTTAGATTAATGAAAATAATATCATACAACGTAAACGGAATTAGAGCCGCTTTAAAAAAAGGATTTATCGACTGGTTACAAGCTGAAAATCCTGATGTAATTTGTATTCAAGAAACCAAAGCTCATAAAGAACAGTTAGATGTAACGGATTTTGAAAATGCAGGATATCCGTATCATTATTGGTTTTCAGCACAAAAAAAAGGCTATTCATCTGTCGCAATTTTTTGTAAAGAAAAACCAAATCATATTGAATATGGAACAGGAATTGAAAGCATGGATTTTGAAGGAAGAAATTTGCGTGTAGATTTTGATGAAGTTTCTGTAATGAGTTTATATCTTCCGTCAGGAACAAATTCTGAACGCTTGAATTTTAAATTAAATTATATGGATGAATTTCAAGAATACATCAATAATTTAAAACAAGAAATTCCAAATTTAGTTATTTGTGGCGATTATAATATTTGTCGTGAAGCTATCGATATTCATAATCCGAAAATGAAAGGTGTTTCTGGGTTTTTACCTGAAGAAAGAACTTGGTTTAGTGAGTTTATAAAAACGGGATTTACAGATAGTTTTCGATTTTTAAATCCTGAAAAACAAGAATATTCTTGGTGGAGTTATCGAGCAAATTCGAGAGCAAACAATAAAGGTTGGCGTTTAGATTATGCAATGGTTGCTGAACCTTTGAAAGATAAAATATCAAGAGCTTACATTTTACCAGAAGCAAAACATTCTGACCATTGCCCGATTGTTGTTGAATTAAACTTATAAATCAAACATGAAAAATTTACTAATACTACTTTTTTTTACGGTATCAATCTTTGCACAAGAACCTGTTGATAGTGTTTTTGTTCCTGTAGAAAATACAGCAATTGCGATTGATTCTAGTTTTATAGCAACAGATTCTATAGTAAAAGATACTATCAAAATAAAAAAGATTTATGCTTGTTTTTCAGATGCAGATTTGAGAAAAGTAGATAGTTTATTGATTCAGAAAAAATTCAATGCATCATCATTTGATAGTATTCAATATGTAATTGATGATAAAGATATTATTGGTAATACAACATTAATGCTTTCTACGGATTTATTAAAAACACGCTTGAATGATTTGAATTTAAAAACACCATTTCATTTAGCTTACAATCCATCTTTAGAAAAAGTAATTAATAGTTATTTAAAATATCGAACAAAATATTATCCTGCTTTAATGGCAAAGGCACAATATTATTTTCCGATGTTTGAACAGTATTTAGATCAGTTTGATGTTCCGTTAGAAATGAAATATTTAGCGATTGTAGAATCTGCTTTACGCCCTGCGGCTCGTTCTAGAGTAGGCGCAACAGGTTTATGGCAATTTATGTATGGAACAGGAGTTGAGTTTGATTTAAAAGTAAATTCATATGTTGATGAACGTCAAAACCCAGTAAAAGCAACAATTGCAGCGTGTAAATATTTAAGTCATTTACATAAAATTTTTGGCGATTGGGATTTAGCCTTGGCAGCTTATAATTCAGGACCTGGAAATGTTTCAAAAGCAATAAAACGTTCTGGAGGTTATCGAAATTATTGGAATATTCGTCCGTATTTGCCTCGTGAAACAGCAAGTTATGTTCCTGCATTTTATGCAACCATGTATATTTTTGAATATGCTGATGCACATAATATTTATCCTGAACCACCAAATATTTATCATTTTGAAACAGATACAATTCAAGTAAAAAGAACGGTTACTTTTGATCAGATTTCAGCAAAAACAAATATTGATACAGATTTATTATCGTTTTTAAATCCATCGTATAAATTAGATGTGATTCCTTATGTAAAAGATAAAAATTATGCAGTTCGTTTGCCTCGAAAAAACATGATTGACTTTTTAGATAAAGAAGAAGATATTTATGTGCTAGCAAATGAAGAAGATGGAAAAAGAGAAAAGCCATTAACCAAGTATTTTGAGACAGATAAACGTACACGCTACAAAGTACAAAATGGTGATTATTTAGGGAAAATAGCAAATAAATTTGGGGTAAAAGTAAGCCAAATTAAGCGTTGGAACGGAATACGAAATCATCGTTTGAAAATAGGACAATCTTTAGTTATTTATCCGAAGAAATTAGTTGCTCAAAAAAAAGTATCAAGAAAAAAACATAAACTTCCAAAAGGACCACATAAGATATATGTTGTTAAAAGTGGAGATTCATTATGGACAATATCAAAAAAATTCCCATCTGTTTCTATTGACCAAATTAAAAAGTGGAACAATATTTGGAGTGTAAAAAAACTAAAATTAGGAATGAAACTTAAAATTTTTAAAGGCTAGTATTTTAAAAAAAAAATCATTCTAAAACTTACTATATAACATATTTTTAAAAGTTATAAAAACTACAAATTATGAAAAAAATAATAGGCTTGCTTTTTTTGATGTTTTTAATGATATCATGCAAAACAGGTAATGAAGGCTACATTTTACCAACATCTAACGGTAACACCAATAAAATAATGGTGGTTGTAAAAGGAGAAGATTGGCAAGGTAAAATAGGTAATCAAATACGTACCGTGTTTGGTGAGCATCAAGTAGGATTGCCACAGCCAGAAACATTATTGTCGGTTAGCCAAATAGATCCTAGTGGTTTTAGTAGTTTTATGCGACATGGAAAAGCTGTTTTAATTATCAAAAAAGGAGCTAAAGAAAGTATTACTGTTGAAAAAGATAGATATGCACAACCTCAAATTATAGTACATGCTACGGCTAAGAACGAAGCTGGTATTTTAAATATGTTAGATAAAAGAGGTAAAGAGATTATTCAATTATTTAAAGATGAGGATGTTAGGTTTACACAGCGAATCTTTAAAAAAGAACGTATCGATGAAACAGGATTTAAAACAATTAAAAATATTGGATTAACTATTGATATTCCTAAGCGATTCAGATTGGTAGAAGATTCTGGAGATTTTATCTGGTTTCGTCAGCATTTAAGAAGCGGTATTGCTCGAGGAGATGGTACGAATAATGTTTTAATTTATACGATTCCTTTAGTTGATGAAAATACAGTTGCTGATAATATTACAGCAGTACGTGATACTATTGGTAAAAAACACATACCAGGAAGTAAAGAAGGTATGTATATGATTACCGAACAAGCATACACACCTTTTACTTTTGATGCTATAATTGATGGTAAAAAAGCATATGAAACTCGTGGGAAATGGGAAGTTAAAAATGATTTTATGGCAGGACCATTTGTTAATTATACTATAATTGATAAGAAAAATAATCGTTTGGTTATTTTTGAAGGATTCACTTATGCACCTTCTGTAAATAAACGTGATTTTTTGTTTGAATTAGAAGCAATCGCAAAATCAATGAAAATAAAATAATTATAGTTTAAATAATAATATTCAAAAAGCATCAATTTTAAATTGATGCTTTTTTTGATTTTAAAAATAGATAAACAACTATATCTAATAGTTAAAATTAGAGTAAAAATGCCTAGCCCCGATTGAAGCATTTGTTTGAGCTCTTTGGCTTTTTTTAGCCAGAAGCGAGTGCGGAAAGCGGGAAATTGCTTCAAATTATTTTTCTTATGTTTTTTCTGATAAAAAATTATACTTATAATTATATGAGCTTTTAACGTGAAATAATTATTTGATGGTGTATAAATTTAATAAGGTAACTGAAAGTTATCTTTTTATTGCTATTTTTACGCTTTTACGTACAATAAAATTATGAATATACTTGTTGTACAGTAAAAGCGTAACTATATGAATAAACTATCGAAATTTTTAGTTTTTAATCTGATTTTAGCTACAATATACTCTTGTAGTGTGAAAAAAGATGCGTTTTTAAATCGAAACTTTCACGCACTTACTACAAAATATAACATACTTTTTAACGGTGAACAAGCTTATTTGAAAGGATTAGAAGATGTTGAAAGTAAGCATAAAGATAATTTTTGGAAACGTTTAGAAATAGAACCTATTACTTTTGATGAAAATCAAATTTCAGCACCTGTTTTACAACTAGGTTCTGGTTTTGATGAAAACGAAGAAGAAGAGGTTGAAGTTTTAACAATGTTTGATAGAGCCGAAGAAAAAGCCGTAAAAGCGATTCAGAAGCATTCAATGAATATAAACGGATATGAAAAAAATCGTCAAATTGATGACGCTTATTTATTATTAGGGAAATCAAGATACTATACTCAACGTTTTATTCCTGCAATTGAAGCTTTTAATTATATTATCGCAAATTATCCAAACGCTAGTTTGATAAATGAAACAAAAGTTTGGCGTGCTAAAACAAATATTCGTTTAGATAATGAAAAATTAGCCATAGAATCGCTAAAATTTTTATTAGAAGTTGAAGAAAATGAAGCCGAACTTCCTGATGGAGTAAGAGAACAAGCACATACTGCTATGGCAATGGCGTATCAAAAAACAGATACCATTCAAAAAGTAATTCAGCATTTAACAGCAGCATCAAAAATATTTAAAAATAAAGAGCAATCTGGACGTAATATGTTTGTTTTAGGGCAAATTTATAGCGAATTAAATTACAGAGATTCTGCTCGTGTTGTATTCAATAAGTTAGCAAATACTAAAAAAGCACCTTATAAATATCGTATTCGTGCAAGTGTCGAAATGGCAAAAAATACAGAAAATGATTCTGCATCGATTGTTGTTTTAGCAAAGTTGAAAAAACTAATCAGAAATTCTGATAATCGTAAGTTTTTGAATGCACTTTATTATCAGGCAGGAGTTTTAGAAATAGGACGAAACAAAACAGATAATGCGATTGAGTATTTTAAAAAATCATTAAACGCTAAGCATAACAATGATTATCAAAAAACATATGCCTATGAACGTTTAGGAAATATTGCTTTTGATAAAGAAAAATATGTGCTAGCTGGTTCTTATTACGATAGTGTTTTAACTGTTACTTCTAAAGAATTTACTCAAGAAAAAGAATTAGAAGAATCCGAAGAAAAAATAAAGGATTAACAACTTTAAGAAAATACGAAAGTCTTGTTAAAAATAATGACAGTATTCTTAAGTTAGTTGCTATGACAGCGACTGAGAGAACTTCTTTTTTTGAAACTTATATCGAAAAAATTAAAAAAGAAGATGAAGAGAAAAAACAACTATTATTAAATGCACAAAATTTTGGTAGCTCTTTTGGAACTGGAAAAGCTATTAATAATGGTAGTAATAAAGGGAAATGGTATTTTTATAATTCGCAAGCTTTAGGTTTTGGAAAAGAAGCTTTTCAGAATACATGGGGTATGCGTCCGTTAGAAGATAATTGGCGATTATCAGATAAATCAACAACAATAATTGAAGAGGTTGATGAAGACTCAACCGAACCTGTAGTTAATTTACGTTACGAATTATCGACTTATTTAGACGAAATCCCTACGGATGAAAAAATAATTACAACATTAAAAGAAGATCGTAATGATGCTTTATATCAGTTAGGGTTAATTTATAAAGAGCAGTTTAAAAATAGTAATCTTGCTATTAAAAATTTAGAACGATTACAAAAAGAACAACAAAATAATACATTAGAACTACCGATAAGTTATCATTTATATCAAATATATAGTGAAATAAACGATATGGCTAAAGCGAATGAATACAAAAGTGTAATTTTAACTAAGTATTCTGAAACAACATTTGCGGAAATCATAAGAAATCCGACTAGAAAATTAACAGAAAATAAAAAAGAAGATGCTGTTTTAGATAAGTACAAAGAAATATACTATCTATATAAAGAACAAAAATACGAAGCTGTTGTAAAAGATATTGATGTTTTTCTATCAACAATTAAAGAATCTGAATTAACACCTAAACTTGTACTTTTAAAAGCATTGTCTTTAGGAAAGTATAAAGATAAAGAAACTTATAGGAAAGCATTAGAATTTGTGGCCATTCGTTATGCGAATAAAGCTGAAGGTGTTAAAGCAAAAGAAATATTAGATAGAATAAAATAAAAAAAATATTGTTAGTATGTTTAGTAAAGAAAGTAAAAAAACAAGCGAAGCTAAAGTTTCAGAAAGAAATGTTATAGGTACAAACACTCAAATAAAGGGTGATATTATTTCAGAAGGAGACTTTAGAATTGATGGAACTTTAGAAGGAACTATAAAAACCAATGGAAGAGTTATTATTGGTGCGGCAGGTTTTATTAAAGGAAAAGTAGAATGTGCAAATGCAGATATTGAAGGTAAGTTTTCAGGAGATTTAGTTGTTTCAAATACATTAACTGTAAAAGCAGCTGCTAATATTAATGGAGATGTTATTACGGGTAAGCTTTCGGTAGAGCCAGGAGCATCATTTAATGCAACTTGTGCAATGAAAGGTGCGGTAAAAGAATTAAATAATGGACAAAAACAAAAAGAAAAAACCGCTTAGTAAATATATTCGGTTTACAAGTATTGCTTTTCAAATGGGATTAACTATTTATTTGGGTAACAAACTCGGTGAATGGCTAGATACTCAGTATGTAAATGAAAATCAATTATATACTAAAATTTGCACATTGGTCGCTGTTTTTGGGGCTATGTTTTCTGTAATATTACAAGTTTCAAAATTATCTAAGTAAAAATGATTAAACGTATTTTATATTTTATTATCACTGTTCTTGTATTATTTGCAGTGAGTTATATTTCTCATAATTATATTTTAAATATGCTAGGAGATAGTATATCATACTCATTACTATCAGTATATTTATTTCATGTAATAAGTACATGTATTGTTTACGTTTTATTAGAACTTCTAGTAAGTCAAATGCCAAATGAAGCAGGATATGGGTACTTAGCTTCTATGCTTTTAAAAATAGGTTTTTTTGTATTAATCTTTCAAGCAGATGTGTTTACAGATGTACAGCTTACTAAGCCAGAAAAGGTTTCGTTAGTTATTCCGTTATTTATATTTTTGATAACAGAAGCAGCAGGTGTTTTTAAGTTATTAAACACTAAGTAGTTTGCTTTTTTAAACGTAGTTTTAACACTAGGTTAAATTTGTAACAAAACTAAGTTTAAAAACGGTTTGTAGTTTTAATTAAATATGTACCTTTGCACGGAAATTTACAGACCTTAAACCTTTATTCAAATTTAAGATATGATGATAGCAAAAAAATCTATCAAGTTTTTAACAATACTTGCATTAGTTTTTACATCATTTTCAGTTTCAGCTGAAAATGGAGATACTACTTTACAAGATGATGGTGGCCGTGTAAACACAAAGGCAGAAATTGAAGCTTATAAGAAACATCACTTAGCAGATTCACATGATTTTACTTTGTTTTCATACACAAATGATAAAAACGAAAGAAAACACGTAGGTGTTCCTTTACCTATAATTGTTTGGACAAGTAAAGGATTAAGAACTTTTATGTCTTCAGCTTTTCATCATAATGATGATGGTCACGTAGTTGTTCCAGCAGATGGAGTACAGTTAACTAAAATACACAGTAAAATATATGAGTTAAACGAAGGAGAAACTGCTGTTTCTTTTGATGAAGCTCACCGTGCTACAAATGCTCATAAAGCATTAGATTTTTCTATAACAAAAAGTGTTGTAGGGATGCTTTTAGTAGGTTTATTAATGATTTTCGGATTTAGATCTTTAGCTAAAGGATACAAAAAAGGAGCAATACCAACAGGTTTTGCAAGAGTTTTAGAGCCTTTAGTATTATATGTTAGAGATGAAATAGCAAGACCAAATATTGGTGAAAAGCATTACCGTAAATTTATGGGGTTCTTATTAACTGTTTTCTTTTTTATATGGGTTTCAAACTTATTAGGTTTAACTCCATTAGGATTTAACATTACAGGACAATTAGCTGTAACAGTTTGTTTAGCTCTTTTTACCTTTTTTATAGTACAGTTTTCAGCAAATAAAGATTATTGGAAACATATTTTTTGGATGCCAGGAGTACCTGTAGCTATGAAATTTATTTTAGCACCTATCGAATTTTTAGGGATTTTAACGAAGCCTTTTTCTTTATTTGTGCGTTTATTTGCCAATATTACTGCAGGTCACTCAGTAGTAATGGGTATTGCCGCTTTAATGATTATATTAAAAGCGAAGTTTGGAACAGCAGGTGCAACAGGTGTATCTGTATTTTTAACGTTGTTTTTAACGTTAATCGAAGTGTTAGTAGCCTTCTTACAAGCCTATATTTTTACAATGTTATCTTCATTGTTTATTGGTATGGCTGTAGAAGAACACGATCACCATTAGTAAAATGAAATTTTTTGTTTAATTTAATATAAATCAATTATTATGACAGGTCTTACTTTAATAGGAGCAGGTTTAATCGTAATCGGAGCAGGATTAGGATTAGGGAAAATCGGTAGTAGCGCAATGGAAGCTATCGCACGTCAACCTGAAGCTGCTGGAAAAATCCAAACAGCAATGATTATTATTGGAGCATTATTAGAAGGTTTAGCATTCGGTGCTTTACTTTTAGGATAATCTTCCAGAAATTAAAAAGAAACACTATCTGCAACGGTTGGTTGCAGATGTGTTTTATTAAACAATAAAAAAATACAAAATAAATTAGTATGGGAATTTTTAATGATTTTTCAATAGGATTATTTGTCATGCAGGCTTTTATCTTATTAATATTAATCTTTTTAATGGTAAAGTTTGCTTGGAAGCCAATCTTATCTGCATTAAATGACAGAGAAGAAGGTATCCAAAATGCATTAGATCAAGCTGAAAATGCTCGTAAAGAAATGCAAAATTTACAAGCTGATAACGATAGGTTATTTAAAGAAGCACGTGCCGAAAGAGATGCAATGATGCAAGAAGCTCGTGATATTAAAGAAAATATTGTAGCAGAAGCAAAAGAAGAAGCACAAGCACAAACTTCTAGCATGATAGAAAATGCTAAAGCAACAATAAAGCAAGAACAACAAGCTGCTATTTCTGAATTAAAGAAAACAGTAACTGATTTATCTTTAGATATTGCTCAGCAGTTAGTGAAAAAAGAGTTAACTTCACCAGCAGATCATTTAAAGCTAGTTGAAGGAATGTTAGAAGAGATTACTTTAAACTAATCAATCGATGAAAGGATCTAGACCAGCATTACGTTACGCAAAAGCAATATTAAATCTTGCTAAAGAAACTAATAAAGATTCTTTAGTTAACGATAACATGAAGTTAATCGCAAGTACTATTGCCGAAAGTAGCGATTTAAACAGAATGCTTAAAAGCCCTGTAGTTAAAGCCAATGATAAAAAAACGGTTTTAGTTGCACTTTTTGGAGATAAAGTAGATGCTATCATAACAAATTTATTCAACTTATTAGAAGAGAATAAACGTATGATAATGTTAGAAGCTATTGCAAAGCAATATTCTATTATTTACGATGCCTATAAAGGTGTACAGGTTGCTAAAGTTACCACAGCAGTAGTTTTAACAAAAGAGTTAGAAGATAAAATACAAGCGAAAATTGTTTCTTTAACAGGAAATAGCGCAAGTATAGAAAATATAGTAAATCCGAATATTTTAGGAGGATTTATTTTACGTGTTGGAGATGTGCAGTATGATGCAAGTATTTCTAATCAATTCAAAGAGTTAAGAAGAGAATTTGACAATAGTCATAACATTCCACAAATTTAATTATACATCCAAAGAAATAAGATGGCAGGAATTAAACCAGCTGAAGTTTCAGCAATTTTAAAGGAACAATTAACAAACTTCGAGTCTAAAGCTTCATTAAATGAAGTTGGTACCGTATTACAAGTAGGTGATGGTATTGCTCGTGTTTATGGTTTGTCTAATGTACAATATGGTGAATTAGTAGAATTCGATAACGGATTAGAAGGTATCGTATTAAACTTAGAAGAAGATAATGCAGGTGTTGTATTATTAGGTGCTTCTACATCAGTAAGAGAAGGTTCTGTTGTTAAACGTACAGAAAGAATTGCTTCTTTAAGAGCTGGAGAAGGTATTGTAGGACGTGTTGTAAATACATTAGGTCAGCCAATTGATGGTAAAGGACCTATTGAAGGTAAAACTTACGAAATGCCTTTAGAGCGTAGAGCTCCTGGGGTTATTTATCGTGAGCCTGTAACTGAACCAATGCAAACTGGTATCAAATCTATTGATGCTATGATTCCTGTAGGACGTGGTCAACGTGAGTTAATTATTGGAGACCGTCAAACTGGTAAATCTACAGTTGCTATTGATACAATTTTAAATCAAAAAGAATTTTACGATGCTGGTAACCCAGTATATTGTATATATGTTGCTATTGGTCAAAAAGCATCTACTGTAGCTGCTATTGCCAATGTTTTAGAAGAAAAAGGAGCTTTAGCTTATACTACAATTGTAGCAGCAAATGCATCTGATCCTGCAGCAATGCAAGTATATGCACCATTTGCAGGAGCTGCAATTGGAGAATACTTTAGAGATACTGGTAGACCAGCTTTAATTGTTTATGATGATTTATCTAAACAAGCAGTTGCATACCGTGAGATTTCTTTATTATTAAGAAGACCTCCGGGACGTGAGGCATATCCAGGGGATGTATTTTACTTACACTCAAGATTATTAGAACGTGCTGCAAAGGTTATCAATGATGATAAAATTGCTAGTGAAATGAACGATTTACCAGATTCTTTAAGAGGAGTTGTAAAAGGTGGAGGTTCTTTAACTGCATTACCGATTATTGAAACACAAGCAGGAGATGTATCAGCATATATTCCAACAAACGTAATTTCGATTACTGATGGACAAATTTTCTTAGATGGAGATTTATTTAACTCTGGTGTTCGTCCAGCAATTAACGTAGGTATTTCTGTATCTCGTGTTGGTGGTAACGCTCAGATTAAAGCGATGAAAAAAGTATCTGGTACTTTAAAATTAGATCAAGCACAATATCGTGAATTAGAAGCATTCGCTAAGTTTGGTTCTGATTTAGATGCAGCAACTTTAAATGTGATTTCTAAAGGACAACGTAATGTTGAAATCTTAAAGCAAGCACAAAACGATCCTTATACTGTAGAAGACCAAATTTCAATCATTTATGCAGGTTCTAAAAACTTGTTAAAAGATGTACCGGTAAATAAAGTAAAGGAATTTGAAAGAGATTATATTCAGTATTTAAATGCAAAGCATAGAGATACTTTAAATACTTTAAAAGCAGGTAAATTAACTGATGAAGTAATTGATACTTTAACAGCAGCTGCAAAAGAAATTTCAGCTAAATTTTCAGCTTAATAAAAGACTTTAATATAAAGTATTGAGATTCGCGTCTCAATACTTTATATTTAACACTCAACAGCACTATTCGTATGGCGAACTTAAAAGAAATACGTAACAGAATTACTTCTATTAAATCAACAATGCAGATTACCTCTGCCATTAAAAATGGTATCGGCTGCAAAGTTAAAAAAAGCTCAAGATGCAATTACGGCAATGCGCCCGTATTCATCTAAGCTTACTGAATTATTACAAAGCTTAAGCGCTACTTTAGATAGTGATGCTAGTGGCGTATATTCAACTCAAAAAGAAGTGAAAAATGTATTACTAGTTGTAATTACTTCAAACAGAGGTTTGTGTGGTGGTTTTAACTCTTCTATTGTTAAAAGAACAATAAAAGCTATTGATGAAAATTACAGTGATGTTGCTGTTGATTTGTTAACGATAGGTAAAAAAGGAGACGATATTTTATCAAAACAACACAATATTATTGAAAATAGAAATGATATTTTTGATGATTTAACGTACGATAACGTTGCAGAAGTTGCACAAAAAATAATGGATTTATATGTAGCTGGTTCTTATCAAAAGATACAGCTTGTTTATAATCAATTTAAAAATGCAGCAACTCAAATTCCTCAATTAGAGCAATTTTTACCAATTGAGCCAATAGAAAGTGATGAAACTGTAACATTAGATTATGTTTTTGAACCTTCTAAAGAAGAGATTGTTTTAGAATTGATTCCTAAGTCATTAAAAACACAATTATACAAAGCAATTCGTGATTCATTTGCATCAGAACACGGAGCTCGTATGACTGCAATGCACAAGGCTACTGATAATGCTACTGAATTACGTGATGAGTTATTATTAACGTATAACAAAGCACGTCAGGCAGCTATTACTAACGAAATTTTAGAGATTGTTGGTGGTGCAGAAGCATTAAATAACTAAAAAATTATAGTTGTTATCAACTAAATTTATATAAAAAAAGCGAATCCATTTGGATTCGCTTTTTTAGTTTTTAGAAACTACTGTCATGCTAAATTTATTTCAGCATCGCATGAATAAGAGAACTGTGGGAAATCAGGATGCGAATCTGAAATAAATTCAGATTGACGGATTTGCTTTTTTAGTTTTTATAAGAGTAATTTTTCAATTTTTTCTTGAATACTTTTTATATCAATATTTAATAAAATTTGTAATTCTTCAACTGTTCCGTGGTCTATAAATTTATCAGGAATACCTAAAATATCAATAGTTCCTTTATAATTTTTTTCAGATGCATATTCTAAAATAGCAGAACCAAATCCACCCCTTACAGTTCCGTCTTCTATGGTGATTAGAATATCAAAAGAATTAAAAATAGTATCTAATAATTTTTTATCTAAAGGTTTTACAAATCGCATATCATAATGAGCTACACTGTTGCTATTTTCTAGTTGATTTATGGCTTCAAAAACATTATTTGCTATTGTTCCTACGGATAATATTGCTACTTTATTTCCTTCCTTTAAACAAACACCTTTTCCTATTTGAATTTCTTCAAAAGGAAGTTGCCATTTTTCTAACTTACCTGTACCTCTTGGATAACGAATTGCAATAGGATTTTTTAAACCTAATTGTGCCGTAAACATGATATTTCGAAGTTCGATTTCGTTGCGAGGTGCAAAAATTATCATATTTGGAATTAAGCGTAAATACGCTAAATCAAAAACCCCGTGATGTGTTGCACCATCTTGTCCAACCAAACCAGCTCTGTCTAAACAAAAAATAACGGGTAAATTTTGCAAAGCAACATCATGAATTATTTGATCGTAAGAACGCTGTAAAAAAGTAGAATAAATATTACAAAATGGAATAATTCCTTGAGTTGCCATTCCTGCTGCCAAAGTAACGGCATGTTGTTCGGCAATACCGACATCAAAAGTACGTTCAGGAAATTCGGCTAACATATCGTTTAAAGAACTTCCAGAAAGCATAGCGGGCGTAATACCAACAATTTTTTTATTTTGATGTGCAAGTTCAATAATAGTTTTTCCAAAAAGATCTTGAAACTTTGTGAACTTACTTTTTTCTTTAGGCAATACATCGCCTGAAATTTTATCAAATTTACCTGGAGCATGATATTTTACTTGGTCTTGTTCTGCTTGTCGTAATCCTTTTCCTTTGGTGGTAATTACGTGTAAAAATTTAGGACCTTTTATTTCTTTTAAACGGTCTAATTCTGATAAAATTTCTTCAAAATTATGACCATCAATTGGTCCTGAATATTCAAAATTTAAGGCCTCAAAAATATTATGTTGCTCAATATCCGACCTTGTCGATTTTATGCGTGTTAAATAATCTTTTAAAGCTCCCACCGAAGGGTCAATTCCAATGGCATTATCATTTAAAATCACCAATAAATTAGCATCTGTATCGCCTGCATGATTTAAAGCTTCAAAAGCCATTCCGCTAGCAATAGAAGCATCGCCAATAATAGCAATATGATGTTTATCACTTCCTTGTATTTTAGAGGCAATTGCCATTCCTAAAGCCGCAGAAATAGAAGTTGATGAATGCCCAACGCCAAAAGTATCGTAATTACTTTCGCTTCGTTTAGGGAAACCTGAAATACCGCCTAATTGTCGGTTAGTATGAAAAACATCTTTTCTTCCTGTTAAAATTTTATGTCCGTAGGCTTGATGTCCAACATCCCAAACTAATTGGTCGGTTGGTGTATCGAATAAATAATGCAATGCAATAGTAAGTTCAATAACGCCTAAACTTGCGCCTAAATGACCTTCTTTTGTGGCAATAATATCAATAATAAATTCGCGTAGTTCTTTTGCTAATAAAGGCAATTCATCAGCAGATAATTTCCTTATATCCGAAGGAAAATTAATATTTTTTAACAGCTTTTTTGGCATAGCGCAAATGTACTAAAAACTTTGTTGTAGCTTTGCTGTATGAGCAAATTGTATTTGGTACCAACCCCAATCGGGAATTTAGAAGATATTACGCTAAGAGCACTTAGAATTTTAAAAGAAGTCGATTTTATTTTGGCAGAAGACACACGTACTAGTGGAAAATTGTTAAAACATTTTGAAATTGGAACACAAATGTATAGTCATCATATGCATAACGAACACAAATCTGTTGATGGTGTTTTAAATCGATTAAAAAATGGTGAAACTTGTGCTTTAATTTCTGATGCTGGAACTCCAGCAATTTCTGATCCAGGTTTTTTATTGACCAGAGCCTGTGTCCAACAAAATATTGATGTAGAATGTTTGCCTGGTGCAACTGCTTTTGTGCCTGCTTTAGTAAATTCTGGTTTACCAAATGATAAATTTGTTTTCGAAGGATTTTTACCTGTTAAAAAAGGAAGACAAACCCGTCTAACACTTTTATCCGAAGAAAATAGAACCATGATTTTTTATGAAAGTCCTCATAAATTATTAAAAACATTAGCTCATTTTGGCGAATATTTTGGCGAAGACAGACAAATATCAGTTTCTAGAGAATTGACTAAATTATTCGAAGAAACCAAAAGAGGAACAGTAAAAGAAGTGTTATCATATTATACAGCAAAACCCGCAAAAGGCGAAATTGTTATTGTTGTTGATGGAAAAAAATAGTTGTTTTAATATTAAAACAACTATTTTATTTCTTTTAAAATAATGTTTAATTCTTCCTTTAAATCTGTAATTTTAAGTATTTCTTTTCTGTAACCTTTAGCTGATATTAAGAGGATATAAGGAAGTTTTTTCTTTAAAGTTAAGGTAAAATTACCATTAATATTTGAAGTTGTAGTTGCAGTACTTTGTAGTGAATTAATAATTGCATTAGGAAAAGGGTCTAAGTATTCATCATAAACTTTTCCTTTTAAAGTAATTTGTGCAGATAAAGCAATACTAGAAATTACAAAAAAAAATAACAATATTTTTTTTAACGTACGTTGTTTCAATTAGTTGAGAAAATTAAATGAATTTTTAAACCTTAATTATTAATCTAAAGTTAATGAAATAGGAAAACCATATTTTACAGCAATACGTTTTCCATCTTTTTTTGCAGGAATAAATTGAGGTAATTTAGAAACAATTCTAATAGCTTCTTTATTCAATAAATCACCATATTTATGCACTAGTGTTTTAATATTTTTTACTTCACCATTTTTATCAATAACAAAACTTACCCAAATACCTCCTTTTGTTGGTGAATTAATGGTTTTTTTTGGATATTTAAAATGTTCAGAAATATAATTTATCATGTTTTTATTAAAACAATAAGAGCGTCTTGTTTTTTCTACATTCTTACAAGAATTGAATAGCGGAATATCATCAACATTACTAAATTTAGCAGCATTGTTATATTCTTTTTTAGATAATTTAGTATTAATTTCTGCGATATTAGTTTTTGAAGTAGGTTCTTTTTCAAGAACTAATTTTTGAGTTGTATTTTGAGAGGTTGTTTTAATTTCAGCAATACCAGCTCCTGTTCTCTTAGATATTTGTCTTTTTTTTAAACTTCTCCTAGTTGATGATACTGCAACATTAATTTGTCTTGATTTTTTACTTTTCTTTTTTTCAGATTCTTTAATATCACATTTACTTATGCTAATAGTATTTAAGTCTTCTTCAATTTCATTTGGAGATTTACATACTTTTTGTGCTAATATGTTTATCGATAAAAAAAAGTTAATATTAATAAATTTTTCATAGTGTGGGGTACTAACTTGTAAAGTTAAGTGCAAATATAGGCATTATTTAGACTCAATAAAAATAATATTTTTTAAAAAAAACTAAATAAATAAAAATTAAAGAAGCTTGTATTTAGTAAGGTAATTTAAAAAAAGAGTAACAATTTTAATTAGTAATTATTATTTAAATACATGAAATACTTATCTTTAGTTAAAAAATGACAGAGATAAAGACTATTGGAATTATAGGAATGGGAACAATTGGAACTTCTATCTCTTATATTCTTCAAGAGGCAGGTTTAAATGTTATCGGTTTTAAACATAAAAATAGAAAAAGTGAAGCATATAAAGAGCTTATAAAAAAAGATAAAATAGTAATAATTAATAGTGCCGATAATACTTCTTTTCCTAAAAAAACACCTCTTAAAATACAAATTACTTCATCATTAGAAGAAATTGCAGAAAAAGCTGATTTAATACTTAATTGTTGTCGTTTTCCTCAAAATTCAACGATGTATCAATTTAGTGAAACTGAAAAATCAATCATCAAAAAAAGAATACGCCAATTTTAATGATTCCTGGAAATTTAGGTGCTAATTGGTTAGTTGGTCAGGAAAATATAAAGGTCGGTTTGGTCGGATATTCGCCTGTTTTTGCAACAAGTAAAGTTACAGACGATGGTATTATTGT
Organism: Tenacibaculum pacificus; assembly: GCF_027941775.1. Classification (NCBI taxonomy): domain Bacteria; kingdom Pseudomonadati; phylum Bacteroidota; class Flavobacteriia; order Flavobacteriales; family Flavobacteriaceae; genus Tenacibaculum; species Tenacibaculum pacificus. Next base: position 2,703,647 of record NZ_CP115917.1, on the reverse strand, counting down.
AAATTTATTAGATTTTAAATCGAGAATACCTTTGGCTTATGATGATTTAGAAACTCGAAAATATTTAATATCTTTTCTTAATAAGCACTTTAAATTTAGAGAAGATAATTTTACTTTTATTGATGGAGGAAATACGCTTAAAACAGCTTTAAGTTCTCCAATTTTATCAATAAACGCAGCGGCTATTTGCGATAATTCTCAAGATCTTATTAATTCAAAAGGAAAAGCGATAACAAAAGAAATTTACGTTTTAAGTGAAACGTATTCTCAATTATTTCAAAAGGTTTTTAATGAACAAATAATGGTTGCTGAACGATTAGAAATGGATAATCTTCAATCTTTAAAAGATTGGTTATCGAATCGTGTAATAAGTATCAAACCTAACAATAGTATTACCGAAATGTTAGGAAATATTTACAAAGGAAAGCAAGTAACTATTTCAGGAAAAGATAGGCGAATAACAGAATCATTTTATGCGTTATTGTTTTTTAAAAGTTTCGCAAATGCAGTTGGTTGTGAAGTTCCTACAACCGAAGAGTTACTTCGTCAAATTATAGCTTTACAATTAAAGTTAAACAACACTAATTTTTCAATAAATAGTAATTTATCAATACAGGCATCAGCAATATCATATGCCGATGATGCAATAAATAAAATAAAAGAAAAAGAAACGGATGTTTATACTGTTTTATACTAAGTTATTTTATCGTTTTTAAATAGTGTTATACCTGTTTTAATTTATAATATGTAAACACATAAATAATCCCTGATTTTATGATATTTAAAATTAGGGTTATCATTTTATACAAACTCTAACAAATGATTTGCTTAGTATTGCTTATTTTTGTAGATCTAAACTGAATAGATGTCTACATTTCATAAATTAAATATTGAAAAGATAATAAAAGAAACTGCAGATGCTGTTTCTATATTATTTACCGTTCCTGCTGAATTAAAAGAAGCATATACTTTTATCGCAGGACAATATATTACTATTAAAGCAACTTTAAATGGTCAAGAAGTTCGAAGAGCTTATTCTATATGTGCTTCACCAAAAAGTAACCAAATAAAAGTAGCTGTTAAAGCTGTTGAAAAAGGAATATTTTCAACCTATGCAACGACTAAATTAAAAGAAAATACAACTTTAGAAGTTTCAGAACCAGAAGGAAAGTTTATTCTTGAGCCAAAAGCGGATAAAAATTATATCGCATTTGCCGCAGGAAGTGGAATTACACCTGTTTTATCAATGATAAAAACGGTTTTAGATACTGAAGCATCATCAACTTTTACGTTAGTTTTTGGTAATAAAAAAGCTGAAACCACTATTTTTTATGATGAATTAAATGCTTTATCTGAAGCATATCCATCACAATTTAACTTGCACTATATATTTAGTAAAGAAGTTAGAAACGATAGTAAATTAGGTAGAATAGATAAAAATAATGTGAATCATTTTGTAAAAGATATTCATAAAGATATTTCTTTTGATGCAACTTATATTTGTGGTCCTGAAGAAATGATTAATTTGGTGTCAGAAACTTTACAAGAAAGCGGATTTGATAAAGAAACAATCCATTTTGAGTTATTTACAGCAAGTGCATCAGCAACCGAAATTCCTGTAACTTATCCTGATGGAAAATCAGAAATCACTATTTTATTAGATGATGAAGAAAGTACTTTTTCAATGGAAAAAACAGATACCATTTTAGCAGCTTCTTTACGTAATAAATTAGATGCTCCTTATTCTTGTCAAGGAGGAGTTTGTAGTAGTTGTATTGCAAAAGTTACTGAAGGAAAAGCTGTAATGTCTAAAAATTCTATTTTATCTGATGATGAATTAGAAGATGGGTTTATTTTAACCTGTGTGGCACATCCTTGTACACCAAAAGTAGTTATCGATTTTGATGATGTTTAGAGAAAACGATATATAAAAAATGGATTTTTATAATTTTAAAAATGCTTTTATAATAGGTTTTATCATGTCTTTTATGATAGGACCTGTTTTTTTTATGCTTATTAAAACAAGTATATTAAAAGGTGCTCGTGCTGCAATTTCTTTTGATATAGGCGTTATTTTAGGTGATATTACTTTTATGCTAATTGCTTATTTTGGAAGTAGAAGTTTATTAGAAAAAATTAAAGATGACCCTCGTTTATTTCTGGTTGGTGGGCTTATTTTGATTATATATGGTTTTATCACTTTTTTTGATAAAAGCAATAAAAAAGAAGGAGAAATTACTGAAGTTCAAATTTCAGCAACTAATAATTACGGAAAACTAATGTTAAAAGGTTTTGCGTTAAATTTTATAAATGTTGGTGTTTTGGCGACTTGGCTAGGTGTTGTTATAGTTGTAGGACCCACATTAAATATGGATCCGACTGCTATATTCTGGTATTTTACTACCATACTTTTTGGCTATGCTCTAACAGATTTAGGTAAAATATTATTAGCAAAACAATTAAAAAGTAAACTAACGCCTTTAGTTATTTATCGAATAAAAAAAGGAATGGGTGTTTTATTGATTATTTTCGGAACGCTAATTATGTTAAAAAGTTTTATCCCTAAAGATGAAATTGATAACTTATTAGATAAAATTACGCCAGAAAAAACAATTAAAAACCAATAATCATTTTAGCGATTCCAAAGTAAATAAGGATTCCAAAAATATCATTACTAGTGGTAATAAATGGTCCTGTAGCAATTGCAGGATCAATACCTCTTTTATCTAAAAATAAAGGAATAAAAGTTCCTATTAAACCCGCTACAATTATCACCACAAAAAGAGATATAGAAATAGCCGTTGCTACTTTTATATCTTGTTCTGTAATAAAGATAAAAAAGAAAAGTAAAATAGCCAATGCTAATCCATTTACCATTGCTAAAGAAATTTCTTTTAATAGTCTATTACCAATACTTCCTTTTACATCATCATTCGCTAAACCTTGCACTATAATTGCTGAAGATTGTACTCCAACATTACCAGCCATTGCCGCTATTAAAGGTGTAAACATAAATAAAATGGCATTGTCAACCATTGCATCTTCAAAAAATCCCATAATACTTGCAGCACCAACCCCACCAAGTAATCCTAAGAAAAGCCAAGGTAAACGTGCTCGTGTTAATTCCCAAATAGTATCATCAGCTTCTACATCTTGTGTAATACCTGCGGCTAATTGATAATCTTTATCAGCTTCTTCTTTAATTACATCAACAATATCATCAATGGTAATTCTACCAACTAAAACGCCTAATTCATCAACAACAGGTATTGCTTCTAAATCATATTTTCGCATGATATTGGCAACATCTTCTGCTTCATCTGTAACGTTTACAAAATCTACTTTTGGTATGTACACTTCGGCAATAGTAGCCTTTGTAGAAGCCATTAATAAGTCTTTTAAAGATAAACGACCTTTTAACTTACCACTATCATCAATTACATATATTGAGTGTACACGAGTAACTTCTTCTGCTTGAACTCGCATTTCTTTTTCACAGCGAGAAATTGTCCAGTTTTCATTAACCTTAACAAGCTCTTTAGCCATTAAACCACCTGCAGAATTTTCAGAATAACGTAATAACTCTACAATTTCTTTTGCATGTTCTTCGTCTTCAATTTCTTGCATTACCGCTTTTTTCCTTTTATCAGAAAGTTCGGAAATTACATCGGCAGCATCATCGGTATCAAGTTCATCAATTTCTTCCGCAATTTCTTTAGCGGTTAATTGTTCTAGTATTTTTTCACGAACATCATCATCAACATCCATCAGTACTTCTGATGTTGTTTCACTATCTAATAAACGGATAATATAAACAGCTTCTTCAAAGGGTAATTCGTCTAATATTTCAGCAATATCAGCATGGTGAATTTCTTTAAAAAGTTGATTAAGAGCAGCGTTATTTTTACTTTCAATATACTGCGCTACGTTACTAAGAAGGTCTTGGGTAATTTCAAATGCCATCTTTTGCTATTTTATCGGTCAATTCTATAAATCGTTGTACTGATAATTGTTCGGGACGCATTGTAAATATAGGATCCTCTTTTAAAGCATCAGAAATATTGAATGATTTTAAACTAGAACGTAACATTTTTCTTCGTTGATTAAAAGCTGTTTTTACTACTCTAAAAAATAATTTTTCATCAACAGGTAAGCTATAATCTTCTTTTCTGGTTAATCTGATAACACCAGAATCTACTTTTGGTGGCGGATTAAAAACAGTAGGAGGTACGGTAAATAAGTATTCTACATCGTAGAAAGCTTGTGTTAACACCGACATAATTCCATAGACTTTACTTCCCTCTTTTTCAGCGATTCTTTTAGCTACTTCTTTTTGAAACATTCCTGCAAATTCAGGAACAAAATCTCTATATTCAATAGCTTTAAAAACAATTTGTGTAGAAATATTATACGGAAAATTACCAATAATAGCTACTTGTTTTTCTTTAAAAAAATCTTTTAAATTTTTCTTTAAAAAATCACCTTCGATTATTTCAAATTTTTTGGCAGTAGTATCTAATTTAATATGTTCTAACGGAAAAGTATCTTTTAAATAGGCAACAGAATCATAATCGATTTCCATTACGGTAGTTTTAGTTTCTCTTTCTAATAAATATTTAGTTAAAACGCCCATTCCAGGACCAATTTCTAATACATTATCGTAGCCTTTTCCAATTAATGCATCGGCTATTTTTTTAGCGATATCTTCATCGGTTAAAAAATGTTGTCCTAAATGTTTTTTTGCTCTTACAGTCATGTTATTAATTAAGATAAAAAAGGGTTAGAAATAAGCTTTAAAAAGATAGCTTATATTTCATAAATCAGATTACAGTATTTTAGTTATTTATTACTGTAGGAAAAAATTCATTAATAACTTTTAATTCGGTACGAAAAGCTAACATTTTATCGCCAAATTTCTTAAAACTAGCTGCACGAAGTTCATCAGCATGATTGTCATAATATGCATCTAAATCTTCACGTGTTTTAGCGGTATATTGAACAGAATAAGTTGCTCCTCCCATTTCTTCTTCAACTAAAACAGCGGTTAATTTTGCACTTAAAAAATTACCTGTAGCCAAAACATTAGGAATATGATCTTTAATCCAAACTAGCCATTCTTGGTGTACGCTTTCGTCAATATTTATTGTAACATTATATATATACATATCTATTTTTCTTAATTATAATTGGTCTCCTCTTAGTTGTCTAAACTTCTTACGAGCATCAATTAAATAGATGCTAGAAGCGTGGTCAAAAATAATCTTTTGATAGTATTCTTTCGCCTTTTCAGGGTTATTTAATTTCGTGTTATATAATTCTGCCATTTGATAATAAACATCATCCACATAAATTCCTTTTTTATCCAAAGTAACTATTTTGTTGTAATTTAAAATAGCATCCTCATATTTTTGCTGTTTGATAAAAAGACTCGCTTGTTTAAACAAAGCTTCATCTTCAATAGGTTGTCCTTTATATTTTATTATTACAGTTTTCAAAAACGTAATAGCTTCTTTATCTTTATTTTGAAAAGCTAATAAATCGGCTTTTGCATATTCTTTTAAACCTGTAGAAATACTGTCTTTAGGTTCATTATCTGAAATTGTTAAAAATAAATTTGCCGCATCATTGGCAATTAATTGTGTTGCTGAACCTTTTAGAATTTTTAATTGTGCTTTTGCCCATTTAAAATCATTTTTAAAATAAGATGTTTGCGCTACTTTAAAACGTGCTTCTTGTCCTAAAAAATGATTTTTAAACTGATTTTGTACTTGTGAAAAGTAGATTAAAGCTTTATTAAAGTTACCCGTATAAACTAAAACTTCACCAAGTTGTAATTTAACTTCTGCTTTTTTAAATTTCGAATTAGAAAAAGTCATAGCTTTTTCTAAAATTTTAACTGCTTTTTCAGGATTGTTTTCTGTAAAAGTTAGATAATTTGCATAAGCTACTTGAATTTCAAAAGTGTTTTTATTGATGCCATATTCTTCAAAAATAGCTTCAAATTTTTCAGAAACATCTGGTTGTTTTGTTTTGATAGCTATTTTTAAATTATTATTAATAGCATTAATTTTATCTGTAGGGTAATTTGTTTTTTCAATGATTAAATCGAAACATTCTTTGGCAGTTTCATAGTCATTATTTTCTAATGCAATTTTACCTAATTGATTTATTTTACTTAAATGATCAGGGTTTCTGGCTAACAATGCTTTTTCTTGAATAAGTGCTTTTTGATACTGTTTTTGTTTTACAAATAGCCAAGCAAGTAAATCATTCCAAATGTTTTTAGGATTGCTTACTGATTTTCGTAACAATGCTTTTTTGAATAAAATGTTGTTTTCATTTTCAGGATTATCTGTAATATATTTACTTGTGTAGCGTTTTACGTTGTTTAGATGTTTTTCATTTTTATCAACTAAACTAACATAAGACGTAAACATTTTAGAGAAATCACCTTTTTCACCATGAATTTGTGCTAATTGAAATCCGTAATTTGCTTTCGGATTATTAGCCATTGTTTTTTCGTAGGCTTCAATTGCAAAATCTAATTTATTATAATCTTTAAAAAGTCGTGCGATATTGCTTCCGTAGTTTCCTTTTTTATCTAGTGATTTCAGCGCAATTTGATACTGTTTATTTGCTTCAATATCTTTTTGTTGGCGTTCAAAATTATATCCTTTGATGATATTTAAAAATACTAAAGTTGGTTTTTTTTTGATTTCTTTTGATAAAAGAGCATCAGCAACCAAAAACTGATTAGTTTCTTGATAACAGGTTACTAATCTTTTTAAATAAGTAGTATTGTAAGGACTTTTATCGTGTAATTTTTTATAAAATTGGATAGCTTTTTCATATTCATTATTTCTGAAATAATTTTCAGCTACAATATATTCATTTTGTTGAGCGTAACAAAATAAACTAAAAATCAGTAAATTAAATAGAATAACGGCTTTTTTCATCAATCAAAAATACAGAACAAAATTGTTGTAATTATGATTTGTGTTTGAAAATTTACTATTTTTTTGTATAAAACTTTCAAAATAGTACAAATGCCTAGCCCCGATTGAAGCAATTGTTTGAGCTCTTTTTTATTTTTCTTTTCGAAAAAATAAAAAAAGCGAGTGCGGAAAGCGGGAAATTGCTTCAAAAAAATATTATAAAATAAAAGCACTTAAAAACCCCAAGTTTTCAACAAAGAAACTTGGGGTTTATTATTTTATAAAAGTATATTTTTTAATGATTAATCAATCATATCAAAACCACAATAAGGAACTAACGCATCAGGAATTTTAATTCCGTCAGCAGTTTGATAATTCTCTAAAATACCAGCTAAAACTCTAGGTAAAGCTAAAGAACTTCCGTTTAAAGTATGCACTAATTGACTTTTTCCGTCTTTATTTTTAAAACGTAATTTCAAACGATTTGCTTGATAAGTTTCAAAATTTGAAGCCGAACTAATTTCTAACCAACGCTCTTGAGCAGTTGAATATAATTCGAAATCGAAAGTTAAAGCCGATGTAAAACCAGTATCGCCACCGCATAAACGTAAAATACGATACGGTAATTTTAAATCGCGTAAAATATCTTTAATATGTTCAACCATTTCGCTTAAAACATGGTACGAATTATCAGGATGTTCGATACGAACAATTTCTACTTTATCAAACTGATGTAAACGATTTAATCCACGAACGTGTGCGCCATAACTACCAGCTTCTCTACGGAAACAAGGCGTATAACCTGTATATTTAATTGGTAAATCGGTTTCTTTTAGTAAATCATTTCTGTGGATATTTGTAATTGGCACTTCACCAGTTGGAATTAAATATAAATCATCGATTGTTGAATGATACATTTGTCCTTCTTTATCTGGTAATTGCCCTGTTGCAATTCCTGAAGCTTCGTTAACCAAATGAGGAACTTGAACCTCTTTGTAACCTGCATCTGTGTTTTTATCTAAAAAATAATTGATTAAAGCACGTTGTAAACGAGCACCTTTTCCTTTATAAACAGGAAAACCAGCACCAGTAATTTTTGTTCCTAATTCAAAATCGATAATATCATATTTTTTAGCTAATTCCCAGTGAGGTAAAGCGTTTTCGCCTAAATCAGGAATAATTCCTTCGCTAAAAATTTTCTCATTATCTTCTTCACTTTTTCCTGCTTTTACAGAAGCGTGAGGAATATTAGGAATTTGATATAATAATTCTTGTAATTTATCAGAAACAGTATTAAAAGCTTCTGTAAATTGCTTTGAATCTTCTTTTAATTGTCCTGTTTTTTCTTTTAATAAGTTGGCTTTTTGAATTTCACCTGATTTAAAAAAACCTCCAATTTCTTTGGATATTTTGTTAGATTCAGCTAATATATTATCTAAAGAAACTTGCGTAGCTCTACGAGTTTCATCAGCAGTTAATACTTCTTCAATAATTGCTTCAGCATTGGCAAAATTACGTTTTGCTAATCCATCTAAAACAGTTTGTTTGTTGTCTCTAATAAACTGAACCTGTAACATCTTTTAAATTTTTTTAAGAACTGCTAAGATATAAGAAGCAGTACACTTAAACAACGATGTGTAGGTTCTTAAATAAGATTTTAACAATTTATTTTTTATCAAAAAGAATTAAGACAGCAATATTTTATTGATTAGTTGTTGTTTTCTAGATAATTTACTGTGTTTTCTTTATCTTTTTTAAGTTGGATAACTAATTTATCTATTGAATTAAATTTTTGTTCATCTCTTAAAAAATACAGTAATTGTATGGTGATTTTTTTATCGTATAAATTGGTGTTAAAATCAAAGAAATGCGTTTCAATACTTTGTTCTTTTCCGTTGATAGTTGGTCTGTTACCAATATTCATCATTCCAAAAACAGTATTGTTATCAATAACCGATTTTACAACATAAACACCTGTTTTAGGAATCAATTTATAATCTTCATTAATTTCAATATTAGCGGTAGGAAAGCCAATTTTTCCACCTAATTTTTTTCCATGAACAACAGTTCCTGTTAACGAAAAATTATAACCTAAATAATCATTTGCAGTTTTTAAATGTCCGATATCAAGCGCTTTTCTAATTTTTGTAGAACTTACTGAAACTTCATCAATATCTTGAGCAGGAATTTCTTCAACAGTAAAATCATATAAATGAGAATATTCTGTTAATTGTTTAATATTTCCTTCTCTATTTTTACCAAAATGATGATCGTAACCAATAATTAATTTAGAAGTATTAAATTGATTTACTAAAATTGTACGTACAAAATCTAAGGCAGTTAATTTTGAAAATTCTTTGCTAAAAGGATGGATTATTAAATAATCTAAACCTAATTTTTCAAGATATGCAGCACGTTCATCTATTGTATTTATCAGTTTTATAGACACATCTTTTAGCAACACCATTCTAGGATGTGGAAAAAAAGTTAATAAAACTGATTTTTTATTCGCTGTTTTTGCTTGATCAATTAACTCTTTAATAATTTTCTGATGTCCAATGTGTACACCATCAAAAGTACCAATAGTAACTATTGTTTGTTGAGTCGGTTTAAAATTAAAAATAGAGTTAATAACTTTCAATATAAAAAAAATTTCAGCAAAAATACAATTTGTAAAAGATGTTAAATAATGTTTGTTAAAAAACTTTATTTTGATGAAATAAAACGAGGTACAATAGTATTGTAATTAGATGTTATTTAAAATAAAAACAAAAAATAAACTTACAGCAGACAAAAAAAAAGTGTATTTTGCAATACAGTTAATAAAATATTTATAGATTATGATGAAAAAACTATTACTTATTGCATTTGTACTATTTGGTACTGCAACGATGGTTGCTCAGACAACCATAACAGGTAGCGTTAATGATGCATCTCTTGGTGGTGTAATACCAGGAGCAAACATTAAGGTTTTAAGAAAAGCAGTAGGTACAGCGACTGACTTTGACGGAAAATTTATAATGAAAGTTACAGACACTCCTCCTTTTACAATACAGATTTCTTCTGTAGGATATCATTCAAAAAATGTTGAAATAACAAAAAATAATCAAATCATTGAAGTTAGTTTAACTGAAAATGCGACTTCTTTAGATGAAGTTGTAGTTTCAGCATCACGAACTCCAGAGCGTGTTATGGAATCTCCCGTAACAATTGAACGTTTTGATTCAAGAGCGATTAAAAACACCGCTTCTGCATCGTATTATGAAGGATTAGAAAACTTAAAAGGAGTAGATATTAATTCGGGTGGTTTAACTTTTAAAACAGTAAATACACGTGGTTTTGCAAGTTTTGGAAACGAACGTTTTGTTCAGTTAGTTGACGGAATGGATAATGCATCACCAGCCTTAAACTTTGCTATTGGAAACTTATTAGGGATGTCTGAAATAGATGTAAAAAGCGTTGAAATTTTACCAGGAGCAGCATCAGCTTTATATGGAGCAAATGCATTTAATGGTATTATGTTAATGCGTAGTAAAAGTCCTTTTGAAGATCAGGGAATTAGTGTTGGTTTAAAAAGTGGTTTTACAAGTCAAGATGCTGCAGGAACCAATTCTTATTCTGATGCAACCATTAGAATGGCACATGTTTTTGATGATAAATTTGCCGCTAAAGTTAGTTTTTCTTACTTAAAAGGAGAAGAATGGCATGCTACCGATTATCGAAATACAACAGGTATTGGAGGAACTTACATTCCTGGAATGAGTCATGCTGATGATCCTAATTATGATGGAGTAAATACTTATGGAGATGAAGTTTCTGTTAATTTAGGAGGAGCAATAGGAAATGTTAGTAGAACAGGTTATACAGACCAAGAATTAATGTCTAACGAAGCAAAAAGTGTTAAATTTAATGGTGCGATACATTACCGTCCGTTAGGTAATGATAGAGTTGAAATTATTTGGAATTCTAAATATGGTTCTGGTAATACTATTTATCAAGGACAGAATCGTTATAATTTAGCAAACTTTTTTATGGAACAACATAAACTAGAGGTTAGAGGAAAAAATTTCTTTGTAAGAGGATATTATGCAAGTGAAAATGCTGGGGATTCTTATGATACTCGTTTTGCAGGAATTAATATAAATAGCAAATGGAAATCAAATGCAGATTGGTTTGGACAATATGCAAATGCTTATTTAGGTGCAGTACCTAATGTTTCAGCTTCAAATCATGCAGCAGCTAGAATTTATGCTGACAGAGGTAGAGCTGTACCAGGAACACCTAAATTCACAAAATTATTTAATGAAGTAACTACTGATCCTGATTTATTAGAAGGATCTAAATTTAGAGATAATACAAGTTATTATCATTCAGATGCTAATTTAAACTTACGTGATTATATCGATTGGGCTGAAGTACAAGTAGGAGGTTCTTACAGACAATATAAATTAAATTCTTTCGGAACAATTTATACTGATGCTAACGCACCAATTAAATATGGTGAATACGGTGTTTATGCACAGCTTCAAAAGAAAATGATGGATGATCGTTTAAAGTTTACAGGGTCTATCCGTTATGATAAATCTGATAATTTTGATGGTAATTTTACACCAAGATTATCTTTAGCTTATGCCGCAGGAGAAACTAAAAATCATAATTTTAGAGCCTCTTTTCAAACAGGTTTTCGTAATCCAACAACACAAGATCAATACATCGGTTTAGAAACAGGTGCAGGGTATATTTTAGGTACAGCCTCAGATAATGCGAATCGTTTTTCTAAAGAAGTAAAAACACCAACACAAACATTTACTTTAACAGGTAATGATGTATTTACAAGAGGATATTCTGCAAGTTCAATCAGAAATGGAAATCCGACTTTAGTTAAAACAGCATTGGTAAAACCAGAACAAGTAAAGTCTTTTGAAGTTGGATATCGCTCGGCACTTCCTTTAGGAGAAAATAAATTAACTGTTGATTTTAGTACATATTATAATATGTACACTAATTTTATCTCAAGTAAAGATGTTGTTGTTTTTATTGACCCGACTACTCCAGTAAACGTAACTAATTTAACAAGTAGAGATTTAATAAAAACTTTTAGTGTAAAAACAAACTCTTCAACAGATGTAGATTCTTACGGAGTTGGTTTAGGATTAAGTACTAAAATTTTAAAAGGATATAATGTAGGTTTAAATTATACATGGTCTAAATTTGATTTTGATCAAGCATCTGACCCTGATTTTGAAGCAGGTTTTAATACACCAGAACATAAAGTAAAAGCACAGTTTGGTAATCCAAATGTGTTTAAAAATTTCGGATTTAATGTAAGTGCTCGTTGGCAAACAGAATATCTTTGGCAATCGACTTTCTTAGAAGGAATGATTGAAGAAAGAACTGTTTTTGACGCACAAGTTAATTATGCTGTTCCTTCAATTAAATCTGTATTTAAATTAGGAGGATCTAATTTATCAGGAAAAGAATATTTAAGTGCTCCAGGTGTTGGAAGCATTGGTTCTCAGTATTATTTATCTTGGACAATCAATAACTAAAAAAAAATAAAAATGAAAAATACATTAAAATATACATTTTTATCTGCACTATTTTTAGGTTTTGTAGCCTGTGATGTAGATAATACATTACCTGAAATTAATGGAAATACTCAAAATACAATAGCTTTAAAAGCTGGTAGTGTAGATTTCTCTAAATATGTATCGATTGGAGCTTCATTTACAGCTGGTTATGCTGATGGTGCTTTGTTTAAAGAAGGTCAAGTAAATTCTTTTCCTAATACTTTAGCTTCTAAATTTGCTATGATTGGTGGAGGTGATTTTAATCAACCTTTAATGAATGATAATATTGGAGGTATGGTAAGTGGAGGAGTTGTTAAATTGAATCCAAGATTCTATTTTAATGGTTCAGGACCAACACCTTTACAAGAAATACCTACAACTATAATTGGCGTACCTGCAACAGGTGCTAGTTTTAATAATTTTGGTATTCCTGGAGCTAAAAGTTTTCATTTTATTGCCCCAGATTATGGAAATGTTGCTGGTTTAATGACAGACCCAATGACAGCAAATCCATATTTTGTAAGAATGAGTTCAACTGAATCTACATTAATAGGAGAGGCAGTATCAAAAAAACCAACATTTTTTACTTTATCAGAATTTGGAGGAAATGATGTTTTAGGATATGCAACATCTGGTGGAGATGGAACAGATCCAATTACGCCACTTGCAACATTTGATTTCGCTTTAGGAAAAGTAGAAGAAGCATTAAAGGCAACAGGAGCTAAAGGAGTTGTAGCTAATTTACCATATATTACTTCTTTACCACATTTTACAACAGTACCTTATAATCCAGTTCCTTTAGATGAAGCAACAGCAGATGCTTTAAATCAAGGTTATGCAGCTTATAACGGAGGTATTCAAGCAGCTCTTGCAGCCTTAAAAACTACAGGGTTATTTACTGAAGAAGAAGTATTAAAAAGAACAATTAACTTTACAGTTGGTAAAGGAAATGCAATGGTAGTTATCGATGAATCTTTAACCGATTTAGGAGCTATTAATCCAGCATTTGCAGCTTTACCTAAATATAGACAAGCTACAGCTGATGATTTATTTGTATTACCATTATCGTCTTTAATTCCTAAAGGTTATGGTACTCAAATACCATTAGAAGATAAATGGGTGTTAACACCACAAGAGCAAACTGAAATTAAAACTGCTGTAGATGCATTTAATATAAAATTAAAATCAGTAGCCGATACAAATGGCTATGCTTTAGTCGATTTTAATGGTATTTTACAAAAAGCTGCTACTACTGGTTTACAATTTGATAATTATTATATGACTACAAGTTTAGTAACAGGTGGTTTAGTTAGTTTAGATGGAGTTCATTTAACAAGTAGAGGTTATGCTTTAATGGCAAATGAAATGTTAAAATCGATTGATGAAACTTACGGTTCTAACTTTTCAAAAGCTATGAATGGTTTAGCTAAAGCAGATGATTATCCTACAAATTATGCTCCTACTTTAGTAAAATAACAACACAATATTTATATGTTAAAAAAAGGCTTCATTTTACTAATGAAGCTTTTTTTTATTCTTTACTATTATCAATCCACTCTTTTATTTTGTTATCATTAATAATGTATTTTTTATACTTGTTATCTCTATATCGATAATAAATAAATGTAGGCATTAATACAAAAGACATGTATAAAACACCAAATCCCATTACAATTTTTCCATTAGGATGCTCAGTATTTAAAAGATAAGCTCCTGTAAGCATCCATAGTAAAAAGATGATAAATAATATTTTTAATGCAGTTTTCATTATTTTTATTTTAATAGTACAAAAGTAAAAAATCCTACCATAGTAAATACTGGTAGGATTTTTATTATTTAAATATTGTTAAGTAATTACATTTTCTGTAACCAATTTTTTACATCTACTTCTTGTTTTATAATATCTCTTAATTCAGAAATAGGAACACGTTTTTGTTCCATTGTATCTCTATGACGAATTGTAACAGCATTATCATTTAAAGTATCATGATCAACAGTAATACAAAATGGTGTACCATTTGCATCCTGACGACGGTAACGACGACCTACAGCATCTTTTTCATCATAAGCTACGTTAAAGTCCCACTTTAAATCTTCCATAATTTTACGAGCAACTTCTGGTAAACCATCTTTTTTAACTAATGGTAAAATAGCAGCTTTTACTGGTGCTAAAATAGCAGGTAGTTTTAAAACAGTTCTTGAAGTTCCGTTTTCTAAAGCTTCTTCTTGTAAAGAATTTGAAAAAACAGCTAAAAACATTCTATCTAATCCGATTGATGTTTCTACTACACAAGGTGTATAATTTTTGTTTTCTTCATGATCAAAATATTGTAATTTCTTTCCTGAAAACTCTTCGTGTGCTTTTAAATCGAAATCTGTACGAGAATGAATTCCTTCTAATTCTTTAAATCCGAAAGGAAATTTAAACTCAATATCAGCGGCAGCATCAGCATAATGAGCTAATTTTTCATGATCGTGAAAACGATAGTTTTCAGCGCCCATACCTAATGATAAATGCCAGTTTAAACGGGTTTCTTTCCATTTATTGTACCATTCTTTTTGAGTTCCTGGTTTTACAAAAAATTGTAATTCCATTTGTTCAAATTCACGCATTCTAAAAATAAATTGACGAGCAACAATTTCGTTACGAAACGCTTTACCAGTTTGAGCAATTCCAAAAGGAATTTTCATTCTCCCTGTTTTTTGTACATTTAAAAAGTTTACAAAAATACCTTGGGCAGTTTCAGGACGTAAATATAAATCCATTGCAGACTCTGCAGAAGCACCTAATTTAGTACCAAACATCAAGTTAAATTGTTTAACATCCGTCCAATTTTTAGAACCTGTTAAAGGATCAGCAATTTCTAATTCTTCAATTAATAATTTTACATCTGCTAAATCTTCATTTTCTAAAGATTTTCCTAAACGAGATAAAATGGTATTAATTTTTTCTTGATACCCTAAAACACGTCCATTTGTAGCTACAAATTCGGCTTTATTAAAAGTTTCTCCAAAGCGTTTTTCGGCTTTTTTAACTTCTTTTTCAATTTTAGTTTCAATTTTAGCACAATAATCTTCTACTAAAACATCTGCTCTATATCGTTTTTTAGAATCTTTATTATCGATTAAAGGATCGGTAAAAGCATCTACATGTCCTGAAGCTTTCCAAGTACTTGGATGCATTAAAATTGCAGCATCGATACCTACAATATTTTCGTGCATTTGCACCATTGCTTTCCACCAATAATCTCTAATGTTTTTCTTTAACTCAACTCCGTTTTGAGCATAGTCGTAAACCGCACTTAAACCGTCATAAATTTCAGAAGATTGAAATACATAACCATATTCTTTTGCGTGTGATATTACTTTTTTAAAGTGATCTTCTTGTTTTGCCATATTGCAAAAATAAAATAAGGATTTAAACTAATACTATTCTAAAACGAAAAAGTGAATAATTAAATGAATTACTTTTTTTCATTTTATTTATAAATTTTTAAAATGTTTTTTATCTTAATTGAAGCGTAGTTGCTCCTGAATAAATACCATCAATAAAGGCACTTATAGTATATTTTCCTTTATTGATATCTTCTCTGTTAACTAAAATAAGTGATACAAGACTTAATTTATCATTATTATAATTGACTTCAATAGAGTCAGTATATTGAATTTTAGCCCCATCTTTTAAATTAGTAATTCCTTTTGGAGCAATAACATTATTATTATCATCTCTAATTTGAATATAGACAGCTTTTTCTCCAGCATCAGTAATTAAATTTTTTAATAAGTCAAAGTTTATTCTAAAAGCATCTGTTCTGCTAGATCTTGATGTTGAAGTTAGTTTTCCACTGCTACGTTCTTTCATAGCAACTACATTAAGATTGCTTGTTTTTATAAGACTACCAATAGCTATTTTAGTTTCAAGGGTTTTCTGTTTTTCTTCTAGTTTTTTATTTTTATTATTTAAAGAACTGTTTATGTTTTCTTTTTGTTGTAAAATGTTATTTGTAATAACGTTCTCTTGTGCTAAGACTTCATTTGCAGTACTTAATGAATCAACTCTAATAAATAACTTTTTGTTTTGACGTTCTAAACTGCTAATTTTTTTTCTGTATATTCTTATTAAACTATAATTATCTATTTTTAAATTTTTAATTGAATCTCTAAGAACATTCATTTTACTAAGTTCAACTTGTAATCTTTTGGAAATACGTTTTTTTCGAAGAACAACATCGGTGTAATCTTTAATCATTTCATCCAATTCTTTTTCTAAATCAGTTTTTTCTTGTTCAAAAATTTCTTGAAGATTACTGTATTGATTGGATTTTTGAAATGAATATAGTGTTAAAAATAGCGTTAGTATTAGTAGTAGAACAATCAGTGAGCTTTTTTTTTGTTGTTGATTCATAATTAAGTAGGTAAGTTAAGTAGGTTAGTAGTGCTTATATTATGTGTTGTTTTATGTTATTTTTTATTTAAGATTAATACTTGTGTTTTTTACAAAAACACCATCAATAAAAATATTAATTAGGTAAGAACCTTTATTTATATTATCATTATTTACATAGATAAGTGAAACAATAGATAATAATTTTTTGTTATAATTAGCTGTTAATATATCATTACAAAGTATTTCTTCTTTGTTTTTTAATTTCACTTTTTTTACAGGAATAATTATATTTTTATTATGAACTATTTGAATATAAATAGTTTTTAAACCTGGAGTACTAATTTTATTTCCTAGTAAATTGAATGCTACTTTAAAAGCACTTGTTTTTTTAGCTTTCGATGTAGATCTGTATTTACCACTTGTTTTTTTCTTCATTGCTTTTACTTTTACAGATGAAATCTGCATAACTTTAGCAATCGCAATTTTTTCTTTTAAAACCTTTTTTTGTTCATATAAAGATCGGTTTCTGTATTTTAATTTTAGATTTTGATTTTCCTTTAACACTAAAACCTCTGTTACACTATCATTTTTTATTGATAATTGATTGTTTTTCGAGTTTAAAGAGTCAATATATGAAAAAAGAATATTGTTTTGTTCAATTAAAACAGAAATTCGTTTTCTGTAAAACCGAAATAAATTATAATCAGTCGTTTTTAAGTTATTAATAGTGTCTTTTAACTTTATTATTTCGTGAAGTTTGCCTCTTAACTTTAAAGAAATATCATCTTTTACGTAAAGTGTATTCTCATATTTTTTTAATACACTATTTAATTCAGAGACTAATTCCTTTTTTTCTAAATTAAAAGTATCCTTTAATTCAGAGTATTCATTAGCATTTTGATAGGATAATACCCCTATTAGAATTATTAATACAAGTAAAAAGGTAATAAAACCGTTATTTTTTAATTTTGTATTAATCATTTTAAGTTTATACTGATCATTTTGGTTTATTTAGGTCTAATGTACTATTTTTTATGCAGTTATAAATAAATGCAGGTGGAAAATTAAGAGATTCAAAGCTTAGTTCAATATTACTACCAAAAACTTCTTTTAACTTTTTATAGTAGGTTAAGCTATATTGATATTGAATAAATAACCCATCATTGTTTAAAGTTTGATAACTTTCTAGTAAAATACGATGAGATATTTCTTTAGGAATAATAGTTAGCGGTAAGCTAGAAATAATATGATTTACTTTGGTATAACCTAATTTTTCAATTTCAGTAACCATTTCTTCGGCAGAAGCTTTTAAAACAATTAATTGTGGATGTTTTATCTTTTTTAATTCTTCATAAAAAGCATCATTAATTTCAAAACAAATTAAAATGGTATTTGATTTAAGTTTATCTAAGATACAATGTGTTATTGCGCCATTTCCAGGACCTAACTCAATAATAACTTCTGCTTTTGAAAAATTAATATTTCTAAGCATTTTTTTTGCTAAATATTTAGAACTAGGTACTATAGTTCCTGATGTTTTGTAATTTTTTACAGCTTCTTTAAAGAAATTAAATTTTTTGCTCAAAATAATAATATGTTTTTTCTGTATATTTCTACTAAAATATCGTTCGTAAAGATGCACTATTTAAAAGATATATTCTATTTATTTTATCCTAATTTATGTATTCATTGTTCTATAGTTTTATTACAAAATGAAGAATATTTATGTATTACTTGTAGTAATAATTTGCCTATTATAACTAGTAATGAGTATATAAATAATGAGTTGTTATCTGTTTTTTATGGTCAGGTTTTAATAGAAAATGTACGCTCTTTCCTTTATTATAAAAAAGGAAATATTACTCAAAAAATAATTTATGAGTTAAAATATAAAAACCAACCTGAAATAGGAATATTTCTAGCAAATTGGTTTGGAGAAAAATTAAAAGAGTCAGCTATTTTTAAAACAGTAGATTATATAATTTCAGTACCATTGCATCAATCTAAATTAAAAAAAAGAGGCTATAATCAGCTTACAAAATTTGGAGAAAGATTAAGTGTTATTTTAAATATTGAATATAAACCTGATGTTTTAATCAAATTAAAAAGTGCTAATACACAAACCAAAAAACAACGTTTCGAAAGGTTTTTAGATATTAAAAATAGTTTTAAATTAATTGATCTTGAGCTTTTTGAGAGCAAGCGTGTTTTATTAATTGATGACGTAATAACTACAGGTGCAACTCTAGTATCGTGTTGTGAAGAATTATCAAAAACAAAAAACATAACCATTAGTATTGCTACAATGTCTTACGCTAAAAAAGAATAATTTTATTAGGTGTTAATTTACTACTTTTGAAATTCTATTTAAACAATCAATTTGTGAAAAATAAGTTATTATTTTTAGTCGCTTTAGTATCTGTAATCATTATAAGTTGTGCAAGAAAAGGAAGACCAGAAGGTGGTCCTAAAGATGAAAATGCACCAATTATGATGACTGCAAAACCACCTTATAAAACTATTCATTTTGATAAAAAAAACATCAAAATTGAATTTGATGAGTATATTGTTTTAAAAGATTTAACAAAACAGTTAGTTGTTTCTCCACCGTTAAAATTTGCACCAATTATAACGCCTCAAGGAAGGCCTACTAAATACATCAATATTGAAATTTTAGATACCCTAAAAACAAATATAACCTATACTTTTAATTTTGGTAATTCGGTTCAAGATAATAACGAAAATAATAAATTAGAGAGCTTTAAATATGTTTTTTCTACAGGGAATTATATTGATTCTTTAAAATTAAAAGGATTTGTAGTTCCAGCTTTTTCAAAAGAAAAATTAAAAAACATAAGCGTTTTATTGTATCAATTAGATAGTTCTTATACCGATTCAATTATCTATAAGAAAAAACCAAATTACGTTACAAGTACCTTAGATTCTACTAATTTTGAATTTACGAATTTACGAGCAGGAAAATACCTTTTATTAGCTTTAAAAGAAGCTTCAAGCGATTATACTTTTAATAGCAGAACAGATGAATTAGGTTTTTATAAAGATACTATTTCATTACCAAAAGATACTCTAGTTTTTAATCCGATACGTATTTTTAAAGAACTACAACCTTATAAATTTAAAAGAGGAAAAGAAGTTGTTAAAGGAAAAATTCAATTCGGATATGAAGGAGAACGAGGAAATATGAAAATTGAATTATTATCAAAAGTTCCTGCTTCTTTTAAATCATTTTCGCAATACGAAAAAGAAAAAGACACACTTAATTATTGGTTTACACCAATTGAACAAGATTCTTTAAACTTTATCATCAGTAATAAAAAAATCATAGATACTGTTACTGTTCGTTTGCGTAAAAAGAAAATAGATTCTTTTGCAATTTCATCGAAAGTAAGCAGGGTTTTACATTTAAATGATACCTTATTTTTAGATACTCACAATCCGATTATAAAAATTGATGCTTCTAAATTCTCTTTAGTCGATAAAGATACTGTTGCTGTTCCTTTTAAACTAGCAAAACAAAGTATAAATAAGTTAGCTGTTTTGTTCAAAAAAACACCTAAAATGAATTATAAATTAGATATTTTACCTAAGGGAATAATTGATTTATATGAAACTACCAACGATACTTTAAGTTATCAATTTAAAACTCTTACAACTGAAGATTATGGAAGTATTATTTTAGATGTAAAAAAACAAACAAAGTATTCTACAATTATTCAACTTTTAGATAAAGGCGAAGTTGTAAAGACTAAATATGTTTCTTCATCAAAAAAAGTAACTTTCGATTTATTAGAACCTAAAAAATATACGGTTAGAGCTATTATTGATAGAAATAATAATAATATTTGGGATACAGGTAATTTCTTATCAAAACAGCAACCTGAAAAAGTTATTTACTTTGAAAAAGAATTTAAATTAAGAGCTAATTGGGAAATGAATGAAGTATTTATTATTAAGTAATAAATCTAAATAAATTCTTTTAGATAAAAAAATGATTGCTAATTTATTAAGTTAGCAATCATTTTTTTTATGATTTTTATTCGTCATACCTAGTAGCCGTTGGGCAAAACAATAATTCTGTTGGATTATCAATATCATATAAATACTGATAACTTCTAGTTTCTTTATGGCAATAAGGTTCTATTAATTTCAACATATTTTGAAAACCATCTAAAGTAAGTACACAAAAAAAAGTTTGGTTGTCTTTTGTTAAAATTCCTTCATCCGATTTAAATAAACCAAAAATTAAATTACAATTTCTAGCTTCTATAAAATCAACTTCGGATAAATCTAATCGTTGTTTTTTCTCAATAATTGTTTCTTTAATTAATGTACTAAATTTACTTGCTTCCTCTTTGTTGAAATTGTACAAACGCACAACATTTTCATCAAAACCATTTACATTATCTATATAATCTAATTCCATTTTTTTCTTAATTAATGTGCTTGTAACCAATTTTCGCCAATTCCTATTTCTACATCTAATGGAACTTCCATTTTAAAGGCATTTTCCATTTCTTGTTTAATAATTGGTTTGATAATTTCTAATTCGTCTTTATGAGCGTCAAAAACTAATTCATCATGTACTTGCAATAGCATTTTCGATTTAAAATTTTCTTTCTCAAGTCGATTATAAATATTAATCATTGCTAGTTTTATAATATCGGCTGCACTTCCTTGAATCGGTGCATTTACAGCATTTCTTTCAGCTGCACTACGAACAATTCCGTTTCTAGAATTAATATCTTTTAAATACCTACGTCTGTTTAAAACGGTTTCAACATAACCGTTATCACGGGCAAAGTCTACTTGTTCAGCCATATATTTTTTTAACTTAGGATACGTCTCGTAATAGGTATCAATCAATGCTTTTGCTTCTTTACGAGATAAATCCGTTTGATTGCTCAATCCGAAGGCAGAAACTCCATAAACAATACCAAAATTGACCGTTTTTGCATTGCTACGTTGCTCACGAGTTACTTCTTCCAAAGGAACATTAAATACTTTTGAAGCCGTAGAAGCATGAATATCTTCGCCATTTTTAAAGGCTTCAATCATGGTTTCTTCTTGGCTTAATGAAGCAATTATTCTCAATTCAATTTGAGAATAATCCGCAGCCAATAACACATAATTTTCATTTCTTGGGATAAAAGATTTTCGAATTTCCTGACCTCTTTTTGTACGAATCGGAATATTTTGTAAGTTTGGATTGTTCGAACTCAATCTTCCTGTTGCAGCAACTGCCTGTGCATAAGATGTATGAATACGTCCTGTTTTTGTATTTACTTCATTTGGCAAGGCATCAACATAGGTACTTTTTAGTTTTTTATATTGACGATATTCTTGAATATCTCTAATAATTTGATGTTCTTTTGCTAAAAACGAAAGCACATCTTCAGCAGTAGAATATTGACCTGTTTTAGTCTTTTTCGGTTTTTCAACCAATTTCATATTTTCAAACAATACAATTCCTAATTGTTTTGGTGAACCGATATTAAATTCTTCGCCAGCTTGCTCATAAATGTTTTTTTCTAAACGTTCAATATCGCTAGTTAAATCAACAGAAAGCTCTTTTAAAAATGGCACATTTAAGTTGATACCTTCAATTTCCATAGCCGTTAAAACCGAAACTAAAGGTGTTTCAATTTCATTAAATAACTTGGTTACATTTCCACTTTCTAACTCTTTTGTAAAATGTTCTTTTAATTGCAAGGTAATATCTGCATCTTCAACGGCATATTCGGTTTGTTTGGCAATTTCAACAGTTCGCATAGAAAGTTGATTTTTCCCTTTTTTTCCGATTAATTCAGTAATTGGAACAGGCTGATAATTTAAATATGTTTCGGCTAAAATATCCATTCCATGACGCATATCAGGATTAATTAAATAATGCGCAATCATGGTATCAAATAATTTTCCTTTAACAGTAATTTTATAATTTGATAAAACTTTGATATCGTATTTTAAATTATGTCCAATTTTTTCAATTGTTGATGCTTCAAAAAACGGACTAAATTCTTCTAAAATAGCGGTTGTTTCTTCTTGATTTTCAGGGAAATAAATATAATATCCTTTTCCTATTTCCCAAGAAAAAGAAATCCCGATTAATTCAACTTCTAAAGCTTTTAAACCTGTAGTTTCTGTATCAAAACAAACAGCCGTTTGTTGCATTAATTTTGATAATAATAATTTTCTTGCTATCGGAGAATTTATATGTTGATAAAAATGAGGCGTATTTTCGATAGTTTTAAACCCTGAAATAACTGCTTCTTTACTAACAGTTCCAGTTCCTGGAGCTGCAAACAAATCAAATTGTCCAGCTGAATCTGTAGCAGAAATTGCTTTAGCTGTTGTTTCTTCTTTATTTTCGGTATTTTCTTCGGATGTTTTTTCACCTGCTTTTACAGGAACAGCAGCTTTAAATATTCTAACAAAAGTATCTGATAAACGTTTAAATTCTAATTCATTAAAAATATCGGCAGTTGCTTGAATGTTAGGCTGACACATTTCAAAATCTTCTTCATGAAAATCAACAGGAACATCCAACATAATAGTAGCAAGTTCTTTTGATAAAAGACCTAATTCAGCATTTGCTTCTATTTTTTCTTTCATTTTCCCTTTTAAATCTGCTGTGTTTGCTAACAGATTTTCCATAGAACCATATTGTGCTAAAAATTTTTTTGCTGTTTTTTCTCCAACACCAGGTAAACCAGGGATATTATCAACAGAATCTCCCATCATTCCTAAATAATCGATAACTTGTTCAGGACGTTCTACGCCAAATTTTTCTTGAACTTCGGCAACTCCCCAAGTTTCATATCCACCACCAAAACGAGGGCGATACATAAAAATATTTTCAGAAACCAATTGTGCAAAATCCTTATCAGGTGTTACCATAAAAGTTTGATAGCCTTCTTTTTCTGCTTTTTTGGCAAGCGTTCCAATAATATCATCAGCTTCATATCCTGTTTTTACAATTACAGGAATATTCATAGCTTCTAACATTGCTTCTATATATGGAATTGCAATTCTTATTGCTTCAGGAGTTTCTTGTCTGTTTGCTTTATATTCAGGAAAAGCGTCTTTTCTAGCAACAGAACCACCACGATCAAAACATACAGCTAAATGGTCTGGACGTTCACGTTTTATAACATCTAACATCGAGTTTGTAAAACCCAAAATAGCGGAAACATCCATTCCTTTCGAGTTAATTCTTGGATTTTTAATAAAAGCGTAATATCCTCTAAAAATTAATGCGAAAGCATCTAGTAAAAAAAGTCGTTTTTGATCTGCCATTAAGTATGTGTTAAACTTGTTGAAGTACGTTTGAATCGTAAATAAATATGAAAAAAATAAGGCATTAAAATACCTTTGTTAATTAGCGGGTAAAGTTACAAAACTTTAACAAGATGTTGAAAATTGATTTTTAATATTCAACCTATCTTTGTGTTACTTTTAAATATAGCTTTATGTCTCGTTTTTTTGCATCTATTATCATTATATCATTAGTTGTTATTGTGTTTGAGGTTTATGCTTTTCAAGCGATAAAAACAATCACTAAAAATAAGTTTATTCGCTATGGATGGTTGTTTATTGGAGTTTTGGCGTATGTTAATTTTTTTTATGTGATACTTACTTCGGATAGAACTTCGGGACAAACAAAAGATTTTCAATGGGCAGTAGGAATGCTTTTGGTCGTTTTACTTCCTAAGTTATTTATGTTATTAGTATTGTTTGGCGAAGATGTTTTTCGATGGATTCAAAAAGGAATTTCATATTTATCATCAAAAGAAACAAAACCTTTAGCAGGGCGAAGAGCTTTTATTGCAAAAGTAGCTTTGGCAATGGCATCGATTCCTTTGGCGGGTTTATTATATGGAATTTTTAAAGGAAAGTATAATTATAAAGTACTAAAATATCAATTATCATTTAAAGATTTACCCGAAGCTTTTGACGGTTTTACAATCACACAAATTACCGATATACATGCGGGAAGTTTTACTAATAAAGAAAAAATAAGCTATGCTGTCGATTTAATTAACGAACAAAAATCTGATATGATTTTATTTACAGGTGATTTAGTCAATAATTTTGCCCATGAAATGGATGATTGGATTGATGTATTTAAAAAATTAGAAGCTCCTGTTGGTAAATATTCAATATTAGGAAATCATGATTATGGAGATTATTCTAAATGGAAAAATCCAGCAGATAAAAAAGCTAATTTTAAAGCGATAAAAGAATTACATCCTAAAATAGGTTTTGAATTGTTATTAAATGAACATCGATATATAGAAAAAGATGGGCAAAAAATAGCATTAGTCGGTGTTGAAAATTGGGGAAGAGGCTTTAATAAAGCAGGTGATTTAAACAAAGCATCCAAAGGAATTAACCAAACAGATTTTAAAATATTAATGAGTCATGACCCAAGTCATTGGGAAAGTAAGATAAAAAAAGATGCTTTTAATTATCAATTGACATTAAGCGGTCATACTCACGGTTTACAATTTGGAATTGAAATTCCTGGGTGGATTAAATGGAGTCCGTCACAATATGTATATAAACAGTGGGCAGGTTTGTATAAAGAATTTGGACGATATATTAATGTAAACAGAGGTTTTGGTTATCATGCTTTTCCTGGTAGAGTAGGTATTTGGCCAGAAATAACAGTAATTGAGTTAATAAAAGGTTAACTTTCTGTTTTTTATTGATTTATGTGTTTGAAGATTGTTTAAGAAATAGTATTTTTAGAGTAATTTTTGTTTAAAAACTATACTATATGGCAAAATTTGGAGAGATTATAAGTAATAATAAGCCTATTTTAATTAATTTTTACACTGATTTAAATGTTTTAAATTCTAATTTAGAAATACTCAGAGATGTTGCGGCTGCTTTAGGAGATAAAGCAAAAGTAATTAAAATTGATATCAGAAAAAATGAAACGCTTGCAGCGGCTCTAAGGGTTAAAGGTAATCCTACTTTTATAATTTATAAAAATGGAGAAATACAATGGCGTCAAACAGGTGAGCAAGATGCAAATACTTTAATTGGTTTGGTTCAAAAATACATTTAAATTATTGCCTTAAATTTGTATCCTTTTTTTGTGAATATTTCTAGAAACTTAGGAAGCGCATATTGTAAATTATGGCGTGCCTTAATACTATCATGAAAAACAATTATATCGCCTCTTTTTGTGTTTTTAACAACGTTACTTAGGCATTTTTCTTTTGTGATTGACTTATCAAAATCACCAGAAAGTATACTCCACATAATAATTTTATAGCCTCTTTTTAAAAGCTGTTTTCCTTGTGATGCTTTTATTTTTCCGTAGGGTGGTCTAAATAATTTTGAGTTTTTTATGACATCTGTTTTTTCGCTTATTTCAGAAATGATGTTTTCACAAACTAGTACATTATCTACGTAGGATTTTGTATCAGTTTTCCATCCGTTTAAGTGATTATTTGTGTGATTCCCTATCGAATGACCTTCTTTTATTATCCGACAGAAAATATCAGGATTTTTTTTGATGTTATCTCCAATACAAAAAAAAGTAGCTTTGGCATTATATTTTTTTAATTCATCTAATACAAATTCGGTAACTTTAGGAATTGGTCCATCATCAAAAGTTAAATAAATTTCTTTTTTATCAACAATAAAATGCCAGTAATACTTTGAAAATAATTTTCGAAGTATCGCTGGCATTTTTATAGGATAGAAATTCATAAAACCTAAGGCTTAATTGTATCTAACTCTTCGTTTGGTTTTTGTTGTGCTGGCTCATCTGCCATTAAATGTTTAAACAAACTAGCATGATTTATATAATCGTTAAATGCTTTTTTACCGTATTCCATATCATCATCATATTTTGTAATTTGCTGAATAATGGTTTGATACATATACAAGTTTGTTTCTAAATTATCAATAATTAAATCGATATCATTATCTTTAAAAGTACTGTAATATTTAAGTTTTTGCTGAAAAACATCTATTAAAGTTTCAACAGTTTCACGTGCTTTTTCAATGTCGCCCATGCGGTAATATAATTCAGGATATCCTAAAGAAATACTGTAATGTTCAAATTGTTTAATCGGTAATTTATATAGCGATAAATCTAAAACATCTTTGGCTTTTACAGAATCTCCTTCTTTTAAATATTCTTCGGATAAACGCATTAAATTATTTCTGATAGAAATAGCGTTACGTTTGCTTTGTTCATCTAAATAAATTTTTCCATTATTGATGGTTTTCCAATCCCATTTTTTAATGTTATCGTACATCTTTTTAGTATCGACACGCCCCATATCAAACATTGATTTTCCTTTGTTTGATGTTTTAATAGGAACAAATTTGTATGACATTCCGTCTAATTGTAAATAATCTTTTAACCAAATATATTCTTCATCGGCATTTGCCCCACCAGTAAAATAAATAGGACGTTTCCATTCGAAATTATTTAAAATATCGAGCATTAAAATACGGTTTTTAGTCAAACCTTGTTCATCAACAGTAATATCGATATAATCCAAAATTTTATCG
This sequence comes from Tenacibaculum pacificus, assembly GCF_027941775.1. Taxonomy (NCBI): domain Bacteria; kingdom Pseudomonadati; phylum Bacteroidota; class Flavobacteriia; order Flavobacteriales; family Flavobacteriaceae; genus Tenacibaculum; species Tenacibaculum pacificus. The sequence continues at coordinate 2,676,201 of NZ_CP115917.1, read as the reverse complement.
GCATCTTTTTGTGCAACTAATCCTGTTTTTAAAACATTTTCTTTATTTACAGGAATTCGAATTTTGTTTGTAGGATAAAATTTTTCTCTTACATCATTTTCTTCATCAATATAATAAGTTCCATCATTATCACTTTCAATCCATCGCATAAAGTTATTTATAGAAATAATAGAATCCTTAAATCTTGGATGCGGAATATGATACGCAATATCTAACGTTCCATATTTATATTGGTCGTGAGTTAATTTTGATGGAATAGGTTCAGCTTCGTAGGTTTTCTTTTTCATTTGATCGATGTACCAAGCAGTTTGAAAAAGACTCGTATTTACAATTTTAATATCTCTACGAACGCCTTCAACTTGTTGCATGTACCAAAGCGGAAAAGTGTCGTTATCTCCAATTGTAAAAATAATAGCATTCTGATCACAACTTTCTAAATACGTTTGTGCATTTAATTGTGAAATATAACGATCTCCTCTATCACGGTCATCCCAATTTTGAACTCCCATTAATACTGGAACAGCCAATAATGAAACTGCCGAAACTCCAATGGCAACGGTTCTTTTATTGGCATAATTTTTTAAATAATCATACAAAGCAAAAACACCAAAACCTATCCAAATTGCAAATACATAAAACGAACCTACTACGGCATAATCACGTTCACGAGGTTCAAAAGGCTTTGGATTTGTATAGAATATAATTGCAAAACCAGTAAAAGCGAAGAATAGGGCAAGGGTATATAAATTATTTTTATCTTTTTTAGATTGATAAATTAATCCGATTAACCCTAAAATTAAAGGCAAGAAAAAGTATTTATTACGTCCTTTATTATTTTTGATATCATCAGGTAAATGTTGTTGAGAGCCTAAACGGATTTCATCAATAAAATCGATACCACTTAACCAGTTTCCATTTTCAATATCTAAATGTCCTTGAGTATCGTTTTGTCTTCCAACGAAATTCCACATAAAATAACGACCATACATGTATCCAAATTGATAATCAATCATTAATTTCATGTTCTCTAAAAACGTAGGTCTTCTTTTACTTCGAGCAGGAATTCCTGCAATTCGTTTATAGTGTTGTTCTGAAGCAGGATTTACCATACGAGGAATAAATCCTTTATGTTTACTCGAATAATTAGGAACTATATTTTTGTATTTATTTACAATAATATATTTTCCGTTTTTCTTTTCGTATTTCGGTTTATCATCCTTAAAAGGTTGATCAGTATCCTGTGTTCTATCATGTGCAACTGAATAATAATTGTCATAAAAAACATTAGCATCACCATATTGTTCACGGTTGTAATAAGCTAATAATTCACGAGCACTTGATGGATTATTTTCGTTAATAACAGTATCAGCATTTGCACGAATAGGAAGCATCAACCAAGATGAAAAACCAATCATAATAAATAGTACTGACAAGACTAAAGTGTTTGCCATTACTAAGTTTTTTTTGCGAGTATAACTTAATCCGAAGATAAATAACCCGATTAAAACAATACCAGCAATAATAGTTCCTGTGTTATATGGTAAGCCTATTTCGTTGATAAAAAATAATTCTGAAATACTAAAGAATTTAAGCGTAAACGGAAACAAGAATTTAAAAACAAAAGCTAAAACAAGTATGGAAATTAAAGTAGCAAATGCGGTTGTTTTTAAGGTGATGTTTTTATAGGTTTTGAAGAAATATAACATCACAATTGAAGGAATAACTAAGAGCGATAAAATATGAACTCCAAACGAAAGCCCAACTACAAAACTTATTATTACTAACCATTTGTGCCCTCTTGGGGTATTTATTTCATCTTCCCAGCGTAGCCCTAACCAAAATAATAACGCCATTAAAAATGACGACATTGCATATACTTCACCTTCTACGGCACTAAACCAAAAACTATCAGAAAAGGTATAGGCTAATGCACCAACTAATCCACTTCCTAAAACAGCGATGGCTTCATTTTTACTAAACTTTCCATTTTTGATAGCCATTTTTTTAGCCAAATTGGTAATTGTCCAAAACATAAATAAAATAGTAAAAGCACTGGCTAAACCAGACATGAAATTCACCATTTTAGCCCATTGACTAGGATCATTACTAAACATTGCGAAAAAAGCACCTAACATTTGAAATAAAGGCGCACCTGGTGGATGCCCAACTTCTAAATTTACGGCTGTAGATATATATTCGCCACAATCCCACGAACTAACCGTTGGCTCTAGTGTTAATGTATAAGTAATTAGTGCCACGGCAAATGAAACCCAGCCTAAAAGGGTGTTCCATTTTTTATAATTAAAATCGTTCATAGTGTTTTATATAGTATAAGTACGAAAGTATTAATAACTGTTGATTTTTTACTAAAAACAAAAATATAATTTTAAGGAATTTGACTTACTAGGTATGTACATAAAAAGATGTTAAAATAAAAAAAATAAAAAATGTTTGTAGATATAAAACTTTGTGTTATATTTGCACCCGCAATAAGTAATTGGCCTATGGTGTAATTGGTAACACACCGGTTTTTGGTACCGACATTCAAGGTTCGAGTCCTTGTAGGCCAACTTAGTATTTTTAAATGTTTAAGTAGGTTTATAAAATTACTAAAATATAAAAATTGTTTTTATATTTACAAAACTTATTAATTGGCCTATGGTGTAATTGGTAACACACCGGTTTTTGGTACCGACATTCAAGGTTCGAGTCCTTGTAGGCCAACAAAAAAGCTTCATAATCGTTAAGATTTTGAAGCTTTTTTTAGTTTTATTAATTTAATTCTTCTTTTAAAGTTTCAATTACTTTTTTACTATTTCCTATAAATATTTTATCATCAACAATAAAAACAGGACGCTTTAAAAAAGTATATTCTTCTAAAATATATTCACGATATTCAGCTTCGGTAATTTCTTTATTTTTTAAATCTCTTTCTTTATATAGCCTTGCACGTTTATTAAATAAGCTTTCATAACTATCAGTTAATTCTCTCATTTCTTCTAATTGGCTTACAGTGATGTTATTTGTTTTTATCTCTTGCTTTTCAAATCCATCAATATTAACTTCTTTTAAAATACGTTTGCAAGTATCACAAGTTTGTAAAAAATATACTTTCTTCATGGTTTAATAATTATCTTTGATAAACGCTAAAATAGGTAGAATAATGAATAAACAATTTGAAATTTTAAAAAGATCAAGAGAAATAGTTTTACGTAAAATTGATGGTTTATCAATAGAACAATTACATAAAACGCCTGAAGGATTTAAAAACAATATCGCATGGAATCTTGCTCATTTAGTAGTAACTCAACAGTTATTACAGTATAAATTATCAGGATTAAATTGTTTAGTTTCTGATGAATTAATTGAAAATTACAGAAAAGGAACATTTCCTACGGATGCATTTTCAGAAGAAGATTTAGAAGAGGTAAAGGAGTTATTTATAGGATTACCTGATACGTTACAAGAAGATTTTGAAGCAGGTATTTTTACTGAATATACAACTTATGAAACAAGTACAGGTTTTACAATAGATTCTATAGAATCGGCAATAGCTTTTAATAATTTACATGAAGGAATTCATTTAGGTATTATTTTAGCTTTAGTTAAGTTGGTTTAAATTATAAAAAAACTCCAAAGTAAATAAATACTTTGGAGTTTTATATTTTAAAAAAAGTTGCTTAAAGATTATTTAGCTTCAGCAAATCTTCTTTCTACTTCGTTCCAGTTGATTACTTTAAAGAAAGCATCAATATAATCAGGACGACGGTTTTGGTAGTTTAAGTAATATGCATGTTCCCAAACATCTAAACCTAAAATTGGAGTTCCTTCACAAGCAACACCAGGCATTAATGGGTTGTCTTGGTTTGGAGTAGAACAAACTTCGATTTCACCACCTTTTTTAACACATAACCAAGCCCATCCTGAACCAAATTGAGTTGCAGCAGCCTTAGAAAAAGCTTCAATAAAAGCTTCTTTTGAACCAAATTTAGCTTCAATAGCATCTTTTAATTCTCCAGATAAATAACCTCTATCTTCAGGTTTCATTACTGTCCAAAATAAAGAGTGATTAAAAAAACCACCACCATTATTACGAACAGCTCCATTGCTCATGCCTAAATTAGCAAGAATATCTTCGATAGATTTTCCTTCTAAATCAGTACCAGCAATAGCTGCATTTAATTTAGATGTATATCCGTTATGGTGTTTACTATGGTGAATCTCCATAGTTCTTGCATCGATATTTGGTTCTAATGCATCGTAAGCATATCCTAATTCTGGTAATTGAAAAGCCATAATTATTTGTTTTTTAAATAGGTTAATTTTTTGTTTTTACTAATGTAAATTTAACCCAAAAAAATAAGGCAAACAACTGTTTGCCTTATTCTAAATTTATTTAGGTATAAATAATTGTTATTCTTTAATATACTGGTTTTTCATCCGCAGAAAATTCAGTCATAAATTCTTCTGCTTTTGTTACCATTTGTTTACTTCCGCAGAAAAAAGGCACACGTTGATGTAATTCTGATGGGTTGATATCCATAATTCTTGTAAATCCGTCTGATGCTTTACCACCTGCTTGTTCACAAATAAAAGCCATTGGGTTACATTCATATAATAAACGTAATTTTCCGTTAGGCGTAATTGTTGTTGATGGATAAATATAAACACCTCCTTTAATCATATTTCTATGAAAATCAGTGACTAATGAACCAACATAACGAGCTGTATAAGGTCTGTTATCAGCTTTATTAAGGTCTTTACAATGTACTAAAAAGCGTTTCATTCCTTCTTGAAAATAGGTAAAATAACCTTCGCTTACCGAATAAATTTTACCAACTTCAGGATATTGCATGTTAGGGTGCGATAAGTAAAAAGTACCAATTGCAGGGTTTAATGTAAAACCATTTACACCGTTACCAGTAGTAAATACTAACATTGTTGAAGTTCCGTAAGCAACATAACCAGCGGCTACTTGTTCACTTCCTTTTTGTAAGAAATCTTCTTTTGTTACAGGAGTTCCTACTGGAGAAATTCGTCTGTAAATTGAAAAAATAGTTCCTACAGATACGTTTACATCAATGTTTGATGACCCATCTAAAGGATCCATCAATAAAACATATTTATTTTCGTTTGTTTTGTTTTTACCTTCAACAATTACAAAATCATCTTCTTCTTCACTTGCAATACCGCAAACTATTTCACGATTAATAAGTGTTTGTTTAAAAAGATCATTTGCTAAAATATCTAATTTTTGTTGAGTTTCTCCTTGTACGTTGATGTCACCAGAAGCACCTGTAATATCTACTAAACCAGCTTTCCTAATTTCATGATTAACCACTTTAGCAGCTAAACGAATAGAGTTGATTAAACGAGATAACTCACCTGTAGAGTATTTAAAGTCTTTTTGATAACCAATAATAAACTCACCAAGAGTCATATGCTTGTTGTTCATGTCAAATTTTTGTGTTGCGCACAAAGATGCCAACTTTTTTACGGTTTTACAAAGATTTTACATTTTAAAATTTTCAACAAATAGAAACGATGTGTTTTAATTTTCTATTTGTTTTTTAGCAAGATGTATTAACATATATCTTTGTATAAAATTGAAGCAATGAGTTTTATAATTAGAGAAGGAATTAAAAAAGATGCATCATCAATATTTAATTTAATTGTTGAATTAGCTATTTTTGAAAAAGAACCAGATGCTGTTAAAATTACACTTGAAACTTTAATTACAGATGGTTTTGCTGATAATCCGAAGTTTAAAACCTTTGTAGCTGAAGAATTAGATGGAACAATTATAGGAATGGTACTTTTTTATGAACGTTATTCTACTTGGAAAGGAAAAACAATTCATTTAGAAGATTTGATGGTTACTGAAACCAAAAGAGGTATTGGTGCAGGTAAAAAACTATACGGCTCAGTGATGAAATATGCGCAAAAAAACAACTTTAAAAGAGTTGCTTGGGAAGTATTAGATTGGAATAAAAATGCCGTTGATTTTTATAAAAAAACAGGAGCAACTGTTTATAATCAATGGAGAGTATGTCATATGAACGAAGACAACTTAACACAGTTTTGTAATGAGAATATTTAAGTTTGGTGGTGCATCAGTAAAAGATGCCGCAGGAGTAAGAAATGTAGCAAGTGTATTACAACGTGAAGGTACAGAAAATGTTTTAGTAGTAATCTCAGCAATGGGAAAAATGACCAATGCTTTTGAAGCATTAGTTGCCGCTTATTTTAAAGACGAACAAAGTTTAAAAGAATCTTTAAAATTTATTGAAGATTTTCATAAAAATATAATTGCTGATTTATTTAAATCAGATGCGAATATTCACACTAAAGTTAATCATTTATTAGGTGAGTTAACTGGCTTTATGGCTCAAAATAAATCAGATAATTATAACTATGTTTATGATCAAATAGTTGGTTTTGGTGAATTATTATCAACAACTATTGTAAGTGCTTATTTAGCAGAAACAGGTGTAGAAAATAATTGGTTAGATGTTAGAAACTGTATAAAAACAGATAGTAGTTATAGAGATGCACAAATTAATTGGGAAGAAACAGCAATTCAAATAAACACTAATGTTGTTAAAAACACGTTAAACATTACTCAAGGTTTTTTAGGAAGTTCAGGTACTGAAACAACTACACTTGGTAGAGAAGGTTCTGATTATACAGCAGGTATTTTTGCGTATTGCTTAAATGCAGAAAGTGTTACAATTTGGAAAGATGTTGATGGAGTTTTAAATGCTGACCCTCGTGTATTTTCAGATACTCAATTATTACATGAAATATCATATACTGAAGCGATAGAAATGGCTTTTTACGGAGCATCTGTAATTCATCCAAAAACAATTCAGCCATTAGAACAAAAAAATATTCCGTTATTTGTACGTTCTTTTGATAATCTATCAAATAAAGGAACTTGCGTGGGAAAAGGATCAAAAATAAATCCTGAAGTACCTTGTTTTATTGTAAAGAAAAATCAGATTTTAATATCAGTTTCAGCAAAAGATTTTTCTTTTATGGTTGAAAGTAATATTAGTGATATTTTTGAAAAATTAGATAAATATAAATTAAAAGTAAATTTAATTCAAAATTCAGCGATTAGTTTTTCGGTGTGTGTTGATGATAAATATGATTTATTTGATACTTTTTATGATGAGTTAAAAGTTAATTTTAAGATAAAATCATACAAAGAAGTTACTCTTTATACAATTCGTCATTTTGACCAACAGGCAGTCAATAAAATACGTGAAAAAGGAACAGCTATAATTAGTCAAATAAACACAGAAACAGCACAGTTGGTTATACAATAAAAAATGTAAAACCCGTAAAAATTCGCTTATATTTGCATTTGTGCCAAATTTAAACTTATGGGAATAGTTACATCAAAAGAAATTGCTAAAGTTATCGGATTAGATAAATTAGGAATTGTAGGAACTTTTACGGGTTGGATGTTAATGAAGGTTTTACGCATTTCTGCGATAAACAAAATTTATGATAAAAATAAAGATAAGAGTGATTTAGAGTTTTTAAATGGTGTTTTAGCTGATTGTAAAGTTGCCTATGAAATACCAGAAGAAGATTTAAAAAGAATACCAAAAGATGGTCCTTTTATAACAATATCTAATCATCCTTTAGGCGGAATAGACGGTGTTTTATTATTGAAAATATTAATTGAAAAAAGAACCGATTATAAGATTATAGGGAATTTTTTATTGCATAAAATTGAACCTTTACAACCGTATATAATGCCTGTAAATCCTTTTGAAAATAGAAAGGATGCAAAATCGAGCATTGCAGGAATTAAAAATTCATTATTGCATTTACGTGAAGGGAAACCATTAGGTATTTTTCCCGCAGGTGAAGTTTCGACCTATCGTGATGGAAAATTAATGGTTGATAAACCTTGGGAAGATGGAGCTATACGCTTGATTAAAAAAGCAAAAGTTCCTGTAATACCTATTTATTTTCACGCTCGAAATAGTCGCTTATTTTATTTATTATCTAAAATTAGTGATACTTTACGAACAGCAAAATTACCATCAGAGGCTATTTCTCAAAAAAATAAGGTTATAAAAGTACGAATAGGAAAACCTATTTCGGTAAAAGACCAAGAAGAATATAAAGACATTCCTTCTTTTTATAAATTTATTAGAAAGAAAACATATATGTTGGCGAATCCTTTTGAAAAGGAATCTTCTAAAATATTATCACCTCAAAATTTAAAAATACCTAAAAAAGTTAAAGATATTACAGCTCAAAGATCTCCTGATTTATTTGTTAAAGAAGTAGATGCTTTAAGAGATAAAGGAAGCCGATTATTAGAAAGTAAAAATTACGAAGTGTTTTTTGCAAACGCAAAAGAAATACCAAATGTTTTACATGAAATAGGTCGATTACGTGAAATTACTTTTAGAGATATTGGTGAAGGAACAAATAAAGCCATTGATTTAGATAAGTTTGATAAGTATTATCACCATCTTTTTTTATGGGACAGCGTTGCTAAAGAATTAGTAGGTGCTTATAGAATGGGGTTAGGTAAAGATATTTTTAAAAAGTACGGAATAAATGGTTTTTATATTCATACTTTATTTAGAATAGAGCCAGAGTTATATAATATGATGGAAAACTCTATGGAGTTGGGTAGGGCTTTTGTAGCTAAAAGTTATCAACAAAAACCAATGCCTTTATTTTTACTTTGGAAAGGAATTGTACACGTTACATTACGTTATCCTGAATATAAATATTTATTAGGAGGAGTGAGTATTAGTAATAAATTTTCAGCATTTTCTAAGTCGTTAATGATTGAGTTTATGAAATCTCATTACTACGACCCTTATGTGGCGCAATATATTTATCCGAAGCAAGAATTTAAAGTAAAACTAAAAGATGCCGATAAAGATTTTGTATTTGATGCTACCAAAGCAGATATGCAAAAATTCGATAAAATTATCGATGAAATTGAACCTGGGGCATTGCGTATGCCTGTACTTATTAAAAAGTATGTAAAACAAAATGGACGTTTAGTCGCTTTTAATGTAGATCCTAAATTTAATAATGCTGTTGATGGTTTATTATACATAAAAGTTGCTGAAATACCTGATAGTACTTTAAAACCTGTTATAGAAGAGTATCAAGCACAATTAGAAAAAAAAGCTTTAGAGAAGTTAAATAAATAGTTAACTTTACTATAAAATAATAAAAAGCATCGTACATTTTACGATGCTTTTTTTGTTTAAAAAGATACTATTATTCCTTTTTTAGTACTATTAAAAATTATTTAATACAAATGCCTAGCCCCGATTGAAGCAATTGTTTGAGCTCCTTTTTTTTCTTCAAAAAAAGAGCGAGTGCGGAAAGCGGGAAATTGCTTCTAATCATTTTTATACATTCTTAAAACCTTCTTAAAATATAGTTGAAACAAAAAAAAGGACTCGTTAAAACGAATCCCTTTTTTAAATTATTGAATAGTTTTTTACTTAAAAAACGTTCTGAAAATATCGTTACCATTGGCAAATAATAATAGCGTTACCAATAAAACAAAACCAGCTATTTGTGCATATTCTAAAAATTTATCACCTGGTTTTTTACCTGTAATCATTTCCCATAAAGTGAAAACTACATGACCTCCATCTAAAGCAGGAATTGGCAATAAATTCATAACTCCTAACATGATTGATAAAAATGCTGTAATGTTCCAAAAAGCTTCCCAGCTAAATTCGGCAGGAAAAACACTTCCGATAGAAATAAAACCTCCTAAACCTTTGTAAGCTCCTGTACTAGGATTGAAAACCTTTTTTAATTGTTTAACATAATTAGTTACCGTCGACCACGCTTTTACTGTTCCAGCAGGAATCGCTTCACCAATTGAATATGTTTTTTCAGCTAATTTATAATACCCTAATTTTTCTAAATCTTTTAAAGATAATTGCCCTAATGCAACACCTAATTTACCTTTTTCAGTAATTTTAACAGGAACAGTTACATTTTCAATACCTCTTTTAATAGTTAAGTTAACTTCTTGTCCTTTTAATTTATCTAGCTCAATTTTAGCTTCATCAAAATAAGTTATTGAAACGCCATTTATAGCAGTAACAATATCTTTCGGCTTTAAATTACTATTAATATTTGGTGAATCTTCGGCTATTTTAGCAATAACAAAAGGAATTCTAACACCAATAAAGCTACCAGAATTTTTATCTCTATCGACTAGTTTTTCAATAAAATTTGTAGGGATTTCTTTGTTTATAACAGTTCCGTTTCTTTCAATAGCGTAGTTATTTCCATTGATAAAAGCACCTGTAAGTTCTCTGAATTTTCTGATTTCTTGTCCATCAACAGAAAGAACTTTATCACCAGTTTGTAAACCTAAATCTTTACCTAATTGGTCTTGTACCCAAACACCATCTTTTAAACTATCGTTTGGAACAAATTTTTCGCCATAAGCATACATCAAACAAATGTAGATAACAATACCTAATACAAAGTTTACAAAAACTCCACCTAACATAATAATTAAACGTTGCCATGCTGGTTTAGAACGAAATTCCCAAGGTTGTGCAGGTTTGCTCATTTGCTCGGTATCCATACTTTCGTCAATCATTCCAGCTATTTTTACATATCCTCCTAACGGAATCCACCCAATACCGTACACTGTATCGCCAATTTTCTTTTTGAAGATAGAAAACTTATAATCGAAAAATAAGTAAAATTTTTCAACTTTAGTTTTAAATATTTTGGCAGGAATAAAATGTCCTAATTCATGTAAAACAATTAAGAGCGATAAACTCAAAATAAATTGTACTGCTTTTATTAAAATTTCCATAAAGGTGTATTTCTAAATTTAAAATCGAACAAATGTACGTTTTTCAATACAGCTGTAAAAGTTTGATTTATATATGAAGATTTGTTTTAACATTTTTTTTTTCGATAAGATATTAAAAACTTCTTTTTAGCTGTATTTTAGCTGAAATTTAATAAAAATGGATTTAAAATTCTTTAAAAAATCAAAAAGTACTTTAATTTTTTTACTTGTTTTTTGTGCAGTTGGTGTTCCTGTTTTTTATCATTTAGTAAAAGTAGATGATAAATTACCTGTTTATAATCCTGCGGATATTAATCCTCGATTGGTCGATATATCGGTACGTTCAAAATCAAGAAATCATAAAATAGGTGATTTTAAATTGATAAATCAAAATGGCGAAACCATTACGAATGCCAATTATAAAGATAAAATTTATATAGCCGATTTCTTTTTTACTCGTTGTCAAACAATTTGTTTGATTATGGCATATAATATGAACGAATTACAAGCGCATTATAAAAATGATGATGATATTATGTTTTTATCGCATTCGGTAACTCCTGTTATGGATAGCGTTCCTCAATTAAGAAAATATGCAGATGCAAAAGGTGTTATCGATGGAAAATGGAATGTAACAACTGGTGATAAAAAACATATTTACAACCTAGCACGTAAGCATTATTTTGCTGTTTTAGATGAAGGTGATGGCGGAGAAAATGATTGGGTTCATACCGAAAATTTTGTTTTAATTGATAAAAAAGGACAAATAAGAGGTTCTTATGATGGAACTAAAAAAGAAAATATGCAAAAAATTATTGATGATATTACCTTGTTAAAAGAAGAATATACAAAGTAATTCGTTTAGTTATCAAAATATAAAAACGTCCTTCTTAAATATATTAAGAAGGACGTTTTATGTTTAATTGATTAAAGTTTTTTATTTTAATTTATTTCCATCATCATCAAAATTTTTGCTGATTTCTTGTTCTGTTTTAATTACAGATACAGCTAAAGATAATAACATAATCGCCATTGGTTGCCAGCTTAAATTTTTACTGATAGAAGCTAATACTAATGTTGCAACAAATGAAATACTTGAATAAATTAAAAACTGTTTTGTAAAAAAGCTATTTGCAAATTGCCAAATAGTATTGTTTTTTATGGTTTTATTGGTACGATATCCATAAATAGGATTTATCTTTTTAGGTGGAAAAAAATAAAATATAATACTAAATAAAAATAAAAATCCGTTTACAGATAATACGTAATAATAAGGGTTCATTGTTTAGTTTTTAATTGAAGTTATAATTCCTTTTAATAGCATATTCACATCGGCATTTTTAGTTAAACCAGTACGAACTACTACCAAATTTTGGTTTGGCAAAATAAATACATTCTGACCTTTATATCCATTAAAAGAATACATATTTTTTGGTACATCAGGATATTTATTACCCGCATTTAACCATAGTTGTGCGCCATACTGTTTATTAGAAGTTGGAGTAGGTGTTGTAGCATAATCTACCCAATCTTTATCAAAAAGATGTTGCCCGTTCCATTCGCCATTATGTAGATATAAAAGTCCTAGTTTAGCCCAGTCTCTTGCTGTTGCCCATCCATATGAAGAACCTACAAAATTTCCACTCATATCAGTTTCTATTAACATAGAGTTCATGCCAATTTTATCAATTAAAGCACTGTACCAATAATCTAAATATTCTTGATGCGTGTTAAATTTAGTACGAATAAGCCCCGATATTAAATTAGTTGTTCCTGAAGAATAATTCCATGTTTGGTTCGGTTTAGCTACTAAAGATTTATTTAACTGTGTTTTAGTCATGTCATTTTCTAAAAACAACATTTTACTAACATCTGATATTGTATTGTAATCTTCAACCCATTCTAAACCAGAATTCATTTGTAATAAATTATGAAGCGTAATATTTTTACGTTTATCATTTTTCCATTCATCAAATAAATTGGTATCAGCTACGTTTATTTTTCCTTTACATTGTAAAATTCCAACAATAGTACTAGCAATACTTTTGGTCATCGACCAACCTAATTGTTTTGAGTTTTTATCAAATCCGTTGGCATATTTTTCGGCAATAATTTTATCATTATAAATAACAACAACCGAACGAGTTTTGTTTTTAGGGTTAAATAAAGTATTAATAACTTCATTTAGTTTTTTGTAATCAACATTTGAAAAAATAGTATCTTTTTGATTAGCATTTCCATACGGAAAAGGAGTTGTATTATCAGGTTTGCTACGCTTTGGAATGGGTGTTTTTTTAGTAGTATCATAATCATCATTAATTAAAACAGCACCTAAACCTTCTCTGTAAATAGCTTTCCTTTCTAATAATCCAAAGACTGAACCTGTAGCCGATTTTTCTTCGGAATTTATTTCATCAGAAGTTAAATTTATAGGCGAAAAATTATTGTCATTTTCATCAGTGAAAGCTAAACTTCTATCGGCTAAAAAAACCGATGAAGCTGTATTTTTAGCAGAATAACCAGCTAATATATTTAACTTCGGATAATTAAAATAAACAAGAATAATAAGTATTGCAATAACAATTAATAGTACTCTTTTCAAATTTTTCATATAAAAACAGTTTTTAACAAATGTAAGAATTTAATTGTTTGATGTTTATATTTAAAATGCAACGCCTACCTTTGCTATAAATATTTTTTTTATGTTTATAGTAGATAAAATTAGAGCTGATTTCCCTATTCTTAACCGACAGGTACACGGAAAAAAATTAGTATATTTTGATAATGGAGCAACCTCACAAACTCCGCAAGTAGTTATTGATGCTATTGTAGATTATTATTCTAATTACAATGCAAACATTCATAGAGGAGTACACACTTTAAGTCAAGAAGCTACTGATAAATACGAAGAAGCTCGTCTTAAAGTTCAAAAACACTTTAATGCAAAACATTCGTATGAAATTATTTTAACAGCAGGTACAACGCACAGTATTAATATTGTTGCTTCAGGATTTTCGGCTATTTTAAAAGAAGGAGATGAAGTAATTGTTTCATCATTAGAACATCATTCAAATATTGTTCCTTGGCAGATGCTTTGTGAAAAAACAGGCGCTGTTTTAAAGGTAATTCCGATGGATGAAAATGGTGCGTTAAAAATGGATGTGTATCATGAATTATTAAATTCGAATACTAAATTGGTATTTTGTAATCATGTTTCAAATGCTTTAGGAACTATAAATCCGATTAAAGAAATTATCGATGCAGCTCATAAATTTGGAGCGTATGTTTTAATTGATGGAGCGCAAGCAACACCACATATAAAACCTGATGTTCAAGCTTTAGATGCTGATTTTTATGTAGCATCGGCGCATAAAATGTGTGGACCAACAGGTGTTGGTTTATTATATGGAAAAGAGGAATTATTAAATTTATTACCACCATATCAAGGAGGTGGTGAAATGATTGAAACTGTAACTTTCGAAAAAACAACTTATGCAGGTTTACCTCATAAATTTGAAGCAGGAACGCCAAATATTTGTGGAGGAATTGCTTTTGGAGCTGCCATAGATTATATGAATGCTGTTGGTTTTGATAATATAGCGAATCAAGAAAATGAATTATTAGCCTACGGAACACAAGAATTAGAAAAAATTGAAGGCTTAAAAATTTATGGAACAACTAATAAAGCGGCTGTAATTTCTTTTAATATTGAAGGAATTCATCCGTATGATATTGGTTCGATTTTAGATAAATTAGGCGTAGCAGTTCGTACAGGACATCATTGTGCACAACCGATTATGAATTTTTTCTGTATTCCTGGTACTGTTAGAGCTTCGTTTGCTTTTTATAATACAAAAGAAGAAATCGACATTTTAGTAGCATCAGTAAAAAGAGCTAAAATGATGTTAAGTTAAAAATATCTTTATAGATAATTGAGTTTTATATATTAAAAAACCTCACAGAATTTAAAAATCTGTGAGGTTTTTGTTATTATATATTTTTTAGATATAAAATCGTGTAAAAATTTCTAGCCCCGATTGAAGCATTTGTTTGAGCTCTTTTTTTGATTTTTTTTCAAAAAAAAGCGAGTGCGGAAAGCGGGAAATTGCTTCAAATTATTTTTATAATCCTTTTAATCTCTTGACATAAAAATTTGTAAAACATACCAAAATAAAAGCATCAGCGAAGCAAATAAACCTAATGCAGCAGGTATATAATCATCCGTAGAAAATTTGTTTACCAAGTTAGAAGTCTGATATAAAATAGAACCAGCAGCTAATACACACATTCCCACAGAAAACCATAAACCAAGATTAAATCCGAATAAAGTACCCGCAATAATTAAGGCGATTGCAATAAAAAAGCCAACACTTAATCCTGCTTTTATAAACGAAAAATCTTTTTTTGTGATAAATACAATAGACGAAATTCCTGCAAATAATCCTAAAGTTACAATTCCTGCTTGCTTAATAATTTCAAAATTATTAGTGTATGAAATTGCCATATAAATAAGCGGAATAAAAATAAAAGCTTCGGCAAATACATATCCTGAATAGGCTAAATATTGTAAGTTTTTATCAGATGTTTTTAATGCGGTACTTTCTGCATAATTGGTAATCAGCATAAAACCACCTAATAATAATAACCATTTATAACCTTGCGTCATTGATAACGCAAATTCAACGATGGTTGCATTTTGTAATAATAAATATTCAAAAAAAACGAATAATAATACACCTAAACCAACGTGTGCATATGTTTTTTTGTAAAAAGCTACTCTATCTGTTTTAGATGCTTGAGCAACGAGTATTTTGTTGTTAAATGAGTTTTCCATATTTTTTTTAATTAAGGTATAAAGATAATTTTTATAACCATTTTTCAGTTGTTTTTTTTATATTTATCAGATGAAATCATCTAAAATAGTAATTGCACATCGTGGAGCATCAGGATATTTACCCGAACATACGATGGAATCAAAAGCAATGGCATATGCTATGAATCCTGATTATATTGAACAAGATTTGGTGCTAAGTAAAGATAATATTCCAATTGTTATTCATGATATTTATTTAGATGATGTTACCAATGTTGCTACTATTTTTACTGATAAAAAAAGAGCCGATAATCGGTATTATGTAATCGATTTTACTTTTGATGAATTACAGCAATTACAAGTAACCGAACGGTTTGATACCAAAACACAAAAACAATTTTATCCAAAGCGATTTCCTAAAGGAAAAGGAAATTTTAAACTTCATTCTTTACATCAAGAAATTGAACTTATTCAAGGTTTAAATTATAGTACAAACAAAAATATTGGAATTTATCCAGAGATAAAAAATCCTGATTTTCATCATAAAAATGGAAAAGATATAGCTAAAATAACTTTAAATATTCTTTCTGATTATGGTTACAAAACTAAAAAAGATGCTTGTGTTTTTCAATGTTTTGATGCCAAGGAATTAGAAAGAATTCGAAAAGAATTAAAATCCGATTTGTTTTTGGTTCAGCTAATAGAATTTGAAGAAGAAACAAAACAACTAAAACATTTTGCAACTTATGCTGATGGAATAGGACCTTGGTATAAGCAAATTTTAGCCGAAAAAATAGCCGATAAATTTACTTTTACAAACTTAGTTTCACAGGCGCATCAGCTCGGCTTAAAAGTGCATCCATACACTTTTAGAGCCGATAGTTTAGACGAATTTTCTTCTTTTGAAGAAATGATGCAAGTATTATTTTTTGAAGCTAATATTGATGGTGGTTTTACTGATTTTCCTGATAAAATGGTCGCTTTTTTAAATGATAATTAAACTTTTAAGATTGTTTTTTTTCTTGATTACTAATATCTTTTATCAAAGAAAAAGCAAAATAAATAATAAAACCACCACTTAATACAATACAAATCCACATAAAAATAGTGGTTTGCCAAAAAGGTATGTTTTTAGGAAATACGGTTTTACTTTTGTTTTTAGAAAATGATGTAATACTTGTTTCTGAAATATTTTTTGTTGTCGATGAAATGAAATTTCCTAAATCGTATGAGGGTTTTGTTAACGTAGAATCAACTATTATTTTGTAATTATTTGCTTTCTTTAAATTAGCAATTAAATAAATTGGCTTCTGAAATAACTGAATATTTTCTATTGCTAAAGCAGGATTATCTTTATTTTGAATCTCGATAATAAACTCTTTTTCATTTAAATTATTAAAGGTAAATGAGTTTTTATTTTTAGAATTTAACTGAAAAGAAGCGATAGTTTCTGTGTAGGTTTCTACACGTTTTTTAATTTTTCGTTCTCTTTTTACAAGAATTTTAGCGTTTCTTAGAAAAAAATCGGAATCAATTTTAAAAGAAATACTATTGATATTATGTGAATTTTCAGCCGTAAATTTAAGTTGTGTAACCTTTTTCTTTTTTTCGGTAGAAATAGATTCTTGTTTGTGTTGATTTATTTCGATAGCATTTTGAGTAAAAATTTCACTTTTATAGATTCCAGCTTCCAAAATATTTATGGGCAATGAGTTTTTATCATTAAAATTAATGCGTAAAAATGGATACGTATTTAAAGGAAAATTAATAGTTTGTTCTAAAAATATTCTTCCTGAAGCTGTTTTTTTAGGTGAGTTTTTAGGCGATAAAATACGATTAGAAATTAATCCAAACCATTCAGAACCATTATCACTTCCGTAGACATTATAGCTTTTTCTGATTTTTGTATTGGCAATTTTAAGTGTAATACTAGCTGTTTTTTCTGCGGATTTATTTTCTATTACAATTGACGTTACAGAATCTTTAATAACATTTTTTGATGCTATTTTAAGTTCCTGAAAGGTTGAGAATTTTTTATCATTATTATAAATTAAAACATACGGAACATCATTTTTTAATGAATCTTTAATTCTTAAAAAATTGTAATTTTCGTTGCTAACAGCTCTAACTTTTATCGGTAACATTATTTTATGTAAACCGCTTTCATTTATCGAATTAATACTACCTGTATAATTTTGAGCAAAAGTAGTAAGAGAAACAAAAAAGGTAATTAATAAACTATATTTCATCATCTGTATTTTTATTTTCGGTAGTTTCATCAACAACCAATTTTTTTAATTTTTGATACACAAAAGAAATTATCAAAATTAAAACTCCTAATAATATAAAAGCAATAATTTTTCCTGTTTCCGAAACGTTTTTAATATCGTAAATAAAAAGTTTCAAAATGGTAATTCCGAGTAAAGAAAGTGCAATTACTCGTAAGTTTTTCCATTGTTTTTTTATCCCAATAATTAAAAAGATAAAAGAAAAAACTCCCCAAAGTATTGGATATCCTATTTTAATAATTTGTGTTTTTGTCGCTGATATTTGGCTGTGTACAAAATTACTCTTAGCGTAAAAAT
The DNA here is from genome assembly GCF_027941775.1 of Tenacibaculum pacificus. Taxonomy (NCBI): domain Bacteria; kingdom Pseudomonadati; phylum Bacteroidota; class Flavobacteriia; order Flavobacteriales; family Flavobacteriaceae; genus Tenacibaculum; species Tenacibaculum pacificus. The sequence goes on along the minus strand of NZ_CP115917.1, from coordinate 2,657,981 downwards.
CATTTTCTGATTCAGAGAATTTTTCAGATAAAGCTACTGTATCAACAGAATTTGAAAGATGTAAACCATGTATCATTATTTCATTACTTAAAATATATACAATGGCAAAAGTAAATATCCAAGGCAACCATTTACGTTGTTTTGGTTTTATCTTAAATAATAAATCGGATGTCTTATATAGTTGATATCCAAAATAAATTAAACAACTTAAAATGATATAATGAAAGTAAAAAGCATAATTTGTATTGGTGTTTTCTAAGAAGTTTTCAATTAATTCGCTTTTTGGTAATCGGTAAAAATCAACAATATAAAGTACTGTTGAAATAATACCTACAACTAAAATTCCTTTTGAAATATTTTTATTTTTTAATATTGATGCGATATATAATATGGTCGTAATAAATATAAAATGATATGTTAGAGGAAAAGATAACGCAGAAAAAGTGTTCTTTAAAAATTGATAAGCTTGATAATTTACTTCTAAAATACCTGTAAAATAGGTTATTAAAATAGTGATAATCAAAAGTATATTTCGATAAGAATTAATATTTATAGAAAAGTGTTTTATAACGAATTCTTTCTCTTTTTTTAATAACCAATACGTTAAAAATAGCGAACAACTAACCACTAAACCAGCAATAAATAACGGATTTAAAATGATAGTTAAATCTTTTGTAAAGCTGTATTTTTCCCAATCTAAAAATAAACTGATAAGTGTTAAAACTTGTATTATAAAAGCACCAATTTTAAAGGTATCTATTTTTGATTTTTGAGATAGCCAAAATAATAAAACAGCTTCCAAAGCCCAGAAAAGTGTAATAATATTACCTTCAAACTGAATTGGAATTGTTAACGTAACAAAAGTTAAAGCAAGTCCGATTAATAAGTAAATGGCATTTTTATCTAATCCGAATTTTTTATATAAAACAGTAGCGTAAGCAATGTTATAAAGTGCCAATAATAACGTAAATAATCCTGTTAAATTTGATTCTAAATCATTTAAAATTAACATTCCTAAACCGAAAAAAACAAAGGTATTTGCTACTAAAATAAAATATTCTATCGTAGAAAACACACCTTTATTTCTAAGATTATTTAAAACAATTGTAATGCTAAATATAAAATAAAATAAGGTTGCAAAAGTTAAAGCTCCTGTGTGTGAAAATGTTTTGTAACCTATTTTTAAACCACACCAACTTCCGAATAATATTATTGTAAATATAAAAGATAATATTGTTGAAATTCGCCATTTCTTAAAATAAGAAATCCCTAATATTCCGATGTTTAAAATAGCAATGTAAGTAAATAAAACTACATAATTACCTTCGCCCGTACTTACCATAAATGGTGCTGAAAACCCACCAATTAATGATAAAACAGCTAGTTCTTGTCGGTTATAAGAAACCGCAACAAGCGTACTAAAAATGGTTATTACCGTCATAATAGCAAAAGCTACGGTTTGACTAAATAACTGATATTCATGAAAAGCAATATAAATAGTAAAGTAAAAAATACTAATAGCTCCCGCAACTAAAACAGAACTAAAAGAGGTGTAATTTTTCTTTAATTTATGTGCAATTGCCATAATTAATGAACCACATAAAACACCAATTCCAACTCTTGCAGGTTCGTTTATCCAATCTTTATCGATGGCATATTTCACGAAAAAACTAATTCCTAATACTAAAATTAAGATCCCAAGTTTATTAATCAGATTTTCACCGATGAACTTTTCTAAATCAGGATTTTTTTCTTTAAATCTTTCAAAAAATGATTTTTTAGGAATTGATTTTATTTTCTCTTTAATTGGTTTTTCTATTGTTTTTTTATCCTCTAAAATAGTATTGACTTTTAAAGAATCAGTAATAGGAGGTATTATAATTTCCTCTTTTTTAGGAGTAGGAATTATTGGATTTACTATTTTAGTTACTTTAGGAATTACAGTTTTTTCTTCTTCGGATGCTACATTTTTATTAGCTACAACCGTATTTTTTGAAAAAATTTCTTTTTGTAAATCTGTAATTGTTTTATTGAGTTCTTCAAATTTTTTGTTGATATTTTTATTGATAAAATAAAAACAGAGTAAAGGTATTATAAAGTATAAAAATTCCATAGCGTATCATTTTGAATTTCACATCAAATGTAAACCTTTATAATTATATCGATTTTTGATGTCATCAAAAGGAAAAAAATAGGTCTGTAAAAGCTATTATTATTTGTTTTCTGATATTTTTTAGATAAAAACTGAATCAATACTATTATTCTTATAAATTTGTGAGTTAGCTATAAAAGAAGAAAAAACATGACAGTATACGATCTTATAAACATACTTACCACCAATTCGGGTAATATTCTTAATTACTATATATTGTTGTTTGTAATAATATTAATAGGACTTTTATTTTCAAATATAATTCGTCCTAAATCGCCAATTTTATATGTGTATAGCGTTTTAATATACGCTGTAGCAATACCAGGTCTTTTAAGTATTATTTTAGTTGTTTATAACTTTTTTTTCTTGCGTAAAAATTTAATGCAACTTCAATTAGTTACCTATTATTTACCGATAATAGCCATGATATTATTGTTCTTAATTATCAAAAAAACACTTCCTTTAAAAGAAATTCCTGGTTTTGATAAGTTATCAGGGTTGTTTATTATCTTATTTATCACCTTTTTAATTACGTATTTTATTCAAAAAGCAATTATAGGAGTTTTCTTTATTGGTAGTTTTACTCAGCTTATAGCCATATTTTTAGTTTTATTAGTCGTTTTAAAATTAGGATGGAATAAGTTGGTAAAGTAATCAAGGAACATAAAGGCTTTTTAGTTGGTTAATTTTTTTAAATTTGTTAAAACTAGAGTAACTATGTTAAAAAATTTAAAATCGTTATTTTTTACTGAAGATGAAAGTAAAGAAGAGAAGAAAAAGGAGGTAGTTTCAAAAGAAACACCAAAAAAATCAGCGGAAAAAGTAAGTACTATAAATAAATCAGCTCCTATAAATTTCAATGCTACTGGTAGTGTTGATAATGCTATTGTAGAAAAATTATTAATAGCAATTGAAAACAATAACTTAGAAGGATTTGATTATCTAGAATTTAAAAAAGCCTTAAAAGCTTTAGAAAAAATTCCGATGGATGAGGCTACAAAATATCGTTCAACTTATGCAGCAGCTTCTACAATGGGAGCAACTTTAGATAGCTTGTTAGAAACTATAAACCATTATATTGGGGTATTAGATACTGAAAATAGCACTTTTACAAAAGCTTTTGAAGGGCAATTAGTAGCTAAAATAGGGAATAAAGAAAAAGAAATTACACAGTTTGAAGCGGTTGTTAATGAAAAATCAGAAAAAATAAAACAACTTACAAACGAAATTACAAAGCATCAAAATCAAATTGAAGAGTTAAAAAAATTGATAGCTGATAGTAGCCATAAAATTACTAAAACTCAAAATGATTTTAAAATGTCGTACTTACATTTAAGAACTCAATTAGAACAAGATGCACAAAAAATAAAACAATATATAAAATAATGGAAAACTTTACACCCAAATCTTTTTGGGAAAAACCAGAAGGAAAAACAGGAATGTTTTTTACAGCTTTATTAGCAGGAGGGAGTATGTATTTTTTATACAAAGCATTGCCTTATCTTATTAATATTGTAGAAAACACCTTACATTTAGGATTACTTTTAGCAGGTTTAGGAGCTTTAATTTATATGATTTTAGATCCTAAAATGCGTAACTTGATTTTTTACATGTATAAATCGTTTATGCGATGGATTACAGGTTTGTTTATTTTAATTGATCCGATAGGAATTTTAAAAAGTTATATTGATGATTTAAAAGATAACTTAAAGAAAATGAACAAACAAATTGCTGTTTTAAAAGGTCAAATGAGAAGGCTACAGCAAATAATGAATGAAAATAAAAAGAATATCAATAATAACTTAAAGCTTGCAAGTGCTGCCAAAGAGAAAGATAAAAAAGGAATTATGATTCTGAAATCTCGAAAAGCAGGAAGATTAAGAGAATCTAATTTAAAGCTAGATGAGTTGTACAGAAAAATGGAAATTTTATACAGAGTATTAACAAAAATGTATGAAAATTCTGAAATTTTAGTCGAAGATATTGAAGACCAAGTAATGGTAAAAGAACAAGAACGTAAGGCAATACGTGCGAGTCATTCTGCTATGAAATCGGCAATGAATATCATCACAGGAAACAACGATAAAAAAGAAATGTTTGATAGAGCTTTAGAGGCAATTGCTGATGATGTTAGTATGAAAATTGGTGAAATGGAGCGTTTTATGGAAATGTCAAACGGTTTTATGGATTCTATCGATTTACAAAATGGAATTTTTGAAGAAGAAGGTTTAGAATTATTAGATAAGTGGGAAAAAGAAGGAGTTTCTTTAATCCTTGGAAATCAAAAAGATTTATTAGTAAACGACAGTCATAGTGTAGATTTAGATGCACCAACATTAAAGAAAAACAAAAAGCATAATAATCAGTATACTGATTTATTCAACTTTTAAATAACAAATCAACCAATAAAAAAATAAATTATGGCAGGAAAAAAATTAACTCCATTATCCAAAATATTAATTGTTGCAGTAATCATTGGAGGTGTTTATTTCTTATTAAATAAACTAAGAGATCCGAAGGTTAAAGACAAAATAAATGAAGTAACTGCGAGCTCAGAAACCAAAGAAGGGTATCAAGATGTGTTAAATATCGGAGTTGTTACTTGGGGAGGTTATGCTGGTGGACAATATTTTAATGAAGGTTTTAGAGCAAATACAAATTCTCGATTTTATAAAGATTACGGATTTAAAGTAAATTTTAAAGTAATTGATGATTTTGATGCTTCTCGTGATGCGTTTAAAAATGGCGATATCGATTTAATGTGGGCAACTATTGATGCTTTTCCTACCGAAGTTGCAGGATTATCGCAATATCAACCGCAAGTTGTTTTTCAGGCAGATTGGAGTCGTGGAGGAGATGCAATTGTTGCACGTAGAGGAATTAATAAAGTAAGCGATTTAAGAGGTAAGAAAATTGCCGTTGCACCAATGACACCATCGCACTCGTTTTTAATTTGGTTATTAGAAGCAGGAGATATCAGTGTAAAAGATGTTAAAATAATTGAAGTGCCAAGTGCTATTGATGCTGCCGATGCTTTTAAAAGTGGAACTGTTGATGCTGCCGTTGTTTGGAGTCCAGATGATGCTGATTGTGTTCAAAAAGTAGCAGGAGCTAGGGTTTTAGAAAGTACTAAAAATGCAACACATATTATTGCTGATGTTTTTGTCGCTAAAAAAGATTTTATCGAAAATAATAAAGAGCAATTAAGAGAATTATACGAAGGTTGGATGATTGGAGCTTCTGAACTTAATAATTCGGATGCTAACAAAAAGAAAGCCGCTAAAATTTTAGCTGAAGGTTTATCGCAACCAGAAGGTTTTTGTTATGATGCGATTAATAATGTACGTTTAGCTACACATGGAGATAATCAAAATTTCTTCGGATTAAATAATAATTACAACGGTGTAACTGGTGAAAACTTGTACAATAAAATGAAAGTAAAGTATCAAAATTTAGGATACAATACTTCAGGTGCAAAAAGTTGGAGATTACTTTCAACAAAAGATTTAGTAACAAAAACCAACTCTTTAACAGGAGCAAATCATGTTTCAGAAAAAGAAAAACAATTTTCTAAAGCCAATGATAAATTAGCTAAAAAAGCATCTTTATCATCAAAAAAAGTAAGTATCAGTTTTAGAACTGGTCAGTTTATTTTAAGCGATAATGCAAAGCAATTAATAGACGTGCAATTTACGCCAATAGCAAAAGCTTTTGCAAATACACGCATCCGTATTGAAGGAAATACTGATAATGTTGGAAAAAGAAGTTCTAATGTTTTACTTTCTAGACGAAGAGCTCAGTCGGTTGCTAATTATTTAATCGATCAACATAATATGCCTAAAAATAGGTTTATCATTTTAGGAAATGGTCCTGATAAACCAATTGCTGGTTGTGAGAGAAATCAGAATAAAGATTGTCAAGCAAAAAATAGAAGAACCGATTTTGAATTAGTTGTAGACTAATGAACTATAAAAAATTATTTGAGTTACGAGGAGAACTCGCATCAAAAGAAAGAATTACGCTAACCATTTTGGGAAGCGTAATTCTTATTTTGTTTTGGTTTTTATTAGCTGAAGTTTTATCTAAAACTATCATCACCCAAAACGACACGATCTCACCTACTTCTTTATCCAAAGAAAATAGAAAATACTATGAAAGCGATTCACTTTTAGTTGCTAATTACACACTTTTAGAAACAAAAAGTATTGATGATTTAAAAGGATTCGGTTTAGTTAAAAATAAAGTATATCCTATTTTACCTTCGCCAATAAAAGTAATCAAAGCTTTTCCTGAATTAAATAAAGATGATGATGTTATTGGAAATACTTTTTTATCAATTAAATTAAATCTTTTAGGATATTTATTAGCCATTATTATTGCAATTCCTGTTGGTTTTCTTTTAGGATTAATTCCACTTTTTAGAGGTTTGTTTAGCAAAATAATTGATTCATATCGTTTTATTCCGCTAACAGCTGTAACAGGAATTTTTATTATGTGGCTCGGTTTAGGAAGTCAAATGAAAGTTAGTTTTTTAGCTTTTGGTATTATCGTTTATTTAATTCCTGTGGTGGTTCAACGTATTGATGAAGTTCGAAAAGTATATTTAAACACTGTTTTTACTTTAGGAGCAACACCATGGCAAACCATAAAATCGGTATATATGCCGTATGTGTTTTCAAAATTAATTGATGATATTCGAGTTTTAACCGCAATTTCTTGGACGTATATTACCATCGTAGAAATGCTAAATAAAGGCGGTGGAATTGGTGAATTAATTTGGACAGCAAAAAGACAAAGTAGAATAGATAAGGCGTTTGCAATATTAATAATCATTGTTATTATTGGCGTGGTACAAGATCGATTATTTGTAATTATAGATAAACTATTGTTTCCTTACAAACACATTAATACAAACAAACGTTAACCATGAGCTTACTATTTACAGATAACCCACAGGCGTCTAATCTTATCGAATTGCGCAATATTGAGCAGTCGTATAATAACGGACAAACTAAAATTATTCAAAATTTAGATTTACTAATTGAAGATAAACCAATGCAAGGGCAATTTGCCGTTATTTTAGGAATGTCGGGCTGTGGAAAATCTACTTTATTAAGATATATTGCAGGTTTACAACAACCAACATCAGGAAGTGTTTTGGTAAAAGGGCAACCTGTTAGCAAAGAAAATAGGGTGAGTATGGTTTTTCAGCAATACTCTTCTTTACCTTGGATGACCGTTTTAGATAATGTTGGTTTGGCATTGAAATTTGAAGGGATTTCTAAAAAAGAACGTGATGAACGTGCTATGGAAATGATTCAATTAGTAGGTTTAGATGGACATCAAAAAAAGTATGCACAATATCCTAATTTATCAGGAGGACAGTTACAAAGAATTGCGATTGCGAGAAGTTTAATGTCGAATCCAGAAATTTTATTGATGGATGAGCCTTTTGGAGCTTTAGATGTTAAAACAAGGTTGCAAATGCAAGATTTATTAATCAATATTTGGGAGAAATTTAGCCCAACTATTTTGTTTGTAACACATGACATTCAGGAAGCGGTGTATTTAGCCGATGATATTTATATCATGAAACACGCACCATCAAATTTTGTAAAACATATTAATGTCGATTTGCCTTTTCAACGAAATAGAGAAACTAAAAGATTGCCTCATTTTGATGAATTAGTACATCAAGTAGAAGATGCAATGATGGCAATAGATTCAGAAAATTAATAATCAATAGTCTATGAATAGTACAAAATCGTATAAAATAATCGACCTGTTTTTTAAGAAGTTATCTTCAAAAGATACGCCTTATTTTTTTAAAGGGAAATTGGTAAATCCTTTAAAAATAATAGCTATTTCTGCGGATTTTTCAAAACTGAAAATTAAAGATGAAGATTTATTATTGCTTTATTCGTCAAAGAAAGATAGCAATAATTTCGATTTTGTAATTACCTCAAAACATATTCACACAAAAAGCAATACGTATTTATTAGAAATTACGGCTTTAAAAAATGAGGAATTCCTTTCTTTTGATAAAGAACATTTATCATTAATAAGAAATTTGGTGAGTGATTTAGGTTTATCAGTAAATGAAGAAAAGAAAAATTTGGCTTCTTTTACTGATAAATTTAAACGCTTTGTAAATCAAAAAGAAAGTAGTGCTACTAATTTTGATATTGATGCTTCTTTTTTAGAAATTTTAAAAAATGAAGGTGATAAAATTCAAAATTTAGCAGACGATTTAAATAATAATAAACGGTTTTCAACAGTAATTAATGATATTGTAACTAAAACCGATGATGCTGTAAAATTTACCGCCGAACACATTATTTTACAAGATATTATTAAAGTATTTAATAAAGTTTGTAATTTAACAAGTGAAGAAAATAAAGTAGCAACGCTAAGAATTAAGTTTTTACTCGCTTTTTTGTTTGAAAAATTACAAGGAAAGGATATTATCAGTAGTTTGAGTATCGCCCGAATAAATGAATTTGTTGCTTCGGATAGTTTTGATAAAAATATTGAAATTATAAAAAAAGCCACTCTTTTTGATTTAGGAGATACCTATAAAAATGAGTTTTTATTACCACTAATTTTAAAGCGATTAAAGAATCCACATTTTTCAAATTCAGCTGCTTTTTTATATCGAATTGCTTCTTTAATCGTAAAAGCAGATGGAACAGTATCTGAAAAAGAACAAGAAATACTCAAAAATATAAACGATAAGTTACAGCATCCGAAGGAAAAATTACAAGGTGTAAAAGAGGTTGAAATTGATGAAAATGAAACTTTAGAAGAAGTTTTAGAGGAATTGAATCAATTGGTAGGATTGGACAATATTAAAGGTGCAATCTCTGAATTATCGAATTTTTTAAAGGTTCAAAAATTACGAGAATCCGAAGGATTAAAAAGTGTAAATAATTCGTTGCATTCTGTTTTTATGGGACCTCCAGGTACAGGGAAAACTACGGTAGCACGTTTAATTTCTAAAATATACAAACATTTAGGATACTTAGAAAAAGGACATTTAATAGAAACTGACAGAAGTGGAATGGTTGCGGGTTATGTTGGACAAACGGCTTTAAAAGTTGAAGAAATTGTAACCGCTTCGTTAAATGGTGTTTTATTTATTGATGAAGCATATGCCTTGGCAAAAGATGCTAAAAAAGATTTTGGAAATGAAGCTATTGAAGTATTACTGAAAAAAATGGAAGACCACAGAAAAGAATTGGTGGTTATTGTAGCTGGATATCCAGATGAAATGAAAAGTTTTATCAATTCAAACCCAGGGTTACAATCTCGTTTTAATAGGTATTTTACTTTTGATCATTATAAACCGACAGAATTGGTCGCTATTTTTGAACTTTTTTGTAAAAAGAACGATTTTGTTTTAGCTACTGATGCTAAAGAAAAACTCTTATTTATCTTTGAAAAACTCTACGAAAAAAAGGATAAAAATTTTGGAAATGCTCGTGTAGCAAGAAATCTTTTTGAAAAAATAATTGAATATCAAGCAAACAGAATTATTGCAATTGCTCCCATAACAAAAGAATTATTAATCACCATTGTTGAACAAGATATACCGCCAGTAAATAAAACAGTGGAAAAATATTTGATGTTTCAAGAAGCCGAAGAAGTATTATAAAAATGATTACTGAAAAAGAGATATCCGAACAATTAAAACGTACTATAAAAGCGCCAATTCGTATTGGTTCGTTAACTGATTTAGCCATTAATAAAGCCGATTTTATAGCATCTTTTAAACTTTTTTTTGATACTGATTTAATGGATGATGTGTATTTGGTTAAAAATAATCAAATTGCATTTTTAAAGTCGGTTTTTATAGAGGATATAGTTTCTTTAGAAAAAATACATCAAGATTATTTTGAAGGAAATTTATCAAAAAATGTTTTAAATCCTTGGATTGATAAATTATCAGAAAATCAAAAGAAAGAATTTTTAATCCTTTCTAAAATTACAAGACAACGAAATATTTCTTCTTTTACAGTTGAGAAATCATCAGAAAAACAAAGAGATAATTTAGGTGTAAAACGTATTGAAGCAAAATCATTTAAACAAGATGTATCCGATTTTAGAGTTTGGAAACGTGTTTTTAAACAAGCATCAAAAGCATCCGTAGAAAATGAATTATTTAAAAGCCTTTTAAAACAAGTATTTCTTTTGATAAGTGAAATTCATCCAACTACTCAAAAGATAAAAGTTACGAGTCATTTTATGCGCACAATTTCTGATGTTCAGATAAAAGGAGAAAACTCTCCAGAAGGTGTTCATGAAGATGGTGCAAAATATATTCTTTCTGCTTTGGTTATCAATAGAACGAATATTTTAGGTGGAGAAACTCAAATTTTTGAAGCTATTTCAGAAAAAAAAGAACTTGTTTTTAATACGATTTTAGAAGCTGGAGAATTTGCTTTTCAAGCAGATACTGGCGAAGAAAAAGAATTCGGAACTGATTTATGGCATTATGTAACGCCTATTCAGCCGATAAATTTAGCTGAAAAAGGCGTTAGAGATATTATTGGTTTTGATATTGAAATAGTATCTTAATAAATAATATTTACTAAAAAATTAAGAAAGCATACAGCTAATTTTATCAAGAGAATCACCGTATTTAAAACTAAAATCGATGTGTATTAAATCACCTGCTTTAACGGCTAAAGTATTGGTGGTTTTTAAAACGGTAGGAGGCATTAAACTATCTGTTCCTGTAAAATTAGCACCAGGTGTAACTTCTACATACGATTCTAAATATAAGGCATTAATTGTACCTGAAAATAAAGCAGGAACTGAAAAACTTAAATTTACACCTTCTTTTTTTTCTTTTAATAATTCAATTTCATTTGCTAAAAATTGTTGTGATAAAAACATCGGCTGATGTCTTGTAAACATTACAGGATAATGTTGTACATTTTCATCTATTTCAGCCTCGCATAATCTTGCAAAATTCACAATTCTATTTGGGAATAATTTACCATCAGGTTTTAAAAACTGACGCATATGTTGAAAAATTTGCACCTGAAATTCATTAGCACAATAAATACTCATTAATTCACCAATAACATGGTCAACTTTTTCGGGTAAATTGACGGTAAGTGCATTGGCATAAATAACTTCTACTTTGTCTTTCCAATCATATTTTTCAATTTCTTTGTTGATAAAAGGAATTAAATCAGGATTGTTTTCAATTAAATACGCCTTTTTAACGTGTGGCATATATAATTTTGTTAGCGGTAAAGTACCAACGCCAATTTCACAAACTACGGCATCTTTAAAGTTATTATTTAGCTCAAAAGCTTTTTTAAATGCGTTGACTCTTTGCGCATCGGTTTCCATTATTTTATAATAAATTTCAGGAAAACCAAAATGAGATTCATCAAAAGTTTGTGCTTTTAATAAGGCATATTTTAACGTATCGTAATTATCTATAATTTGATTATGTAGTTTGTCGTTCATTTATTTTGTAGGTTTTTTTATAAGATAAAAGTAACAAAAAATCTCGTGCTAAAATTAGCACGAGATTTTTAATGTTTGCTTCTGATGTATTGTAAAGTGTTATTACTTGTATAAAAATTTTGAGTAAACACTTAAAAACTCTTTTTCTCCAAGTAAATTTTTACCACTTAAAAGTTGTTCAGATTCTATAATTACATCTTCTAAATCAAAACCTTGCATAGTTCTTCCTAATAAAAATGAAATGGTATAATCTTTCCAATTTGAGCCTAGGTTTTGTGCTGTATTAACCACTTGATTAATAAAGTTCCAACATTCTTTTTCTGTTAAATAATCACACCAAAAACACCATTTTGTTAATGATATTGCTCTACAAGTATCCCAAGCAAAAGTTGATTTTACTTGCTGTATTTCTTCTAGTTCTAGCTTTAAGCCTTTTGCTATTTTCTTTTCTATTTTGGTTAAATCATCCGAAGGATTTAATAAATACTTATCAAATTCTTGACTTCTTTCAAGTGAAATTAAAGCACTAATTGTTTCAATAGCTTCTTCTTTATTTGATATTTCCCAAGAATCTCTTAATCCATTTTTATAGGTGTCAATTGAATCTTTAGGTTTAATTTCTAATATATCTTCACCTCTGTGGTAAGAAAGTATTGCTCCAAAGACTAATGCATTTTTTTCGCTTTTGTTTAAAGGTTTAAGATTATTAAATTTTTCTAATTGTTTTTTCTTTCTTTTACTCGCATAAGTGATTACAAAAATTATATATATTGTAAAAACTACTGCAATTGCGCCTATTATGTAGTATGTATTTTGATTCATATTATTATAGTTTATTTCTTAATTGTTGTATTCCTGAAATTAATGCAAAAAGCCCTAAGCCCTCAAAAATTGCAAGAATTGCATATTTTCCGCCAAAATCATAGACTATTTGAAATATTTTTTTCATTCTTACGGGTAACCCAGCTTCTTCTGTTGTTTTCATATCAAAAAAGAAATATATTCCTCCAATAATTAAAACGATACCAATAATAAATACCCAGAATTTGTTTTGTTTCTCTAATACATTTTCAATTTTTTCCATATTTTTTTATTTAATTTTGAATACGAATATAATTAATCTAAATAAATTTCATTGATTTTAAAATGTTAATTTCGATTAAGTTATAAGCTTAAATCAAACAAAAAATCCCGCACTTAAAAAGCACGGGATTTTATAATATATTTTAAAAAAGATTACTCTTTCAAATCTAATTTAATACTTAATTCTGATAATTGTGCATCATTTAAAGCAGCAGGAGCATCAATCATTACATCACGTCCTGAATTGTTTTTAGGGAAAGCGATAAAATCACGAATTGTTTCTTGTCCGCCTAAAATAGCAACCAATCTATCTAACCCGAAAGCTAAACCTCCGTGTGGTGGTGCGCCATATTCAAAAGCATCCATTAAGAAACCGAACTGCTCTTTTGCTTCTTCTTCGGTAAATCCTAAATGTTTAAACATGATAGCTTGTGTTTCTTTGTCAGTGAATTCTGATAGAACCTCCACCGATTTCATTTCCGTTTAATACTAAATCATAAGCATTTGCTTTAACTGCTCCAGGGTCTGTATCTAATAACTCTAATTGTCCTGGTTTTGGCGATGTAAACGGGTGGTGCATTGCATGATAATGCCCAGTTTCTTCGTCTAATTCTAATAATGGGAAATCAATAACCCATAACGGAGCAAATACTTTAGGATCTCTTAAACCTAAGCGTTCTGCTAATTCCATTCTTAAAGCCGATAATTGAGCTCTTACTTTATTTGTATCTCCAGATAAAACACACACTAAATCACCAGCTTTTGCACCTGTAATCTCTGCCCATTTCGCTAAGTCTTCTTGATCGTAAAATTTATCTACAGAAGATTTGAATGTTCCATCTTCGTTTATACGAGAATAAATCATTCCTAAAGCGCCAACTTGAGGACGTTTTACCCATTTAATAATATTGTCTATTTCTTTTCTTGTGAATTTATTTCCTCCAGGAACAGCGAAACCAACCACTAATTCAGCACTATTAAAAACGCCAAAATCTTTATGTTGTGTTACTGCGTTTAATTCGCCAAATTCCATTCCAAAACGGATATCAGGTTTATCATTTCCGTATAAACGCATTGCGTCATCGTACAACATTCTTGGGAATTTATCCACAGAAACATTGTTGATTTCCTTTAATAAATGACGAGTTAATCCTTCAAAAATATTTAAAATATCTTCTTGTTCAACAAAAGCCATTTCACAGTCAATTTGTGTAAATTCTGGCTGACGGTCGGCACGTAAATCTTCATCTCTAAAACACTTTACAATTTGAAAGTATTTATCCATTCCACCAACCATTAATAGTTGTTTGAAGGTTTGAGGCGATTGTGGTAAGGCATAAAATTGCCCTGCGTTCATTCTTGAAGGCACTAAGAAATCACGCGCTCCTTCAGGAGTTGACTTGATTAAATAAGGTGTTTCAACTTCTATAAATTCTTGGTCAGATAAATATTTACGTACTTCCATAGATACTTTTGATCTGAAAATCAAACTATCTTTTACAGGATTACGACGAATATCTAAATAACGATATTTCATTCTGATATCTTCACCACCATCTGTTTTATCTTCAATAGTAAAAGGTGGCGTTTTTGCTTGGTTTAAAATTTCTAATTTAGTAACCAATACTTCAACTTCACCAGTAGCGATATTTTTATTTTTAGATTCTCTTTCAATAACAGTACCTGTAACTTGAATTACAAATTCACGTCCTAAGGTTTTTGCTTGTTCGATTAAATCTTTAGAAGTACGCTCTTCATCAAAAATCAATTGCGTAATTCCGTAACGATCTCGTAAATCGACCCAAATCATAAAACCTTTATCACGTGATTTTTGTACCCAACCAGAAAGGGTTACTTCAGTATTAATATGCGAGGCTGTTAATTCGCCACAAGTATGCGTTCTGTACATTTCTAGAATTTTAGATATGCAAATCTAACGATAATTGTTAGTATGTAAAAAATTACTATTATTTAGTTTAAACCCATGTTTTTCCTATTTTTAAATATCATTGGTTTAGCCTCTTTTTCGTATTTAATTAAATCGTCAATTGTCATTTCTGGAAATAATTTTTTTAAGAACCAAGCATTTAAAAATTTCAATAATTTAGGAAATATTAATATGATTAGAAAATTTAACATTGTACTTGCTTTTAAATATGAATACATAATTTTTCTTTAAAAATGAGTATTACTTTAATATTGAACCCATGTAAGGAGTTTTCTATTATGTAAACTGACTTTGTTTATCTTTGGGTAAAATTATTGTACCGACTCAGTTTAAAATAGGACACTAAATAATGTTGTTTTTTAAGTGTAAAACACTGTTAGTTAGTTAGTTTATTAGGTTTTTTGTTTGTGTTTTTTTAAAAAAGGAAAAACTGTAAAACGCTAATTATAAGCTGAATAGGTGATTTTATTATAGGACAGTTTTATGAAATAATTTTTTTGTCCTAAAATGATGAAAACAATAACACTGAAATGCTTAATGAAATAAAGGGCTAACAAGGTTTTTACTAATCTGATTTTAGGACAAACTATGTTTTTTACAGGAAAAAAGAATTTTATAAAACAGGTAAACAATTTATTTATCAGAATAAAAATATAATTATGACATTACAAGAATTTAAAAATACTTTAAAGAATACACCTAAAAATATTCAATTTTCAGATACGATTAGTGTTATTGAAGAAAACTACAATTTTACCCCATCAGCATTTAAAAATGGAGATTTAGAAAATGCGAGTACTCAAAATTTAGGTTCGTGTAAAGTGCTTTCTTTTGCTGTAAAACAAGAATTAAGCAAAGAAGAAGCATTGGCTTGTTTTGCACAATATTATTTTATTGATGTTTTAGAAAATCCAACAGCTACCGACCATCAGAATATTAGAAATTTTATGAATACTGGTTTCGAAGGACTTTCTTTTGAAAATGAAACTTTAAGCGAAAAAGTATAATTTTTAAATATAAATTATCAAAATTAGTAAAAATTACTAGCCCTGATTGAAGCATTTGTTTGAGCTCTTTTTTTGATTTTTCTTCAAAAAAAAGCGAGTGCGGAAAGCAGGAAATTGCTTCAAAAAAAACACCTATCGTAATTTATAAATTATAATAGGTGTTTCTTTTTTTTGATAAAAAATTAAATTTTACCAATCTTCGCCTTTAAAATCTTTAGATTTCGCATAACTAATGGTATTTTCTAAATAATCTTCGGTATTATATTTTGGTATCGGTAAAATTGATTCTAATAAATTAGTATCATATTCGTAAGGATCAGAAATTAAATATTGGTTTAAATGCAATCCAATAGTTTTGTAATAAATGTTTTCTAATCTGTTTTTACTTTTTAATAATGAACCACCTGTTGACGAATTTAAAAAAGTAAAATTATTAAAATCTACTGTTTTTAAAATTCGTTTCATTCCTGTAACAATATTTGTGCTTTTAGAATGCACAATATTAAGTTGTTCTATTTTTTGTTGATATACCGTTGCTATTATTTTTGCGACATAATCGACAGGAATAATATTTAAACCTGTTTTAAAATTGGTGGTAATTCGAATAGGATTATTAGCAAGCGGATTTTTATAAAAAAAATTTCCTAAAAGATAATAAACCATGTAATTTGAAATAAAATAAGGCGATTTATTAAAAATATTTCCGCCTAAAACACTAGGTCTTAATATTTGTATGGAAACCTTATTTTCTTGTCCTTTTTTTAATAAAAATTTTTCGGTTGTGTGCTTTGCTTCTTCGTAAAAGTTGCGGTATTTAGGCTTTTTTTTAGCGTGATAATCATTATCAATTAATCCGCCAATATTACCGATACTAAACGCCGTACTTATATAAGTGAACTTTGTAATGAAAGATGAAAATGTATTAAATACCTCTTTTGTAAATTCATAAACACCATTAAAAACAACATCGCGTTGCGATTTATCGGTGGTTAAATTTACACTTCCTGCTGAATGAATAAAAAAATTGGTTTCATTTTTAGATAAAAAAGTTTCAGGTTTAAAAAACGAAACCATATCTAAAGCTCTAATTTTTTGAGCGATTAACTTTTTATTTTCAGTAATAAATGATGGAGAAGCATCACTATTTAATATTTTTTGAACTCTATCTAATGCTGATTTACCGTTTTTTTCTCTTACAGGAAGATATATATGTTTGATGTTATCTTGTTGTAATAATTCATAAAAAACCTGTGAACCTAGTGTTCCTGTACAACCTGTAAGAATAACATTTATTTTATTTTGTTTCATTTTAATAGATAATTAACCTATTTGGGCTAATTGTGTCAATTTTTAAGAAGAAATAAGGTAATAATTATTTGTGAAAATATTACTTACAAACAACGCCTTTTTTATTTAAAAGATCAATATCTCTAAAAAATCCTTCTTGAATAGTTCCTTCTTGAAAGATAAACGTTTTGTCGTGTAAAATATTATTTTCAAAAAAAGTAACCTGAAATTGATTATCTAAAGCAAATAATTCAGGTTGCATTATTTCAAATTTAGAAAAAGATTTAGCTTTTAAAAGGTCAATTTTTCTTCGGAATAATGAAGTTTTTTTAGTTTCAGAAAATCCTTGAGAAACGATAACAACCATTTCTAAATCTACTTCTTTTTTATTGATAATATAAACGTTCCATTCATCCAAATTATCATTTGGATTTTTTTCTAAAGTGATGGCAATTTCTACATCAGTAACTCCTGGTATTTTTATGTCTTTTCTCATTTAATCTATGTTAAAAGCAAAAAGTTGAAAAGTAGAAGTGATTCTTAACTTTTCAACTTTTTATATTTATAGTAATTTTTATTTATATAACTGATTTAAATTGCTCTAAGAAACGTTTATCATTTTCGTAAAACATTCTAATATCAGGAATTTGATATAATAACATTGCTATACGTTCAATTCCCATTCCGAAAGCGTATCCAGAATATTTAGTAGGATCGATATTTGCATTTTTTAATACATTAGGATCTACCATTCCGCAGCCCATAATTTCTAACCAACCTGTTCCTTTTGTAATTCTGTAATCAGTTTCAGTTTCTAATCCCCAGTAAATATCTACTTCGGCACTTGGCTCTGTAAATGGGAAATAAGAAGGTCTTAATCGGATTTTAGACTTCCCAAACATCTCTTTGGTAAAATATAATAAGGTTTGCTTTAAATCGGCAAAAGACACATCAGTATCAATATATAAACCTTCTACTTGATGAAAAATACAGTGTGCTCTGGCAGAAATATCTTCGTTTCTAAAAACACGTCCTGGAGAAATCGTTCTAATAGGTGGCGTGTTGTTTTCCATATATCGAACTTGTACCGATGAAGTATGCGTTCTTAACAAGGTATCAGGATTTTTATCGATAAAAAAAGTATCCTGCATATCACGTGCTGGATGATATTCTGGTAAGTTTAATGCTGTAAAGTTATGCCAGTCATCTTCAATTTCTGGACCTTCAGAAACTGTAAAACCAATTCTATTAAAAACCTCAATAATTTGATTTTTAACCAAAGATATTGGATGACGAGAACCTAAATTAATTGGTTCTGATGGACGCGTTAAATCGCCATAAAAACTTTTATGTTCAAATGTACTTTCTAAATTATCATTTAGTTCAGTTACTTTATCTTCAGCAGATTTCTTTAAAGTGTTTAATGCTTGTCCAAAATCTTTACGCATTGCTGGATCTACATTTTTAAATTCAGCAAACAAATCTTTTAATAAACCTTTACTTCCTAAGTATTTTATTCTGAAAGTTTCAACTTCTTCTTTAGAACTTGCTTGAAAAACCTTTACATCACCAATCAATTCTTTTACTTTGTCTAACATCTTATCTATCCAAAATTTGACTGCAAATTTAATATTTTTATATCAAATTTACACAATATCTATAATTATTAAAATTTGATGAAATATAAATAGGAATTCTTTTAGTGAATACCTGTTTCTTTTATATAATTGATAAATAAATATTAAAATTAGTTAATTTTTAAATGTTTTTAAATTTAACAGATTGTAAATTAATTATATTTGCCTAACAAAATTTGTTAAAAAGATTAATACAACAACATATACACTAATATAACAACTAGATTATGGAATCTAAAATAAATGCATTTATGGATTACGTTAAAGAACGTAATTCTAATGAGCCAGAATTTTTACAAGCTGTACACGAAGTAGCAGAAACTGTAATTCCATTTATTGAAAACAATCCTAAGTACCAAGGGAAGAAATTGTTAGAGAGAATGGTTGAGCCAGAAAGAACTTTAATGTTTAGAGTTGCTTGGGTAGATGATAAAGGAGAAACTCAAGTAAACAGAGGATACAGAGTTGAGTTTAACTCTGCTATCGGACCTTACAAAGGTGGTTTACGTTTTCACCCATCTGTAAACTTATCAATCTTAAAATTCTTAGGATTCGAGCAAGTGTTCAAAAACTCTTTAACTACTTTACCAATGGGTGGAGGAAAAGGAGGTTCTGACTTTAATCCAAAAGGAAAATCTGATAGAGAAGTAATGGCTTTTTGTCAATCTTTTATGTCTGAATTATTCCGTCATATTGGTGCAAATACTGATGTTCCTGCTGGAGATATTGGTGTTGGAGGAAGAGAAATCGGATTTATGTTCGGTCAATATAAAAAGTTACGTAACGAATTTGTTGGAGTTTTAACAGGAAAAGGTGCTTCTTGGGGTGGTTCTTTAATTAGACCAGAAGCAACAGGTTATGGTGATGTTTATTTTGCTGATAACATGTTAAAAACTAAAGGAGATTCTTTTGAAGGTAAAACTGTTGTTGTTTCTGGTTCTGGAAACGTTGCACAGTATGCTACTGAAAAAGCTACCGAATTAGGAGCTAAAGTAGTTACTTTATCTGATTCTTCAGGATATATTTATGATGCTGACGGAATTGATGCTGAGAAATTAGCACACGTTATGGAAATTAAAAATGTTCGTAGAGCTAGAATTAGCGAATATGTAACAAAATATCCTAACGCTAAGTTCTTTGCAGGTGAAAAGCCTTGGTCTGTAGCTTGTGATGTAGCTTTACCATGTGCAACTCAAAATGAGTTAAACGGTGAAGAAGCTAAAACATTAGTTGCTAACGGATGTATTTGTGTTGCTGAAGGAGCAAACATGCCTTCTACACCTGAAGCTGTTGAAGTATTTGTTGCTGCAAAAATATTATTTGCTCCAGGAAAAGCTTCTAATGCTGGTGGAGTTGCAACATCTGGTTTAGAAATGAGTCAAAATTCATTACGTTATAACTGGACAAGAGAAGAAGTTGACGCTAAATTAAAAGCTATTATGAATGATATTCACGCTTCTTGTGTTGAGTATGGTACGCAAGCTGATGGTTACGTAGATTACGTAAAAGGAGCAAATGTTGCTGGTTTCGTAAAAGTTGCTGATGCAATGTTAGATCAAGGAGTTGTATAATAATTCCTTTTTGATATATTATAAGCACGCTATTTATAGCGTGCTTTTTTTTTGATATATTTTAGATGATATTTAAAAATAAAAAAATCCTGAGATACTATCTCAGGATTTTCTATTTTATTATGATTATAACTGTTTATTCAACAGTTACAGATTTTGCTAAATTTCTTGGCTGATCTACATTTTTTTCTAAGAATACCGCAATATGATACGATAATAATTGAAAAGGAATTGTAGTTAACAACGGAGTAAAAGCTTCATCAGTATCAGGAATTTCAATTACATGATCTGCAATTTCTTTTACTGTAGTATCGCCTTCTGTTACAATAGCGATAATTTTACCACTTCTAGATTTTATTTCTTGAATATTACTAACAACTTTTTCGTAATGCCCTTTATTAGTTGCAATTACAAAAATTGGCATATTTTCATCAATCAAAGCAATAGGACCATGCTTCATTTCAGCAGCAGGATATCCTTCTGCATGAATGTATGAAATCTCTTTAAGTTTTAAAGCTCCTTCTAAAGCTACAGGAAAGTTAAATCCTCTACCTAAATATAAGCAGTTTTTAGCGTTTTTATAAACCTTTGCAATTTCCTTAATTTGCTCGTTAGTTTGTAATAATTTTTCTACTTGAGAAGGAATTTGTTGTAATGTTTGTAAATAATTATTTACTGCAGATTTAGACAATGTTCCTTTCTCTTTAGCTAATTTTAAAGCAATTAAAGAAAGTACTGTTATTTGTGTAGTAAATGCCTTTGTTGATGCAACTCCAATCTCAGGACCAGCATGTGTATAAGCACCAGCGTGAGTTTCTCTTGCAATAGAAGAACCTACAACATTACAAATACCAAAAACAAATGCTCCTTTAGATTTTGCTAATTTAATAGCAGCTAAAGTATCGGCAGTTTCTCCTGATTGAGAAATAGCGATTACTACATCATCTTCATTAATAATAGGGTTACGGTATCTGAATTCAGAAGCATATTCTACTTCAACAGGAATACGAGCCATATCTTCAAAAAGATATTCACCAACTAAACCAGCATGCCAAGAAGTACCACAAGCAACTATAATAATTCTACTTGCATTTTTAAATTTAGAAATGTTATCATCAATACCAGCCATACGAATAATACCTTTGTCTGGTAACATTCTTCCTCTGTAAGTATCTATAATAGCCTTTGGTTGTTCGTAAATTTCTTTTAACATAAAATGGTCATATCCACCTTTTTCAATTTGGTCTAAACTTAATTGAAGTTCTTGAATATTAGTATCAATTTCTTTGTCATTTTCAATTTTACGAACTTTTATTCCTTTATTTTTTTTGATAATAGCTAATTCACCATCTTCTAAATAGATAGCATTTTTAGTATATTCAATAAAAGGAGAAGCATCAGAAGCAACAAAAAATTCTTCATTATTTTTTCCAACACCTATTGCAATAGGGCTTCCTAAACGAGCAACAATTAGTTCGTTAGGTTTATTTTTATCAAAAACAGCAATAGCGTATGCTCCAATAACATTTGTAAGTGCTAATTGAACAGCTTTACCTAATTTACAGTTTTCATTTTTTTGAACCTCTTCTATAAGGTTTACTAATACTTCTGTATCAGTATCACTTTTAAAAGTATATCCTCTTGATATTAATTCTTTTTTTATAGTATCATAATTTTCAATAATTCCATTATGAACGATAACTAAATTTCCAGATTCAGAAATATGAGGATGAGAATTAGTATCGTTAGGTACACCATGAGTAGCCCAACGTGTGTGACCAATACCTATATTTCCTTTCTTTCTTTTTTCGTCTTTATTAGTAATGTATTCTAAATCAGAAACTTTACCTTTAGTTTTAGATAAATGTATTGATTCTCCATCATACATCATAATTCCTGAACTATCGTAACCTCTATATTCTAAGCGTTTTAACCCATTTATAACTATTGGGTATGCTTCTCTATGACCTATATATCCTGTTATTCCACACATAGCAATGTTTTATTTTTCTTTTGAATATGATATTTTTAATACAGCTCTTTTTACTCCGTTAGCAGTTTCACTTCCGTTTAACAATGTAACTCCTCTAGGATTCCAATTATATGTTCTAACATTTACATCAATAGCATTATTTTTTATAGCACTATCTGTAGGGTTATTATATACTTTTAATATTAAAGGTTCAATATCACTTGTTGTACCATCTAATAAGTCAGAAATATAATCTTTTATACTAAAAGAATATTTCTCAGGTTTATCATCCTCTGACAATTGAATATAACCACCAAAAGTAGCTGTTTCTTTATAAGCATCTGTTAATTGTGTTGGAACAATTCCTTTAGTTCCTTTATCTATATTTTGATAAATAAATAACTTTTGAGGTACTATATTTTTATTCGTATTAATATTTTGATTGACATAAAAAGTTAAAGAAGCATCATTAATTAATAACTTATCATCTCTTAACTCTTGAAGCTTACTTTCGTTTAATATTGTAACTTTTGCCATAGTTCCAGCAGTACCTTGTATTACAAAATTATTTGAAGGTACAGCTGTAGTTGCTGGTGACATCACATATTTGCTGTTTCTTATACCTGATAAAGGGAAGGAATAAGTGTTTGGTAAGGTATCTTTTAATACTAAAGTAGCTTCTCCTTCTTTTTTCTGAAAAGTAGTAATTGTATAAAGAAAATCAACGCTAACTGAAGCATTAGTTCCTAGTAAACTAAGAGGGAAAATAGTACCATTACTTCCTTCCGTTTCAATAATTAAACCTCTAAAATAGTTGTTGAAAGTACTAGAAGAAGAAAACTCAGTGTCTTTGAATTTATCCCAAAAAATAGTTTTCATTTTTTCTTTATCCAAAGGGATAGTTAAAAATGGCGCTTTATTTGCTAATTTTATAGTGTCTTTATAAGTGTTACCATTACTAATATTTCTTGTTAATATTAGCATTGTATCTTTTGGACTAGGTTTAAATGTAAACCCAGTATTTTCATTTAATAATTCAGATTTAATATAAGAATGATTAGATTGAAAACTATTTTGGTTAGCTGGATTACTAGGATTTAGTTCACTTAAATACGTTCCGTTTCTGTAAATATTTAAAGGCATAGGAATACTAATATCTCCTAAAATAGAATCTAACCTGAATTTAGGTTTTCCATCAGTTTCTTTGCCTATATTGGTTGCTGTATATGGTATTTTAAGAATAACCTTGTCAAGTACATAAATAGAGTCTATTTCTCCAATTTTTGTAGCAGGTTTTGTATCTTTTATTTTAGGATTATTTAATAGTTTTAATTGGCTAATAATAGACGCTTCAATACCTTTATAACCCCCATTTTTATATACACCTAGCCAATACTCACCTACAGTAGTACTTATATTATCTGCTCTAACAGCTTTATAAGCATCGTTAGTATTTGAGTCTGATATATCAATTTTTTCAATAGCGACATCTAATAATAGTTCGCCAGTTTCAAATTTTGTGTTATCAATAACACGACCACCTACATCGTTAAAATCTTTTTCACATGATATTATAGTAGCTAAACATAACAAGCTAATACCTAAAACCCCAATTTTTCTAATCATTTGTATTATTTATTCACTTATTTCTAAAACATTTTCTTTGTAAAAATCTAAATACGCCTCTGTTAAAGTTTCTTCTGATTGAAATTCTAAGACTTTTGTTGCTTTTTCGGCAATAAAATCATTAATTTCATCAGGTAAAACTTCACTACCTTTTACAATAGCATCTGAGTTTTCAATGGCACTTTTTAAGATATTAATTTGATTCGGTGTTACAATAGTTGCAATTTTTGATTCGTCAATTTTATCAAAACGAACTTTATTTGCTAATTCACTATTTAACTCACCTTCAAAATTATTTTGATAAATCGAAGTTACAATTTTACTTTCCGTAAATAATGGTTCTTCTTTATAAAATTCTCTTAAATATAATGGAAGTAAAGACGCCATCCATCCGTGAATATGAATTACATCAGGTGCCCAGTTTAATTTTTTAACAGTTTCTACAACTCCCTTTGCAAAGAAAATCATACGTTCGTCATTATCATCAAACATTTTGTCATCTTCATCAGAATATACCGCTTTACGCTTAAAATATTCTTCATTGTCAATGAAATAGACCTGCATTCTTTCTTTAGGAATTGAAGCAACTTTAATGATTAATGGCATATCCATGTCATTAATTATTAAATTCATTCCAGACAAACGAATTACCTCATGTAATTGATGCCTTCGTTCGTTAATTACCCCAAAACGAGGCATAAAAATACGGGTTTGAACTCCTTTAGAATGTGCGTTTTTAGCAACATTAAATGCAGTAGACGATAATTCTGTTTCCGGTAAATAGGGTATTACCTCTGATGAAACGTATAATATTCTCTTATCCTTCATTAAATCGGTCTATTTTATTGAATGCGCAAAAATACGAAAATTTATGCTATAATGATGTTAAATTGCTAATTTTGCACGTATTCCAACTATAATAGAATGAAAGTTTATAAAACTAAATCAGAATTAAAAGCATTTTTATCTCCCTTAAAAAAAGAGAATAAATCAATAGGATTCGTTCCTACAATGGGAGCTTTACATCAAGGTCATTTATCGCTTATTAAAAAATCAAAGAAAAAAAATGACATTACGGTTGTCAGTATTTTTGTAAATCCTACTCAGTTTGATAATGAGGAAGATCTTATAAAATATCCTAAAACTATTGAAGAAGATATTAAATTATTAGAAAGTGTTCAGTGCGATGTTTTATTTTTTCCTTCTGTAGAAGAAATATATAGCGAGGTTGTGGATGCTAAAAACTTCAATTTTGATGGATTAGAACATCAAATGGAAGGGAAATTTAGAGACGGTCATTTTGATGGAGTTGGTACTATTGTCAAAAAATTATTTGAAATTGTAAATCCGAATACTGCTTATTTTGGTAAAAAAGATTTTCAACAGTTTCAGATTATCAAAAAAATGGTTCAAAAACACTGACATCCCGGTTAAGGTTAAAGGATGTGATATTTACAGGGAAAAAGATGGTTTGGCTATGAGTTCTCGAAATACTCGTTTAACAAAAGAACACCGTAAATCTGCACCATTTATCTATAAAATATTAAAGAAGGCAAAAAAGAAGTTTGGCACAAAAAGTGCAGATGAAGTTACAAAGTGGATACAGAAAAAGTTTAAAAATCATCCATTATTAGTATTAGAATACTTTACTATTGCAGATGAAAAAACTTTAAAAACTGTTAAAAACAAAGAATCAAATCATAAATACCGTGCGTTTATTGCGGTTTTTGCAGGCGATATAAGATTGATAGATAATATTCGCTTAAAATAAATTCAGTCAAAAACAAATCATTAATCATTAAAAAACTATTTTTGCAGTATGTTAGTACAAGTAGTAAAATCTAAAATACACCGTGTAAAAGCTACCGGTGCCGATTTAAATTATATAGGAAGCATTACCATTGACGAAGACTTAATGGATGCAGCAGGAATTATAGAAGGTGAACGTGTTCAAATTGTGAATAACAATAATGGAGAACGTTTAGAAACCTATGCTATTCCAGGACCTAGAGGAAGTGGCGAAATTACATTAAACGGAGCTGCGGCAAGAAAAGTAGCAAAAGGTGATGTATTAATTCTAATCGTGTATGCGTTTATGGAATTAGAAGAAGCTAAGAAATTTAAACCTTCTTTAGTTTTTCCTAACGAAGCAGATAATACCCTTACATAATTTTGAATTTCAAAAAAATCTTAAAAATCATATTACCGCTCATTTTGGGCGGTTTTTTAGTTTGGTATTCAATCTCTAAAATTTCTATTGATATTTTAATAGAATATTTTAAAGAAGCAAATTATAGTTGGATTGTTTTAGGTTTGTTTTTTGGAATTCTAAGTCATTTATCAAGAGCATATCGTTGGAAGTTTTTATTAGAACCAATGGGCTATAAACCTGATTTTGGAAATAGCACTTTAGCCGTTTTGGTAGGTTATTTAGTTAATTTAGCATTACCAAGAGCTGGAGAAGTTTCTCGTGCAGCGGTTATGACAAATTACGAAAATATCCCTTTTGAAAAAGCCTTCGGAACTATTGTAGCCGAAAGAATTGCCGATGTAATTATGATGTTAAGTATCATTACTATTACACTTTTTCTTCAGTTCGATTTTATTTACAATTTGCTTACTCAAAATTTCGATCCCATAAGAATCGGAATTATTTTATCCGTATTAATTCTTGGATTTTATTTACTTACCCGTTATGTTAAAAAGGCAAGTTCAGGAATTGGTTTAAAAATTAAAACCTTTATTTCAGGATTGGTCGAAGGGGTAACAAGCATCTTCAAAATGAAAAATAAGTGGGCATTTATATTCCACACAGTATTTATTTGGTTGATGTATGTTTTAATGTTTTGGGCAACAATTCCTGCAATTAGTGGTTTAAATGTTCCTTTAGGAGGTGTTTTAATCGGTTTTATTGCTGGCGGATTTAGTATCGCAGCCACCAACGGAGGTATCGGTTTATATCCAATCGCTGTAGCAGGAGCATTGGCTTTATTTGGCGTATCCGAAGAACCTGCAACCGCTTTTGGTTGGATTATGTGGACAGCTCAAACAGCTATGATTATTATTTTTGGAGGATTAGCTTTTCTATTTTTACCTATTTATAATAAAAACAAAAAATAAGAATAATTTATTGGGCGTTACCTTGCAGGTCGCGCTTTCATTACTCGCTTTTTTTATTTTTTCGAAAAGAAAAAAATAAAAAAGAGCTCAAACATGCCATTCAATCGCTAACGCAGTTACTTTTTAAAATTTGATTATAAACTATTTAAGTTTGTAACTTTGAGTTTTATTAATACGATATTTTAAAACTTTCAATTTATTTCAAATGGCTAAAACAAAAACTACTTTTTTCTGTCAAAGTTGCGGATCTCAACATGCACAATGGATAGGGCAGTGTAAAACCTGTAAAGAATGGAATACTATTGTTGAAGAAGTTATTGAAAAAGAAGAAAAAAGAGCTTGGAAAACGCCTGAAAACGTAGTTAAAAAAGTATCTAAACCTTTAAAAGTACAAGATATTCAAGTAAACACAGAAGAGCGTGTTGTAACTCAAAATAACGAATTAGATACTGTTTTAGGTGGTGGAATTGTAAAAGGTGCAGTTGTTTTATTAGGAGGAGAACCAGGAATCGGAAAATCGACTTTATTATTACAAATCGCTTTAAATATTCCTCAAAAAGTATTGTATGTTTCAGGAGAGGAAAGTCAATCGCAAATTAAAATGCGTGCTGAACGTTTACAATCAACCAATTCTAATTGTTTAATATTAACAGAAACGAGTACACAACAAATATTTAAAAACATAGAACAAGTTCAACCCGATGTTCTGGTAATAGATTCTATTCAAACATTACATACAAGTTCTATAGAAGCCTCACCAGGAAGTATTTCTCAAATTCGAGAAACATCAGCAGAACTTATAAAATTTGCTAAAGAAACAGGAACTCCAGTATTATTAATCGGACATATTAATAAAGACGGACATATTGCAGGACCTAAAATTTTAGAACACATGGTAGATGTTGTTTTACAATTTGAAGGAGACAGAAATCATACTTATAGAATTTTACGTTCTCAAAAAAACCGATTCGGTTCAACAGCCGAATTAGGAATTTACGAAATGTTATCAACAGGATTACGAGAAGTTTCTAATCCATCAGAAATATTAATCTCTAAAAAAGATGCCGATTTAAGCGGAACGGCAATTGCATCAACTTTAGAAGGTGTACGCCCGTTAATGATAGAAATCCAAGCATTGGTAAGTACAGCCGTTTACGGTACGCCACAACGATCTACAACAGGATATAATCTGAAAAGATTACATATGATTTTAGCTGTTTTAGAAAAACGAGCAGGATTTAAATTAGGAGCAAAGGATGTTTTTTTAAATGTTACAGGAGGAATTCATGTTGATGATCCTGCAATAGATTTAGCCGTTGTTGCTGCAATTTTATCATCAAATCAAGATATGGCAATAAACCCGAATGTGTGTTTTGCTGCCGAGGTTGGTTTAGCGGGTGAAATAAGACCAGTTTCAAGAATCGACCAACGAATTATAGAGGCTGAAAAATTAGGGTATGAAACCTTGGTTGCATCAAAATATAATAAAATAGCCTCAAAAAATCATTCTATAAAATTACTTTTAGTCGGTAAAATTGAAGAAGCTTTTGCTACCTTATTTGCTTAGGTTATTTTAATTTGTTTCTTTCTTGTGAAAAATACAACAGATAAAAAAAGTACAAAAAGAATTACTTTTCCAATTAAAGAACCATATCCATATTCTGTTAATCGATTAAAATCAGTAATTAAAATTTCAATAATATTAATTAATAATAATAATGAAAGTATAATAGAAATGTAAAAGATAATTTTTTTCATATTCAATAATTTATAAAAAGAAGCGTAATTTTAATTACGCTTCTTTTATAAGAATTTACTATTTAGTTACTGTAGTAGTAGTAGGCGAGTAAAGTCCAAAAGTTAAACCTGATACTAACCCATTAACAAAAGATAGTCTTGTATGAACAGTATAATCTTTAGCTCCATCAGCCATTTGCTTAGAGTTAGAAACTCCAACAGGTGCTAAACCACCTAACACATAATGGTTCCACTCAGTAGTTTGAGAGTTTCCTTGAGCTCCTTTTCCAACAACACTTGTATAAGAATAACAAGAAGTTAATAATGTTGATGCAGCAAATACAACAGCAATCATTTTCATTGAATTTTTCATTTTTTGTAATTTAAAATTACTCTTTATAGAGTATGGTTATTTTTGAGCAAGTTATTGAAAAAATAACTTATATAAAAAAAGGAAACTCTTAATTTTATATAAATGTTTCGTTCTTTGTTTTATATCAATAAATTAACAGCATCCACCGCCATCATAATGATAGGTAGATTCTGAAAAGAAAATATCATCTCTTCCTAAGGCTTTTAAATCTCTTGCTGTTTTATCGCAAATTGCTAAAGGCTGGTTTTTTAATAAAGTATGTCCTAATCCGTCATCAAAATAATCATCAGCACCATAATAAATAGCTGCTTTTCCAGTAAAAATACAAGGACCATCTGCTGGCATAGGATCTTTAATTGCTGCAACTTCAATCGATTCAATATAAATTAATTCATCAGTAGGATAATTCTTCGGATCTAAAATTCGATAAGGTTTTCTAGCTCTAATTTCTATCGTTCCAAAACCAGCATCGGTTAATGCTTTTACATAATCGGCAATCGATAAACTTCCGCTTAAACATAAGGCACGTAAACGCTCATCATTTCGTAATTCATCGTTCATTTCTTGCTCGCAAGTTGGGTCGCTCATAACCAATTTTCCATGAGGTTTTAAAACACGATACATTTCTGCAATGGCTTTCTTTAAATCATCTGACTTAAAAATATTGAACAAACAATTTTGAGCCGCAACATCAATAGAATTATCTTCCACAGGTAAATTCATGGCATCACCTTTTCGTAAATCAACAAAATTAGACTTAAACCAATCGTTTTGTTCTTCAGCAATTATAAAGTTTTTGCGAGATGCTTCTAACATTTCATCTACCACATCTAAACCAATTACACCGCCTTTATTTCTATTGAAATAAGCAAATTGCAATAATTCCATACCACCACCAACACCAACATATAGCATTTTAGGATTGTTCGTTAAATCACGAGCATGTACTGTCGAACCACAACCGTAGTTCATTTCTTGCATGATTCTTGGAATTTTTAATCCAGGTAATTCCCAAATAGGATTTGTAGTGCAACATAAGCCAACATCAGGTGTTAATGCGGCTTTTTTATATACGTTATGTGTAGTTTCTAAATAACTCATGTGTTTTTATTTTATCGAAATCAACTCCGAATGTTGTTATAATTTAAAGATTAATTCTTTAAATAATGTAATCATTTTTGGTTCAGCTTTTCCTGCAACAGCAATGATATCAGCAATATTTACAGGTTGTAAATTTTTAGGATCACATTCATCTGTTAAAACAGAAATAGCAGCACAAGGAAGGTTTAATTGTTTTGCAACAATAACTTCAGGGACGGTACTCATACCAACAGCATCAGCTTCTAGTATTTGTAACATTCGGTATTCTGCTCTGGTTTCTAATTGCGGACCAACAACACTTGCGTACATTCCTTCATATAACTGTATGTCGTTTGAAGTTGCAATATCTTTCAATAAATTGTTGATTTTTTTAGAATAAGGCTCAAGCATATCAGCAAAAATATTTCCGAAATCTTTTGCACCTTTAAAAGCTAGGGGAGAACCACCTTGTAAATTTATATGATCTTCTAAAAGCATTAAATCGCCTTTTTTGTAGGTTAAATTAATTGCACCTGCAGCGTTTGAAATCAATAATTTTTTAATTCCTAAACTATGCATTGTTCTAATTCCGTAAGTAACTTCCCAAAGATTGTAACCTTCATACACATGAAAACGCCCCGCCATTACAACTACTTTTTTTCCTGATAAAGTTCCGTAAATTAATTTTCCAGAATGAGATTCAACAGTTGCTTGTGGAAAATGAGGAATATCTGAATATAAAATCTCTTTTTCAATGTCAATTTCGTTGACTAATTTTCCAAGTCCTGTACCTAAAACAATACCTATTTCAGGATTTGTAATTCCGTTTAACTTTAAATAATCTGTAGTTTCTTGTAATTGTTGTTGTTTCATTGGTTGTATATCTTCGATTGTCGTTTTTTTTAATTACGATATCTTATTTTTATAAAAATTGTTGAAATGCCGAATGATTTTCAATATCTTCAAACACATCAACATCGTTAAGTTCTTTTAACAAATGTACGTTTACTTTTTGCAAATCGTTTAGCGTATCTTTTCTTACGGTTTCTGTTCCCCAAGCTTTATTTTGAAAAACATCAGGATGTAAAGTTTTCATTCCTAAAAGATAATATCCGCCATCTTCGGCAGGACCAATTACAACATCATTTGAATTTAATTTGTCAAAGGCATCTTCTATAATTTCTTCGGATAAATCATATAAATCGCTACCAATAATTAGCACTTTTTCATACTTTTCATCAAACGAATTTTTAAAAGCGTTTTCCATTCTAATTCCTAAATCTTCGCCTTTTTGTTGATGTTTTTGATAAATTTTTGTATCCCAAATATCATTATCACGAATTTTCACAGAATAATAAACGGCTTTATCACAATTTAAATTGGCGGTAATTTCATTGGTTTTCGCTAATAGAAATTTATAAATAGTTAATGCGGTTTCATCGCCAACAGTTTTTGCTAAACGTGTTTTTGTCTTTCCTAATTCAGGATTTCTTGTAAAAATTAAAAGTATATTTTTACTCATATATTTTTTCTCCTTTTAACAGCCATTTGCTCCACGCTTTATTAAATGTGTGTACTTTTTCTGTTGGATTATTATCAGAATTTACTATTAAATTTTGTTTATTTTTCCATTCAAAAATTCCGCCATATAAATTGTAAATATTTGTGTATCCTTCTTTTTTTAATTTTTCGGCAATATCTTCAGAACGAATTCCCAAGGAACAATAAACGACTATTTTAGTTTTTTTATCCGAAGGAAGCTTTTTTAATATTTTATAAATATCAAAATTATCATAACCAACACAAACAGAACTTTTTAAATGACTTACTTTAAATTCTTTTGATTCTCTAGCATCTAATAAAACAAACTCCTTTTTTTGATGTATTAAATTACTCAAACTATCAACAGAAATATAAGGAATCGTTTCTGTATTATGTTTTTTCAACAATTGTTTTAAATCCTTTTGAGAAAAAGAATTAAAGGTTATCAGCAAAAAAAATAAGATAAATTTATTCATTTTAATAAAAATAATTTGAAGCAATTTCCCGCTTTCCGCACTCGCTTTTTTTTGAAGAAAAATCAAAAAAAGAGCTCAAACAATTGCTTCAATCGGGGCTAGGCTTATTTGCAAGTAACTATAATTATCAAAAATAGTTTTATCTTTTTTTTAAAGATAAAATTATGCAACCACACCCTGACAGCTACTTCCAGAACCAGCAGTACAGCCGTAACAATGTTGATTTATAATAATATTTCTGTCTTGTAAAATTTCCTCGTTGTATTCCGAAATATGTTTTACGCTGCTTGCTACTTTTAA
Source organism: Tenacibaculum pacificus (assembly GCF_027941775.1). Classification (NCBI taxonomy): domain Bacteria; kingdom Pseudomonadati; phylum Bacteroidota; class Flavobacteriia; order Flavobacteriales; family Flavobacteriaceae; genus Tenacibaculum; species Tenacibaculum pacificus. The sequence continues at coordinate 2,625,587 of NZ_CP115917.1, read as the reverse complement.
ATTTAACATCTGATTAAAATCACAATCGTATAAATTACCGTCCCAACTTACCGATAAAGTATTTGTACACATCACATTTTCTACAGCCTTCGGATTATAGGCATCAATTAAAGAATACATATAATCTTCATAATTTTCAGAAGCGATTAAATAATCTAAAAAACGACTGATAGGTAAATTGGTAATCGCAAATAAATTATGAAAATCGATATTAAAATCATCTTTTAAAGCTTTTTTAAAATCGTTTTCAAGCGCCATTTGATCCCCAGGTAAAAAAGCACCAGACGGATTATAAACCAAATCTAATTTTAAATTAGAACCTTCAATTCCGTAACCAACTTCGTTTAACATTTGCAGTGCTTTGATTGATTTATCAAAAACACCATCACCACGTTGTTTGTCGGTTTTTCCACGTGTCCAATGTGGCATTGACGAAACAACGTGAATATTATGTTTTTTAAAAAAATCGGGTAAATCGTGATATTTTTTGTTAGCTCTAATAATTGTTAAGTTAGAACGAACAATAAAATCTTTGATTCCTGCTTTAGAAGCTTCTTCAACAAACCACCTAAAATTAGGATTCATTTCAGGCGCTCCACCAGTTAAATCTAAAGTATGAGCTTGGGTATTTTTTATAACATCCAAACATTGTTGCATTGTTGCTGTGGTCATTATTTCTTTACGATCAGGACCAGCATCAACGTGGCAATGTGCACAAACCTGATTACACATATAGCCTAAATTAATTTGAAGAATTTCTAGCTTTTTAGGACGTAAAGGAAACTGATTTGTTTCTTTTATTTTTTTAGCAAACGTTGGTAATTCACCATCAGCAAAAATTCCGTTTGATAAAATATCTAATTGACGTTGTGTATTTGCTAAATCGTTATTTCTGGCTAAAAGTGATTTTTTCATAGATGTATTTTACATTTCAAGTTTGTTCACTTTATTCATCATTTGAACACCGTGAACAAGAGTTGCTCCACTTTTTATAGCAGCTCCAACATGAAGTGCTTCCATCATTTCTTCTTTTGTAATTCCTCGTTCTAATCCATCTTTTGTATAAGCATCAATACAATAAGGACATTGTTCGGTATGCGCAACGGCTAAAGCAATTAAACTTTTTTCACGAGCAGTTAAAGCACCTTCTTCAAATACTTTTCCGTAATAATCAAAAAATTTATTTCCAAGTTCTTCATTCCATTCTGTTATTTTTCCAAATTTGCGTAAATCGGCTGGATCGTAATATGTTTTTGACATCTATTTTTTTATGTTGAAAAGTAAAAATACAAATTGTTTTTAAAATTTTTATAGCAAAAAGAAGTAATGCTATTTATTTACCGTTTAAATTCCAGTCATATTTTAAAAAATTAACTGTTGCTTTTTTTGATATTTTAGTTTCTGAGTAGGTATTTAAAAAATCGATTAACGAGCCATTTTTAGTAAAATCATCTTTAAACCATTCGAAAATTTTTGAAAGCGCTACTTTTTTTTCTGATATTTTATTTCTTTTAGCATCATTAATAAAATTTTTCATTAATTCGGTTGTTTTGGTTTCGTAGTTTGCTTCTGTAAAAGCAAAATTTCCTAATTTAGGACAAGAACCAGAAGCACAATTTACAGCAACATGAATTTTAGGATCATCAAATTTTTTGCGTAAAATTTCATGTTCGATAAAATTTAAGGTATATGTTTTTCCTCCAACCTTTGCAAAAGAGATATTCCAAGCATCTTTTTTATGCTCTTTAATTTTTAAAATACTTTTAATCGGGTAATTATTTAATATTATTTTTAAGGTGTAAGCATTATATGCATTCACCCAAAAAGCTTTTGTTTTTGAAGGAGTCCATTTTTTTTGAGGACTTGTTTTATTCAGATAACTTAAATAAGAATCTAATTTAGCTTCGTCTTTTTTTAAGTTTTTATAATTTACGATGCCTTTGTTATTAACATGTTCTTTTAATAAATTATCAAAAGTACTTGTTTGTCCAAATGAATTTATGAAAAATGTTAAACTAAATAATAAGAATATTTTACGCATAGTTATTTGTTTTAAGCTGATAATTTAGACGTTTTTCTAATTGATAGATTACAAATGATAGGCTATTTTTTTATCAATATAAAAATTTGTGTAAAACTGTTGCTTTTATTTTATCAGAAAATAATTTAAAAAGATAGGAGGGGAGATGATTAAAGAACTGATAAAGAGCTTGTTTAAGTTTAATTTAAAAACGTTTTATAGCTGAAAAATCGAATCTGTCAAACTGAATTTATTTCAGTTTTGTATTCTGATTTGTCGTAGTTCCTTTATTTATGTGATGCTGAAATAAATTCAGCGTGACGTTTAGATGTTAAAAAAACACTTTATTTAAAATTTAAACAGGCTCTTAGTTATTTGAATATTTTACAAAACTACGTTGGAAAAAAGTTTATTGACTATTTTTTAGTTACTAAAGATTGTTTTCCGTTAAACCCCCAATTTTCAATTGGTATTTCGTCAATTATTACGTGAGTACTTTCAGGTTTTTTGTTTAAAATACTAACGACTAATTGTGTAGCACCTTCAATTAATAGTCTTTTTTGTTCTTTGGTTACATTTGTATCTGTAACCCTAATGTTTATGTAAGGCATATATTTTTATTTAATCCCATTTTGAAGTGTTTGATACTGCATATTTTCCTGTACCTAATAAAAATATTACGATTGCACCAAATAGGTATAAGCCTTGTAGTTCAATTCCCCAACCTCCAAATTGATTTAATGTAAAAATATCCGATGTATGAGCCATTAAAATAGCAACTAACATATTAATAGCTAAAGCTAAACTTGCTAATCTTGCTCTCCAACCAATTATTATGAGTATTGGTGCAATTATTTCGCCTATAAAAACCGAGTATGCAACAAATTCTGGAATTCCGATACTATTTAGTAAACTTTTGATAAATGAATAATTGGAAGTCAAGTTTGCAATTCCATGAAATAAAATAAGTACGCTAATACTCAATCTTTGTAAAAGTAATCCTGTGTCTTTGTTTTGAAAATTTTCTAAAGTGTTCATATCATTTAATTTTTTAAAATTATTATGATACAAAAGTCAAAAAATGACTGGACTAACCACAGGACTATTGTCACTATTAATTTGTGACAAATGTCACACGTTAAAGAAATTTATTTTACGAATTTAATCGGCTTAATGTTTCTCTACTGACTCCTAAATAGGAAGCTATAAGTTTTTTTGGTACTCTTTGAAAAAGTTTTGGGTATTGTTCCAGAAGTAACTCATAGCGTTCTTTTGAAGAATTTTTTAATAATGATAAGATTCTATTTTGAAGTGCTATTCTGCCAAACTTACTTTTCTTCGCCCAAAATCGTTCCATTTTGTGCATTTCTTTGGTGAGTTTTTCTCTATTTTCATAAGTTATGTAAAGCAATTCGGAATCTTCGATACAGTCTATATTTATTTTTGATTTAGATTGTTTTATAAAGGATTCATAATCTGTTATCCACCAATTTTCCATTCCAAATTGTAAAATATGTTCTTTTCCGCTTTCGTCAAAAAAGTAGCTTTTTAGACAACCTTTCACTATCCAATATTCTTTGTCAGCAATTTCATTTTCTTGTAAAATATATTGATGTTTACGTTTGGTTGTCGTTTCAAAATGGCTCAAGATGAATTTAAACTCTTCGTCTGTCAGTTTAATTATTTCTTCTATATGTTGCTTTAAGGGATGTTTCATTTAATTGTTGCCAATAACTGATAAAGTGTTCTTTAATTTTTGAAAGATATAAATGTTTTTTCAGTTACTTATTATTAAAGCATAAAAAAGCCTTAACAAATAAATGTTAAGGCTTAGTACTGAAGGCGGGACTTGAACCCGCACGACCCAAGGGTCATTGGATTTTAAGTCCAACGTGTCTACCAATTCCACCACTTCAGCAAGTGGATTTTATATTTCTTTTTGACTCTTTCTTAAAAAAAACCTCGCTAATTAAAGCGAGGCTTAGTACTGAAGGCGGGACTTGAACCCGCACGGCCCAAGGGCCATTGGATTTTAAGTCCAACGTGTCTACCAATTCCACCACTTCAGCGTAGTTTTGATTGTCATACAATCAAATTGGTATATTTTTTTTAAGAAAGTCTCAGAGCGAAAGACGGGATTTGAACCCGCGACCCCCACCTTGGCAAGGTGATGCTCTACCCCTGAGCTACTTTCGCGTAGTCAAAAATTATTTTAAAGATCGTTTGCATGTGTTTCGATGCGGGTGCAAATCTACAACCTTTTATTAGATAAAAAAAACTTTTTATCATTTTTTTTAAAATATTTCGATTACTATCCTTTTTTATGGTCATTAAGTAAGAAAGAAATATCTTTGCAAAAATAAAATAACTAGAATTGAATTTATCCTCACCTGCACATAATCAAGTATCTTTAAAATCATTGTTTGATGATTTTAAACAATTAACTAAAGTCGGTTTATCTATCAGTGTTGTTTTTACTTCTATTACGGGGTATTTATTAGGAGCTGAAACAATTGACTATACTGTAGTGTTTTTACTAGCTTTTGGTGGGTACTTAATGGTAGGAGCTTCGAATGCCTTTAATCAGGTTATAGAGAAAGATATAGATTCATTAATGAAACGCACTAAAGATCGTCCTTTACCAGCTGGTAGAATGAGCGTGAATGTAGCATTAACAATAGCCATTATTTTTACTATTGCGGGTATTGGAATTTTATATGCTATAAATCCGAAATGTGCTTTGTTTGGTGCAATTTCTATTTTTTTATATACAAGTGCTTACACACCTTTAAAAGCTGTAACTCCGTTAGCTGTTTTTGTTGGTGCTATTCCAGGAGCAATTCCTTTTATGTTAGGTTGGGTTGCTGCAACAGGTGAATTTGGTATTGAAGCAGGTTTTTTATTTATGATTCAATTTTTTTGGCAGTTTCCTCACTTTTGGGCAATCGGTTGGTTACAATTTGAAGAGTACAATAAAGCAGGCTTACACATGCTTCCTATGGATAAAAAAGATAAAGGAGCTGTTGTTCAAATAATTTTTTACACTTGTATTATGATTTTAATGTCGGTAGCACCGGTGTTAAAAGTAACTGGTAATTTTTATATTTATCCAATAACAGCTATTATAGTTTTATTATTAGGAGTGTTAATGTTGTATTATGCTTTTAAATTATATAAATCAGAAGAAAATACTGACGCGCGAAAATTAATGTTAGCGAGCGTTTTTTATATAACAATTGTACCCATAATTTATGTGGTAGATAAATTTTTACACTAAATGAGCACACAAACATTACAAGAAGAATTAACGGCAGGTAAAAGAAAATCGGCAAAGCCAATGTTATGGGTTGCTATGATTAGTATGGTCATGTTTTTTGCAGGGCTAACAAGTGCTTACGTAGTAAGTATGAAACGAGATGATTGGGTTACTTTTGATTTGCCACAAGCATTTTTTATTAGTACTATTTTAATAGTATTAAGTAGTATTACCTTAATTTTATCTCAAAAATTTTTAAAGAAAAATAATTTAAAAGCTTCATTGCTTAGTTTACTAGCAACTTTAATTTTAGGATTAGGATTTGTATGGTATCAATATGTGGGGTTTAACGAGTTAAAAGCTGTAGGCTTGTTTTTTACAGGTCCAGAAAGTACTGTATCTACATCTTTTATATTAGGAATTACATTTATGCATATTTTGCACCTTTTAGCAGGTGTAATTGTATTGTTAGTCGTTATTTATAATCATTTTAAAAAGAAATATTCAGCAGCCGATATGCTTGGCTTTGAGTTAGGTGGAATCTTTTGGCATTTCGTAGATGTTTTATGGATTTATCTATTTTTCTTTTTCTATTTCATAAGATGATGAAAATTACGTAATTTTGGCACACTGTTTTAACAAAAATTAACAAAAAGAGATTTATGGAAGCAAATATTGCTGTAAATTCTGATAAGAAAGAAGCCTGGGGCGGAGGTGGTGAAAAACCATTTGGCGCTAGTTATGGTAAAATGATGATGTGGTTTTTCATCGTTTCAGATGCATTAACCTTTTCGGGGTTTTTAGCCGCGTATGGTTTAACTCGTTTTAAATTTATTGACTCATGGCCAATAGCTGATGAAGTGTTTACTCACTTTCCAGGGTTACGTGGTGTGCATGCACCCATGTATTATGTAGCTTTGATGACATTTATTTTAATTATTTCATCAGTAACAATGGTGTTAGCCGTTGATGCAGGTCATCAAAAGAAACAAAAGAAAGTTGCTTGGTATATGTTTGCAACGATCATTTTCGGAATTATTTTCGTAGGATCGCAAGCGTGGGAGTGGAAAAACTTTATCAATGGTTCTTATGGAGCTGTTAAAACAACCAATAATCATATTTTACAGTTTGTAAAAGACGGTCATCAAATAGCTTTAGCTGATTTTGTTCATGCTGAAAGAAAAGATGATAGAGTTCAACATACTCGTGAAAATGGATTATGGTTTGAAAAAGAAGCTACCATTTCTGAGTATTCAATAGCACAAATTCAGGAAGCTTTTAAAGCTGATCCTTCTTTATTAATAAGAACGGAGCAGTTAAATACCGAAACAAAACAAAAAATTGTTTTATCAAGAGCTGAAAGTTTAGCTAAATTAGCTTTAGCAACTAAAGTTGTTGAAGGTGCTAACTTACACGAAAATGAATATGGTAATCCTATTTTTGCAGATTTCTTCTTCTTTATTACTGGTTTCCACGGTTTCCACGTATTATCAGGGATTATCTTAAATATTATTATATTTTTCAATGTAGTATTAGGTACTTACGAACGTAGAGGACACTATGAAATGGTTGAAAAAGTAGGTTTATATTGGCACTTTGTAGATTTAGTTTGGGTATTTGTATTTACCTTTTTCTATTTAGTATAATTAAAAAACGATATTAAAATGGGACACGCACACGAATCAAATAAAAAAAGAATCTGGATTGTTTTAGCAATCTTAACAATTATAACAACTGTTGAAGTTGCTTTTGGTATTGTTAAACCAGATTCATTACACTTACATGGATGGGGTACTAGTTGGTTAAACTGGTTGTTTATAATCCTAACACTTGTTAAAGCGTATTATATTGCTTGGGCTTTTATGCACTTAGAAGGTGAAAAAACATGGCTTAGAAGATCAATTGTTTGGACAGCTGTATTTTTAGTTTCTTATCTATTATTTATTATTTTAATAGAAGGTGATTATTTACATGAAACATTAGCACCATTAGTAAAATGGTAATTGAATAAAATATTTAAAAAAGGGTGGTTTTAACCACCCTTTTTTTGACTTTAATAACAGCTGAAAATGGATAAATTTAAAAAGTTTACGGTATTATTTGCACTCTTTATAGTACCATTATTGTTTTATATATTATTACAATTAGGTACACATAATTTTGGAAAATTACCTGTAGTATCTAAAAGTGTTATTGATATTTCTTTAATTAATAAAGGTTTTTCTTTTGATAAAAGAGTTACTGTAGTTACTTTTTTAGGGAATGACATTGACTTAGTAAAAGGAGAAGTATATAATTTAAAAGAAAAAATTTATACTAAGTTTAATAATTATGTTAGTTTTCAAATGATTTCTTTAGTTGATAAAAGTCAAAAAGAAGAAATAGAAGACTTAAAAAAGATGTTAAGTGTTAATACTGATTTAAGTAGATGGGACTTTATTTTTGCTTCTTCCGAAGAAATGGAAGCTTTACATGAAAGTTTTAAAACTCCAAATCCTTTAGATAAAAATACCCATTCGCCAAAAGCCTATATTGTTGATAAAGAACTTAATTTAAGAAGAGGAAAGTCAACAATTAAAAGTTTAGAAAATCAAGATTTATTCGGTTATACTATGAGTTCTGTAGCAGAACTTAAAAACGATATGATTGATGATATCAGTGTTGTTTTAGTAGAATATAAAATGGCTTTGAAGAAGAATAATAGGAGTGAAGACAGAAGAACAAATAGCATTTCAAATGAAAAAAAATAATTATTCATACGTTGGAATTTCGTTTATTATTTTATTATTTGGTATTTATTCGGTGCCAAAAATTATAAAACATTTTCAAACTGCCGATTTATATACTTTTAATAAAGTTCCAAATTTTGAGTTTATCAATCAAAATGGTGAAACAATCAGCAATAAAAATTTTGAAGATAAAGTATATATAGTTGAGTTTTTCTTTGCTACTTGTCCTACTATTTGCCCTATAATGAATGCTCGAATGGTAGATATTCAAAATGAATTTATGGGAAATCCTAACTTTGGAATTGCTTCTTTTTCGATTACTCCAGAAATTGATACACCAAATCAATTAAAACAATATGCGCTTAAAAATGGTATTAATCATAAAAATTGGCATTTGTTAACAGGTAAATCTGAAGATGTAGTATATGATTTATCAAACGAAGGGTTTAAATTATTTGTAGGAAAAGGAGAGGTTTCACATGGAGGTTTTGAACATTCTGGTTTGTTTGCTTTAGTTGATAAAAATGGAAATATTCGTTCTCGTTATGATGAACACGGAAACCCTTTAATGTATTACAGAGCCTTAGATGAGCATGGTTTTGGAAACCAAATTCAAGAACTAAAACAAGATATTAAGTTATTATTAAACGAATAATTTAAACCAGTATTATGAACACAAAAGAACAGAAATATAAAAAATTTATTACCATCGTTTCCATTGTTATTCCAATAGCTGTGGCTGCTTTGTTCGGAATTAAAATCCCTAATGTTGAACCGTTATCGTTTTTACCTCCAATATACGCAAGTATAAACGGACTGACAGCTGTATTATTAATAGCATCAGTAATTGCTATAAAAAAAGGAAATAAAAAGTTACATGAACAATTAAATACTACTGCAATTGCTTGTTCAGCATTGTTTTTAGTAATGTATGTGGCTTATCATATGACTTCAAATTCTACTAATTTTGGTGGCGAAGGAGTTATAAAATATATCTACTTTTTTATTTTAATAACACATATTATATTATCGATTATTATAATTCCTTTTGTATTAATCACTTTTATGAGAGCTCGTTTAGGTAATTTTCCTGAACACAAAAAAATAGCAAAAATTACATTTCCTTTATGGTTATATGTAGCTGTAACAGGTGTAATTGTATATTTAATGATATCACCATATTATGTATAAAAAACTTTTATTAATTTTAGTATTAATTATTTCTGCCGATGCCAATGCTCAATGTGCGATGTGTAAAGCAGTTGTAGAAGGAGGAAATGAAACAATTGCCGAGGGCGTTAATAACGGAATTACTTATTTAATGGTATTTCCTTATATTTTAGTTGGCGTTTTATTTTACTTTATTTATCGACATAAAAAATCATCAAAAAACTAACACTCTTAATAAGAGTGTTTTTTTTGTAACATATATTGTTTTTGGTCGTCATATAAAAAAGAAAAAAATAATTGTTGAGTTTTGTTATTATCGATAATCAAAATAAAATATTATGATAACCAATTGTTATGTAGTTGCTTATTGTTTTTCTTAATTGACTATAATGAACAAAAAAATATTCCTCTTGAAAACAAAAATTGTACTATTTACAGCTTTATTTACTTCGTTAGCTAGTTTTTCTCAAAAACAATGGACACTAAAAGAATGTGTAAAACACGCTTTAGAAAATAACATAACAATTAAACAAAACAAGCTAAATATCACATTAGCCGAAAAAGATGTTGAAATAGCTAAAGGTAATTTTTTGCCTAATTTAAGTTTAAGTAATTCACACAGTAGTACCTTTGGATTATCTTCAGGAGTTAGTGGAGTTAATACAAGTCAAGATAGATATTCTACTAATTTTAGTTTAGATGCAGGAGGAACTATTTTTAATGGTTTTAGAAATATAAATACCAAAAAACAAGCATTACTTAATATTAAAGGTAGTAAGTTCGATTTAGCAAAGATTGAAAATGATATTTCATTAAATGTTGTAAACTCGTATTTGAATGTATTATTTGCTAAAGAAAATTTAGCCGTAGCTAAAACTCAAGCAGAAATTAGTAAAAAGCAGATTACAAGAGCAAAAGTACAATTTGAAGCAGGGGTTATTCCTAAAGGAGATTTATTAAATGTACAATCTACAGCAGCAAATGATGTTCAGAATCTTGTAATACAAGAAAATACCTTGAATTTAGCTTTGTTAACATTAGCACAATTACTTCAAGTATCATCTGATAATTTTAATATAGCGTCTATTATTGTAAATTCTCCATCAACAGCTTTGTTGTATGATTCTTCAAAAAAAGTATTTGAGAAAGCATTAACTAGTAGACCCGAAATAGATAAAGCAAAGTTAAATTTAGATAATGCTGATTTAAATATTAAGTTAGCAAAAGGAGCTTATTTACCTACTTTAAGGTATTCAGCAAGAGCAGGTACTTCTTATTTTACGGTATTTGGAGAGCCTGATGTAACATATGTATCAGATCCAATAACTAAGATTGTAAAGTCGGTTCCAAATGGTTTTACGACTCAATTAGATAATAATTTAAGTTACGGTATAGGACTATCATTAAGTGTTCCTATATTTAGTGGTTTTCAAACAAAAAATAGAGTAGCAAAATCTGTAATTAACAAAGCGCAAAGTGAGTTTGCTTTAGAAAATCAGAAATTACAATTACAACAAGAAATAGAAAAATCATTTTTAGATGCTAAAGCAGCTGCAAAAACATTTGAAGCGGCACAAATATCTTTAGAAGCACAAAAAGAAGCATTTAAAAATGCTCAAGTAAGTTATGATTATGGATCAATGACTCAATTTGATTTTGATCAAGTTCGTAATCGATTAGTAAATGCACAAGGAGTAATGATACGCTCTAAATATGATTATATATTTAAAGTAAAAGTATTAAAATTTTATTTTGGGGAATCTATTGTTGATTAATTTCAATTATAAAACACAACTTAAAACCTCATTAATTAAAATTTAATGAGGTTTTTTGTTTATAATGTATCTTTGTAAAAAAATAAATTTCAATTGGCAATAATTTTAAATATAGAAACCGCAACTAAAAATTGTTCGGTATCATTAGCAAAAAACGGAGAAACTTTAGCAATAAGAGAATTAAATGATGGTAATTATTCTCATGCCGAAAAATTACATCCTTTTATTCAAGAGATTTTAAAAGAAGTTAATATAACTACAAATGCTATTGATGCAGTAGCTGTTAGTAAAGGACCAGGCTCTTATACTGGGCTTCGCATAGGGGTTTCAACAGCTAAAGGAATGTGTTTTGCTATTGATAAACCTTTAATATCGATTGAAACATTAGCTTCTTTAGCACATAGCATTTCTATAGAAGAAGGTGTAATTGTTCCAATGTTAGATGCACGAAGAATGGAAGTGTATTCAGCAGTTTACAATAAATCTTATGAAAAAGTACGTGAAATAAAGGCCGAAATTATTGACGAAAATTCTTTTAAAGATGAATTATCAAAAGGAAAAGTTTATTTTTTAGGTGATGGAGCAGCTAAATGTAAAGATGTAATTGTTAATGATAATGCTATTTTTATAGATGATGAGTTTCCATCAGCAAAACAAATGGCCTTATTAAGTTATAATAAGTACAAAAAAAACGACATCGAAGATGTCGCTTATTTTGAACCTTTTTATTTAAAAGATTTTGTTGCTATTCCTGAAAAAAAGAAAGTTTAAGCTTCTTTTTGAATTTCAACAGCGTGAGGATATGGTATTTCAATTCCTGCTTTATCAAGTTCTATTTTCATATTTTCAGTAATATAAAAATAAGCATCCCAATAATCAGCTGATTTTACCCAAGTTCTTGTTGTAAAATTAACAGAGCTTTCTGCTAATTCACTTACCATAACAGCAGGTTTATCAGGGTTTGTTAATGTATATGGCGTGTTGTTTAATACACTTAATAATACATTTTTGGTTTCTTTGATATCAGCATCATAAGAAACACCAAAAACTAAATCAACACGTCTATTTTCTTCTGAAGAATAATTAATAATGTTTCCATTAGATAATATTCCGTTAGGAACAATTAATTCTTTATTATCAATAGTATTTAATTTTGTAGTAAATATTTGAATCTCTTTAACAGATCCTTGCACTCCTTGTGCTTCAATATAATCACCAATTTTAAAAGGTTTAAAAACCATAATTAAAGCTCCACCAGCAAAGTTAGATAAAGCACCTTGTAATGCCATACCAATAGCTAAACCTAAAGCAGCTATAATTGCGGCAAAAGAAGTAGTTTCTATTCCTAATTGTCCTGCAACAGTAACAAATAAAAATATTTTTAATCCCCAACCAATTAAACTAGAGAAAAAACCTTGTAAAGAAGCATCTAAATTACGATTAATCATTAATTTTTTAGAACCCTTGGTTATCATTTTAATGACCCAAAGTCCAACAATTAAAAGAACCATAGCAGAAATTACTTTTGGTCCGAATTCAAATAATAAGTTTTTAAATTTTTCGATGTATTGTTCCATTTTATCAATTTTTAGTTTGCTGTAAATGTAAAATATATTTATATAAATAAAGAAATAATTCCTAATAAAGCAGGTATTGATTGAATTATAAAAATTCTTGGTTTTTTAGTAGAATATGTACCGTATAAGCCTGCGATAAAAACACAACATAAAAAGAAAATAGCAATTTCTATTTTTTGAGTTAATATTGACCAAATTAATCCAGCTACTAAGAACCCATTATATAAACCTTGATTAGCGGCAAGAACTTTGGTTTCTTCTGCAAATTCTTTGTTTTTTAACCCAAATGTTTTTATTCCTTTTGGTTTTGTCCACAAAACCATTTCTAAAATCAGAATGTAAATGTGGATAAAAGCAACTAATCCGATTAAAAGGTATTGTATAATGCTCATTGTATAAAAATTTAAAAAGTTAGTAATTTGTTTTTATGCTTTTCTTTTAAATATAAAAGATACTTTCCTGTAATTCTTCAATCTTATTTAAATAACCGAAATCTAAAGAAGATAAAAAACACCGTTTTTCAGCGGTTAATTCACGTTTAATAAATTGCAAGGCATTATATACGGTTTCTTTATAAATTGAGTTTATCTTGATAAGATAATTATTAGAATATAAACTAATTTACTGTTTTTTCTCAAAAATACCTCTGTATGCGATTTTGGTAAGTATCGTATTTATATGGTTATGTAGTTTTTATTGTTTTTTTGATAAACATATCAAAGTAAAAATAGGTGTACGATTCATTTCTCTAAAATTTGTATTAAAATGTATTTTAGCTATCGACAGTATCCTTTATATATTGACTACTAAAATTCATTTTATTATTTTTTGATGAATATCTAAGCTTGCTTTTATTCTCTTTTTTTAAGATTTCTTTCTTTTTTTATTAGATGACAAAAAAAATATTTAAAAAAACTTTTTTTTAATAATCACTTGAATCCCTTTAAATAAGAGCGCTTATCTACGTTTTACTCTTTGAAATAATGGATTAAAAACATCAATGTTAACTTAATGTTATGTAATTGTTACTTGAATGTTTGTTTTATGTAAAATTAAGTGTTATCTTTGAACTATAAATATTAAGATAAAGTTAAAAAAAATTAAAAACCCCTAGATATGAAAAAATTTATATTAATTGTTTGTATATTATCGATATCATTATTGCAAGCTCAGAGTACAGAAACAAAATTTGAAAAAGCAGGAGATTTAGTAAAAGCTAGCTACTTTTTTGAAGATGGTCAATTAAAAGAACAAGGTTTTTTTAAGGATAAAAAATTAACAGGAACATGGGTTGCCTTTGACTCTAAAGGAAATAAAGTTGCAATTGCACATTACGAAGCTGGTAAAAAAGTAGGTAAATGGTTTATGTGGAAAGAAGATGGTTTAAAAGAAATAGACTACAATAATAATATTATAGCAAGTGTTCAAACATGGAAAGAAGAAACAAAAATGGCTATTAAATAGTTTTGAATAGTTAACAAAATGTAAATAACCGAGTTTTTGCTCGGTTATTTTATTTTCGTCCAAAATCTGCAGGTATTTCTCCCCAAGCCTTTGTTTCCCATTTTAATATTGGATTTTTATATGTATTTTCTTTAAGCCATTTTTCGGCACGTTTTATCAAGTTTAAAATTTCTTGATTACTAGCATCAAAAGCTAAATTTGTTCTGCATTGTTTTTTTTGAACCCAGCTCATAGCAATTCTAGAGTCAGAATAAATAGGATAATTATCCATTTTTTTATTTTTCAAAAGTGCAATTCCATGTACTAAAGCTAAAAATTCGCCAATATTATTGGTGCCTTTTTTAAAAGGTCCTAGCCTAAAAATTTCTTTTTTACTTTTAGTTAGTACGCCTCTGTATTCCATAATTCCAGGATTTCCTGCACAAGCAGCATCTACAGAAATACTTTCTAAATTGGGTGTTCCATAAGTTGCTTTTTCTTTAGCAGATAAAACAACTTTTTTGGTATCCTTTCCTTTATAATCGTTATAAGTTTTTGTAAAAGCAATTTCTGCTTGTTTTTTATCGATAAAAGCCTTGTATTCTGCTCCTTGAAAAGCTGTTATTTGTTTTTTACAATCATTCCAAGATGTGTAAATACCTGTTTTTTTACCTTTCCAAACAACGTAATATTTTTTTTAGCCATTTTTTAAAATTAGCTCTTCAATAACTTTAGGAAAATGCTCTTGCTCTAAAATATGAATTTTATCAGCAATATCTTCTGACGAATCTGAAGAAGTTAAAGCTGTTTTGGCTTGAAAAATAATAGCACCTTCATCATAATTTTCATTTACATAATGAATTGTAATACCTGTTTCGGTTTCATTATTTTCTTTTACAGCCTTATGAACATTCATACCGTACATACCTTTTCCACCATATTTTGGTAGTAAAGCAGGATGAATATTTATAATTTTATTAGGAAATTCAGTTACTATTTTAGCAGGAATTCGCCATAAAAAACCAGCAAGTATAATTATGTCAGCTTCTACTTGTAAAAAAGATAAAACAGTGTCATCTTCGGTAAATGCTTGTTTATCAAACAAAGAAGCATCAATATTTAAGCGTTCACATCTGTCAAAAACTTTGGCGTGCTGATTGTTAGATAGTACATGAGTAACAGTAGCAATTTTACTTTTTTGAAAGTATTTAATAATATTTTCGGCATTACTACCCGAACCTGAAGCAAGAATTACGATACGTTTCATCTTTAAATATGTTATTTTGTTACTACAAAAAAAAGCATTATTATTAACAACCACGGTGTTTGTAGCAAAATATTCATTTTTTTTTTAATATTAAACACCACATTTTTGAGCAAAAGTTAGAATTAATAGTTAAGATTTGTATTTTTGCCTCGACTTTAAATTTAAAAACAAACAAATTATGTCAGACATAGCATCAAGAGTAAAAGCAATTATCGTAGACAAATTAGGAGTAGACGATAACGAAGTAACTAACGAAGCAAGCTTCACAAATGATTTAGGAGCAGATTCTTTAGATACTGTTGAATTAATCATGGAATTCGAAAAAGAATTTGATATCCAAATTCCAGACGATCAAGCAGAAAACATCGGAACTGTAGGTCAGGCAGTTAGCTATATTGAAGAAGCTAAAAAATAATAATTATATAAAATTCATATGCAATTAAAACGAGTTGTAGTAACTGGACTTGGCGCATTAACGCCAATAGGAAATAATAAAGAAGAATATTGGAATAGCTTAGTTAACGGAGTTAGCGGAGCAGCGCCTATAACGAATTTCGATGCTGCCAAGTTCAAAACTCGTTTTGCATGTGAGTTAAAAGATTTTAACGTAACAGATTTCATAAATAGGAAAGATGCACGTAAAATGGATAGGTTTACGCAATATGCAGTAGTTGCTGCTGATGAAGCTATTACAGATTCAAAGCTAGACCTAGACACAATAAATAAATTAAGAGTAGGTGTTATTTGGGGAGCTGGTATTGGAGGTTTAGAAACTTTTCAAAATGAGGCTATGAATTTTGGTGCTGGAGACGGTACACCAAGATTTAATCCATTTTTTATACCTAAAATGATTGCTGATATTGCACCAGGTCATATTTCTATTAAAAATGGATTTATGGGACCTAATTATACAACAGTATCTGCGTGTGCATCATCAGCAAATGCGATGATTGATGCTTTAAACTATATCAGATTAGGATATTGTGATGTAATTGTAACAGGTGGTAGTGAAGCAGCTATTACACAAGCAGGTGTTGGTGGATTTAACGCAATGCACGCACTTTCTACTAATAATGAAAATCATAAATCAGCATCAAAACCTTTTGATAGTGAACGTGATGGATTTGTTTTAGGAGAAGGAGCAGGAGCACTTGTATTAGAAGAATACGAATATGCTAAAGCTCGTGGAGCTAAAATTTATGCAGAAGTTATTGGTGGAGGTATGTCTTCTGACGCTTACCATATGACTGCACCACATCCTGAAGGAATTGGTGTTATTGCTGTAATGAAAAACTGTCTTGAAAATGCTGGCTTAAAACCAGAGGATGTTGACCATATTAATACTCATGGAACTTCGACTCCTTTAGGTGATGTTGCCGAGTTAAAAGCTATTTCTGAAGTTTTTGGAGACCATGCTAAGACTATGAATATAAATTCAACTAAGTCTATGACAGGTCATTTATTAGGCGCTGCAGGAGCTATTGAATCTATTGCTGCTATATTAGCAATGGAATATGGTATTATTCCTCCAACAATTAATCATGAAAACCCAGATGAAAATATTAATCCTGATTTAAACTTAACGTTAAATAAGCCTCAGAAAAGAGACATTAAAATAGCAATGAGTAATACATTTGGTTTTGGTGGGCATAACGCTTGTGTAGCTTTTAGAAAATTAGATTAATCATATATGAATTTTCTTCGTAGAATCGTTAAACCCCAGAATAAAGAGGATGAAAAATTTTACTACGAGTTAAAAGAACTGCTTAATTTTAAACCAATAAAGCTTTCACACTATAAAAAAGCTTTTACACATAGGTCTTTAAAATTAGTTGATAAAAAAGGAAATCCTATTAATTATGAGCGCTTAGAATTTTTAGGCGATGCAATTTTAGGGTCTGTAATGGCGTCTTATTTATATAAAAAAGTTCCAGCAGGAGACGAAGGGTATTTAACACAGATGCGATCTAAGGTAGTGAGTAGATCGCACCTAAATACTTTGGGTAAAGATTTAAATTTATTTCGATTTGTAAAAAGTAATATGCCTGATGAGAATATTAGTAATAATCTTTACGGCAATATTTTTGAAGCTTTAGTCGGTGCTATTTATTTAGATAGAGGTTATAATTATTGTCATCAATTTATTTACGAACAGGTAATATTACCATATGTAGACATTGAACGATTAGAAGGTAAAATATCTAGTTATAAAGGATACGTTATTGAGTGGTGTCAGAAGAATAAAAAGAAGTATAAATTTGAATCATTTGAAGATTCTGGTAATCAAAATACAAAATATTTTAGTGTAACCCTTAATATTGAAGGTAAGGTTGTAGCTAAAGGAAGAGCAACTTCAAAGAAAAAAGCACAAGAAATAGCTGCTAATAGAGCATATTTTGCTATGCAAACCCAAATGGAAAATTCTTAACATTAGGAATAAAACGTTTTCTTAAAATTCACATTATATTTATATACATTTAGTAATTTAGCCATAAACAAATAATTGTTTTATGGTTACTCATGCATTAAATATTAATGAATTATCTATTAATGATTATACTTTAATAGGTATTCATACAATGCTAAATGAATATAAATTAGCCTATTTACTAAATAGAGACTTAAATATAAAGTTTAGTCAGGCTGCTTACAATTTAGATTTTACTGAAAAGAATAATACATCTTTTTATACTGTATATGAATATACTAATACAGAATTAGGTTATGATTGGTTTTTAATAGCTAATGTTTATAAACTTAATAATAAAACAGTAAAAACAAGTCTTTTTGAACAAAATTATTCTGTCAGATATCTTGTACCCGAAAAACAAAAAATAGATTTTTTTTTAAAAATAGAAAGCGGTTTTGATATTGAACATATTGTGAAAACAATTGAAGTAATAAATAATATACCCCAAATTATAACCTCATACGAAGTAGAGGTTGAATCCTTAAAGTCGAAAGATTTTTTAATATTTTAAATTATGCCACACAACAAAAAAACAAAAATTGTAGCAACCTTAGGGCCTGCAATCAATACAAAAGAAATTTTAACTGAAATGGCAACTGCTGGAGTTAATGTTTTTAGAGTTAATTTTTCTCATGCTGATTATGATAACGTAAAAGAGCGTATTCGTGATATTAGAGAAATTAATGAAGAAAAAGGTTATAACCTAGCAATTTTAGCAGATTTACAAGGTCCTAAGTTAAGAGTAGGTGTTATGAACGATGATGTAGAGGTAAAAGAAGGTAATACTTTTACTTTTACTACTGAAGAATGTAAAGGAACAAATGAAAAAGCCTTTATGACTTATCAACGTTTTCCTCAGGATGTAAAAGTAGGAGAGCAAATATTAGTTGATGATGGTAAATTATTATTTGAAGTTATTTCTACAGATAAAAATACAGAAGTAGTTACCAAAGTAATTGTTGGTGGTGCTTTAAAATCAAAAAAAGGGGTTAATTTACCAAATACAAACATTTCTTTACCTGCATTAACTGAAAAAGATAAGCGTGATGTAACTTTTGCTTTAGAACAAGAAGTTGATTGGGTTGCATTATCTTTTGTAAGAACTCCTGAAGATTTACGTATTTTACGTGATTTAATTAAGCAGAAATCAAGATATAGAGTTCCTGTAATTGCTAAAATTGAAAAACCTGAAGCTGTTGAAAATATTGATGCTTTAATTCCATATTGCGATGGATTAATGGTTGCTCGTGGAGATTTAGGTGTAGAAGTACCTATGCAAGACGTTCCTTTAATTCAAAAAATGTTAGTTAGAAGAGCTAAGCAAGCAAGAATTCCTGTAATTATTGCTACGCAAATGATGGAAACAATGATTGAAAACGCTGTTCCAACAAGAGCTGAGGTAAACGATGTAGCAAATTCAATTATGGATGGGGCAGATGCAGTAATGCTTTCTGGTGAAACATCAGTAGGTAAACATCCTTTAAAAGTTATCAAAAAGATGACTGAAATTATTGAAAGTGTTGAGTATTCTAGCTTAATAAAAGTTCCACAAGAAGCTCCGCATATTCGTACTAATAGATTTATAACAAAATCAGTATGCCATCACGCTGCTTTAATGGCTGATGATATGAAAGCTTCTGCTATTACAACTTTAACAAATAGTGGTTATACGGCTTTTCAAGTTTCTGCATGGCGACCAAAATCACATGTATTAGCTTTTTCATCTGAAAAAAGAATACTTGGTAAATTAAATCTTTTATGGGGAGTTAGAGCCTTTTATTATGATAGAGATTTAAGTACTGACGATACGCTTGAAGATATTAATGAAATAGCAAAAGAAAAAGGTTTTGTAAAAGCAGGTGATTTTATGATTAATCTATCATCAATGCCTGTACAAGCAAAAGGTATGGTGAATACCTTACGTGTATCTCATATAGACTAAAAATTAAAAAATACTATAAAAAAAGCCTTTAATTATTAATAATTAAAGGCTTTTTTTAGTTTAATCTTGTTTTACTAATAAGTAAAGTTCAGTATCTAAAACTAAATACCCTTGGTCATATACATAGTAGTAGGTATTTCCTGTTTTGGTGGTGTATAATGAAGTGATAAATTTAAAATCAAACCCTTTATCAAATAGTTTACGTCTGCTAACTTTTGTTTTTCCTGATATGTTTAAATCGGTAAGTATTTTATGATTTTTACGTAGTCGATTATTTGTATTTCTGATTAAATTTTTACTCTCTTTATTTACTTTATTATTATACGTATTTCGGCAATAATCAGAACAAAATTTTTTATCAATTCTTCCAATTACTTTTTCGTTACATTCTAAACATTTTTTATCACTCATAAGTTTTTTATCAGAATATATTATAATCCACTGATAACAAAAGTATTAAAAATAATTAAACATTTACATTCATTTACAAACGAAAACAAATGATTACTAACCGTTTGTAATTTGTAATGTACTTCATCTTTGCAGTATTAATTAATTTGAGTTATAATTTTTAATTTAAAGATAAATATAAAAGATAATGAATAAGTTAAAAAATAAAGTGCAATTAATAGGAAACTTAGGTAATGACCCTGAAATTATTACTTTAGAAAGTGGTAAAAAATTAGCTAAATTTTCAATAGCAACTAATGAATCTTATAAAAATTCGGCAGGCGAAAAAATAGTTGATACACAGTGGCATAATTTAATAGCTTGGAATAGAACTGCAGAAATTATTGAAAAATATTTCACTAAAGGAAAAGAAGTGATGATTGAAGGAAGATTAACCTCACGCTCTTATGAAAATGCTACAGGTGAAAAAAGATATGTAACCGAAGTTATAGTAAGTGATTTTTTAATGTTAGGTAATAAGTCTTAATTTTTGATATATTAAAAATAAATAATTCGTAAAATAACAAGTTTTTTTAAATTGATATGCTATGTAAACTTATAGTTAAATATAACCTTAATTTGATTTTTTCAGATTAAAAACATCATAAATACATTCTGTTTTTTTATATTAAGAGTACTTTTGTCACTTAAAATGGAATAAAATGAACGGGAAGAAACTTAAAAATGAGTTAAAAAATTATCTTTTTATACTTAGTGGTAGTTTAATTTTAGCAATTGGAGTAGTTGGTTTTTTAGCACCAAATAAAATTGCAACGGGAGGTACTTCGGGTTTATCAATTATTTTAAATTATATATCTAACATTCCGATAGGAATATTATTACTATTATTAAATGCTCCATTAATTTTAGTAGGGATAAAGTATATTGGAAAACGTTTTGCTTTTAGAACCATGATTTCTATTGCTTCATTAGCTACATATGTTGATTTATTTAGAGAAGTTATACAATTTCCTGCTTTAAGTACTAACACATTATTATCAACAATTTACGGAGGTGCATGTGTAGGTTTAGGTATTGGACTTATATTTAAAGGTGATGCTTCTGCAGGTGGAGGTGCCATTATTGCTCGTATTTTAAAAGATAAATACGATTTTAAACCAGGTACTGTAATTTTAACTTTAGATATATGTATCGTTCTTTTATCGGCACTTGTTTTTAAAGATTTAGAACTTGCTTTGTGGGCAATGCTAAGTATTTTTGTAGCAAGTAAATTTATAGATTTAGTAGTTACAGGACGTAAACAAAACAAAATTGTACATATTGCTTCGGATGATTTAGATGCGTTAAATATGGTAATTGCTTCTAAAATGGGGATTTCAGGAACTTTAATACAAGGAAATAACTTATCACAATCAAATCAAAGAAATATAATATTTTTATCGATAAACAAAAACAGAATTATGACGCTTAAAAATCTTGTTGAAAAGCACGATCCAAATGCATATATGATTGTTTTAGAAGCTACCGAATTATTAGGTTCTTCAACTATAAATTAAATTATATCGTTTTTTTGATATAAAAAACACCCAAAAATTTAAACGTTTTTGGGTGTTTTTATTTGATAACTTATGATTTTAAAATTATCTAAGAATTTAAAAATATGTACAAATTTCTAGCCCCGATTGTAGCATTTGTTTGAGCTCTTTTTTTGATTTTTCTTCAAAAAAAAGCGAGTGCGGAAAGCGGGAAATTGCTTCTAATAATTATTTATTTTATCTTTTAAAAAATATTAGAAATTCATAGAAAGTTGAATGCGTTTTCTTGTTACATCGACCTCTAAAACCTTTACTTGTACATGCTGATTTAAAGTAACATGTTCATTAATATCTTTCACAAAAGTATTTGAAAGATTAGAAACATGAACTAAACCACTTTCTTTAATTCCGATATCGACAAAACAACCAAAATTTGTAATATTGTTGATAATTCCAGGAAGAATCATTGCTGTTTTTAAATCATCAATTGTTTTAACATGTTCGTTAAAACTAAATTCTTTCGCTTTTTCTCGAGGATCTAAGCCAGGTTTTTCTAATTCTTTTACAATATCCTGAAGGGTTGGTAATCCGTAAGAATCGGTAATATATTGCTGTAATTTCAATTGTTTTAAAACCGAGTTATTTCCTATTAAATCGATGATTTTATTGCCAGAATCTTTAGCCATTTTTTTGACCAAAGCATAACGCTCAGGATGGACAGCCGAATTATCTAAAGGATTATCGCCATTTTTAATACGTAAAAAACCTGCGGATTGTTCAAAAGCTTTTCCACCTAAACGAGGAACTTTTTTTATAGCAGTTCTGTTTTTAAAAGCGCCATTTTCATTTCGATAATTTACAATATTTTCGGCTAGTTTTGTACCAATTCCAGAAACTGCACTTAATAACGAAACACTAGCCGTATTTATATTTACGCCTACTTTATTTACACAATGTTCAACAACGATATCTAATGATTTTTTTAGTTTTCCTTGTTCTACATCACGTTGATATTGTCCTACACCAATCGATTTTGCATCAATTTTAACTAATTCCGCAAGCGGATCAGCCAATCTACGACCAATAGAAATTGCACCACGAACGGTAACATCGTAATCAGGAAATTCATCTCTAGCAATTTTTGAAGCCGAATAAATTGATGCTCCAGCTTCACTAATAACAAAAACCGAAATATTATTTTTAAAAGCTATTTTTTTGATAAACTGTTCCGTTTCTCTTGATGCAGTTCCGTTACCAATTGCAATGGCTTCAATGTTATGTTTTTCAGCTAAAGCACTTATTTTTTGTATCGCTTCGTCAGATTTATGTTGCGGTGCATGTGGATAAATAGTATCATTTTGTAATAAATCGCCTTGTTTATTTAAGCAAACGACTTTACAGCCCGACCTAAAACCTGGGTCAATTGCTAAAATTCGTTTTTCGCCTAACGGAGCACTTAATAAAAGTTGTTGTAAGTTTTTTGTAAATACTGTTATTGCACTTTCATCAGCTTTTTCTTTAGCAATTACCATTGCTTCATTTGTTAAAGCGGTTAATAATAAACGTTTATAAGCATCGGAAATAGCTAATTCAATTTGTTGACTACAATTATTTTGAGAACGAATAATACTATTTTCTATTTTTTGAATTGCTCTTTCGTTATCTATATCAATTTTTATTCTGATAAAACCTTCCTTTTCGGCACGAAGAATAGCTAAAAATCTATGAGAAGGAATTCTACTAAAACTTTCATTCCAATCAAAGTAATCTTTAAATTTTTGCGCGTTTTCTTCTTCTTTTTTTGTTTTTACAACTTTAGTATTGATAACAGAAAAACGTGCTAATTCTTTACGAATATTATTTCGAACATCGGTGCGTTCATTTATCCATTCTGATATAATATGTCGTGCGCCTTCTAAGGCTTTTTCTTCGGATGAAACTTCGTTGTTTTTATATTTTGATGCAGTAAAATTTAAGTCATTTATACGCTGACTTAGTATCATTTTTGCCAAAGGTTCTAATCCGTTTTTACGAGCAGTTTCGGCTTTTGTTTTTCGTTTCTTTTTATAAGGAAGATAAATGTCTTCTAAAGCAGTAATATTTTCTGTTTTATCAATCTTATTTTTTAGTTCATCGGTTAAAGCATCTTGTTCTTCAATGGCTTTTATGATTGTTTTTTTCTTTTTTCAAGGATTTCAAATTGCTCTTTTAATTCGACTATTAAACCGATTTCAACTTCATCTAAATTACCAGTTTTTTCTTTTCTGTAACGAGCAATAAAAGGAATAGTACAATCTTCATTTAATAATTCAATAGTACTTTGAATCGATTTTAAAGAAATTTTACAGCGAGAAATTATATAATTTATGAGTTGCATAGCGTAGTTATTTGAGATAAAAAAACCTCACTTTTTAAAAGTGAGGTTTCAAATATACTAAAATGTTATTTTTATTTAAGATATAAACTCTCCGTTTGTTACCTTTTCAGAAGGTTGTGCAAATGCAAGTTTACCATCAGGCGTATCAATCATTAAAATCATACCTTGACTTTCTATTCCTTTTAATTTACGAGGAGCTAAGTTACAAACTACAGAAACTTGTTGTCCAATAATATCTTCAGGTTTAAAACTTTCAGCAATACCCGAAACAATTGTTCTAGTATCAAGCCCAACATCAACAGTAAGTTTTAATAACTTCTTCGTTTTTGCTACTTTTTCGGCAGCAGTAATAGTTCCTACACGGATATCTATTTTTGTGAAATCATCAAATTCAATGGTTTCTTTTTGAGGCTCAAGAACTCTGTTTTCAGCTTCATTTGCTTTTTTAGTAGCTTCTAATTTTGCTAATTGTTTTTCAATTTCAACATCTTCAATTTTAGAAAACAATAATTCTGCTTCGTTAATTTGATGATTATCTGAAATTAAAACTTCTTTTTCTGATACATCATTCCAAGTTAAAGCGGTATCAATATTTAAAATTGATTTTAATTTTGTTGAAGTAAAAGGTAAAAAAGGTTCTGATAAAATAGCTAATCCAGCAGCAATTTGTAAAGCTACATTCATAATTGTTTTAGTGCGTTCTGCATCAACCTTAATCATTTTCCAAGGCTCTTCATCGGCTAAATATTTATTACCTAAACGTGCTAAATTCATTAATTCTTGAGATGCTTCTCTAAAGCGGTAACGCTCAATTGATTTAGCAATTACATTCGGAAACTCTTTTAAAGTGGCTAAAGTATCTTCATCAACTTCTGATAAATCACCCGCAACAGGTACTTTTCCTTCATAATATTTGTTAGTTAAAACAACTACACGGTTTATAAAGTTTCCGAAGATAGCGACTAACTCATTATTATTTTTTGCTTGAAAATCTTTCCAAGTAAAATCGTTATCTTTACTTTCAGGAGCGTTTGCCGTTAAAGTGTAACGTAAAACATCTTGCTGATTAGGAAAATCTTCTAAATATTCATGCAACCAAACTGCCCAATTTTTAGATGTTGATAATTTATTACCTTCTAAATTTAAAAATTCGTTGGCAGGTACATTTTCAGGTAAAATATAATCTCCATGAGCTTTTAACATTGATGGAAAAATAAGACAGTGAAATACAATATTATCTTTTCCGATAAAGTGTACTAATTTAGTATCGTCTTTTTTCCAATAATCTTCCCAGTTTTTACCCTCACGAGCAGCCCATTCTTTGGTAGATGAAATATAACCAATAGGAGCATCAAACCAAACATATAATACTTTTCCGTCAGCTCCTTCAGCAGGAACAGGAATTCCCCAATCTAAATCACGAGTTACGGCTCTTGGACGTAATCCGTCATCAATCCAAGATTTACATTGCCCTAAAACGTTTGGTTTCCAATCGCTTTTATGACCTTCTAAAATCCATTTACGTAAAAAATCTTCGTGTTTATCTAAAGGTAAAAACCAGTGTTTTGTTTCTTTTAAAGAAGGAACATTTCCTGTAATTGCCGATTTAGGATTGATTAAATCTGTTGCATTATGGCTTGTTCCACATTTTTCACATTGGTCACCATAGCTTTCTTCATTTCCACATTTTGGACAAGTTCCAACCACAAAACGATCAGCTAAATATTGATTAGCTTCAGCATCGTATAATTGTTCTGTAACTTCTTCAATAAATTCTCCATCATTATATAATTTTGTGAAAAATTCAGAAGCTGTTTTATGATGAATTTCAGAAGATGTACGAGAATAATTATCAAAAGAAATACCAAAATCAACAAATGATTTTTTAATAATTCCGTGATATTTATCAATAATATGTTGTGGAGTAACACCTTCTTTTTTTGCACGCATTGGTATTGCTACACCATGCTCATCAGATCCGCAAATAAAAGCAACATCTTTTCCTTTTCCACGTAAAAAACGTGAGTAAATATCTCCAGGAACATATACACCTGCTAAATGTCCAATATGTATAGGACCGTTTGTATAAGGTAATGCCGCTGTAATTGTATATCTTTTTGGTGTAGTCATTTTTCTATGCTAAAATTAAAGCGCAAAAGTACGAAAAAGCAATTTTTTAAACTGTTATAAAATAGGTACATTTACATAGATTATACTTTTTAATTGAACCACATTGATAAATAACACACTATTTTGAAGAGAATTTTAACAATACTATCTTTTTTACTAACCGTATCTATAGCTTTTTCACAAACATCAACTATGAATTTAATAACGCCGCCATCTTTACAAAAAGGCGACACAATCGCAATAATTGCTCCAGCAGGAATTTTAAAAAACAGAAAACATATTATTGATAAAGCCAAAAAATTAGCTGAAAGTTGGGGGTTAAAAGTTGTTTACGGAAAACATATGTTTAATCAATCTCATCATTTTGCAGGAACGGATGAACAGCGTTGTCAAGATTTTCAAGATGCTTTAGATAATTCGAATATAAAAGCTATTTGGTCGGCTCGTGGCGGTTATGGTTCTGTCAGAATATTAGATAAATTAGATTTTTCTAAATTTATTGAAAATCCTAAATGGGTAATTGGTTATTCTGATATCACAGCGTTTCATAATCATATTCATAATTTAGGTGTAGAAACGATTCACGGAATAATGGGAACAAGTTTACAAGATAAACCCGAAGTTATTGCAAAAAGTATTGCATCGCTTAAAAAAACTTTGTTTGGAAAATCTCTTTCTTATAATATTTCTGCATCAAAATACAATCAATTAGGAAGTTTTAAAGGAGGATTAGTTGGTGGTAATATTGCTATTTTAGCATCGATGTTAGGGTCGGATAGTCAAATATCAACAGAAAATAAAGTGTTATTTATTGAAGAAATAGGGGAGTACAAATATTCGATTGATAGAATGTTACAAAGTTTAAAACGTGCAGGATATTTTACAAAAGTAAGTGGTGTTATTGTAGGTGATATGACTAAGGTTAAAAAAAATTCAACACCTTGGGGAAGTTCTATCGAGCAATTAATTTTAGATTTGATTCCTAAAGAGATTCCTGTTATATTTAATTTTCCTGCAGGTCATGAACCTGATAACAGAGCTTTAATTATGGGAAGAATGGTTGAAGTAAATAGCATCGGTAAAATAGTAACTGTAAAATTTAAGTAGTGGCACAACATAACGATCTTGGAGAAAAAGGTGAACAGTTAGCTATCGAATATTTACAAAATAAAGGATATATTATTGTTGAGAAAAATTATCGATTTAAAAAGGCTGAGGTTGACATTATCGCTCAAAAATTAGATACTTTAATTGTTGTTGAGGTTAAAACAAGATCTAGTTCTTATTTTGGTAATCCGCAAAATTTTGTAAATCCGAAGAAAATAAAATTATTGGTTTATGCAATTGATAATTATGTAAATCAAAAAGATTTAGATGTTGAAATTCGATTTGATATTATCGCAATTTTAAAAAGTAAAGAAGGTTTTAATATTCATCATATAGAAGATGCATTTCTATATTTTTAAAACAAAAAATCCTGATAAAATTTATCAGGATTTTTTTATTGTATGAAAAGTATTATTTTACTCTTCTTCTTCAGATTCTTCTTCTTGAAGATTATCAAAATATTTTTTGACATCAGCTAAATCATTAGGTACAGCAATTATTTTTTTATCCTTATCTAAAACAAAATAAGATGGTGTAGCTAATAAATTATATTTCTGTATAGTTTCATTATCCCATTTATATTCAGGATGTGTTCCCATTGCATTATGCCAATACGGTAAGTTTATTACAAATTGGTCCCAATCATTAACTTTGTATTTTTCAACAGCAAAAGAAACCACAGATACTTTAGAATATTTTTGCATTATTGTATGTAATTCTGGAATATCTTTAACACAGTGAGGACAGGCAGTACTCCAAAATATTAATAAATATTTTTCACCATCATCTAAGGTCGATAACTTTAATTTTTCACCTTCTTCTTTCCATTGAAAAATCAGGTGCTATTCTACCAATGGTAGCATTTAATAATTGTAATTTTTCTTTTTTAAATTCAGCATTAATTTCATCTTCTGGTAATTTATCATAGTATTTTTCAAATAACCAATCTACTGTTTCACCATCGCGTTTGTCAGCTAAAGAAGTAATTAAAAACTCTGTTACTGATTTTTTTAATTCAACACCAGAAAGTTTACCCATTACTTTAGTAATTGATTCTTTAAGTAATTTTTGTTGTAGTTTTTTATTTTCAGAATAGTTTAAGTAAAAAACGTAATCAGCAATACGATCTACTAAAAAAGAAGAGTTATATAAAGCATCATTTTTAAAATTTATATATTTAAAAAAATGATTTACAGTAGACGAAAGATATTCATCCATATTATCAATAGGACTTGATGGATTATAACGTTGTGATGCTTCTATAAAATTATTAACCAACATACCGTCTGATTTATTTTCATAAATATTTTGTACATCTTGAAGCTTCTTTACAGCTATTTTATAGGCTTTTTTATTCTCTTTATTTCCATTTTGAATATAATCAATTTGATTCTCATCAATTTTATTTTGTATTAAAGCATAAGCTTGCAAATATTCTATATATAATTTATTTTCTCTAGAAGCTGTAAAAACTACTGATTGATTTGGGTATTTAGGGTTAAATATAAACTCTATATTTTCTTTATTAAAATAGAAATCAACAAACCCAGCTCCTTTATTTCTATAAGTTGCTCTATAGGCACCAGGTTTTGTATCTTCAGGTAAAATAAATTCAAATTTACCTAATACTTGCTTTTCACCAGCAACAACAATTGTATTTAATTTTATAGTAGTATTACTAATAAACTTAGGTTTAGCACCTTGTAATTTATGTAAATAGACCCAGTCACTTTTTTCAGGTGGCGTCATTGTACCTTTAATAGTATATTGAGCGCTAACTATTGAAGTGGCAAATATTAATAGCGACAGTAATTTTTTCATTAGTATATTTTAAAAAGTTGAATTAATATTTAAAACTAGTCATTTACTAACATCTATCCAAGAAGTGTACCACATTTTATTTTATTTTTCTTATTTTATGAAAATAGTGGTTGTCTTTTATTCTTAAAAAGATAATTTAGTATTGGTTAATAAAGTAGTTTTACAATGTTTTATACTTTAAAAAAATCAATTAATTCAAAGTAATTAACAATTGCTTCTTTTATTAAAACAGATTGTTCACCTGCTTTTAAACTTGGTAATTCTGTTAAGGTTTTGTAATGTGGCCAACCATCTTCGTCAAAGAAGTCAAATTCATAATATCCGTAAGGTTCTAAAAGTTTACATATTGCAATATGCATTAAGTTTACTTTTTCATCTTTTTTAAATAGTCTTTGTCCTTGCCCTAATTCTTGTACTCCAATTAAATAAATAACTGCATCGACATTTAACTCATCACCATCTGCAAATTGATCTGATAAATTTTTTATCACAAAATCCCATTTTTCCTTTAAGTTAACTTCTTTGGTCATCTATATTTTTTTGAATATACAAAGATACAACTGAGTTATGTATATTTGATATAGAATTTACACGTATAATAAATTTAAATATGTGTTGATCTTTTAAAATGATATTTTATAATCTTTATTTTTAAACATATGAATACTTTTGATATTATAATAGCAACACTTTTACTTTTTGGTTTTGTACGTGGAATAATGAAAGGATTGTTTGTTGAAGTAGCTTCTTTAGTAGCATTAATTGCTGGAGTTTATGGAGCAATGCATTTTTCTTATTTCATTTCCGATTGGTTAAAAGACAGTGTTACTTGGGATGAAAAATATATTTCATTAACTGCTTTTGCAGCTACATTTGTTGTAATTATAATAGTAATTGCTTTGTTAGGAAAAGTGTTAACTAAAATAGCCGATTTTGCTTCTTTAGGTATTTTAAATAAAATATTAGGTGGTGTTTTTGGAGCTTTAAAAATTGGATTAATATTAAGTGTAGCTTTTATTTTCTTCGGAAAAATGAATGACACGATTCCTTTTGTAAAGCAAGAAAATTTAGAAGAATCTATTTTATACAAACCTGTTAAAAAAATAGCTCCTATAATTTTTCCTTCTATAATTAAGGATGATAAAATAGCGGAATAAAAATAAAGGCATAAAAAAACCGAGATATCTATCTCGGTTTTTTATTTTATATGTTTTTTAAAAATTATAACATAGCTACTTTTCCTGTACTAATATGGTAAACACCACCAACAATTTTAATTTCTCCATTTTGTTCCATTTCATTTAAAATAGGACTTTTTTCTCTAATTCTTTCAATTGTTAATTGAACATTGTTTTCAATTGTTTTATTAACAAAATCGCTATTAGATGAATTATGATCTCCTGAAATTTCTTCTTCAGATTTTTTAACTGCAGGTTGAATATTATCTAACATTGATGTGATATTTCCTAGTTCTACATGATCACAGGCAGCTTTTACAGCTCCACAGCTTTCGTGTCCTAACACAAAAACTAATTTACTTCCTGCAACTTTACAAGAGTATTCCATACTTCCTAAAATGTCAGTATTTTCAAAGTTTCCAGCAACTCTAGCAACAAAAACATCACCAATAGTTTGATCAAAAATTAATTCAACAGGAACTCTAGAATCGATACATGAAAGTACAATTGCTTTTGGGTGTTGTCCATCTGTTGTTTGTGTAATTAATGCTTTATGATCTATTGTATGAACTTCATCTCTAATAAAACGAGAATTTCCTTCAATAAAATCTTGTAACACAATCATTGGTGTTAATTTATCTTGTACATCTTTTGTTATTGCTTTATTTCTATGTGGCATATTTTTAGTTTTTAAAATCGTCTTTTATATTTTTTATTTAACATTTGTTAAAAAGAACAAGTGTTAAAATAATGCTTTTTTTAATATGTTTTTTAAGCTGTTTTTTTAGTTCTTAAATTGAAGAATTCAATATAACTAGGAGGATTTTCTACAACACCTCGTTCTGAAATTAATTGAATATCTATATTTCGTTCTTTTGCTTTAAAGGCAAAATCTTCTAAAATTTCTATAATATCATTATCTAAATATCTAGTTTTTCTAACATCTAATTCTAAATGAGTTTCTCTAGGTAAACTATCTAATTCTTTTAAAATAGCACCTTTATTAAAGAAGGTTACTTCTTCAGCAAGTGTCATTTTAATTCGATGCTTACCATTACTTTTATCTTCAATGTGTAAAAAGTGAGAGTTTTGAAAACTTTTAATTAAAATAACTATAATTCCTACCATTAAACCTAAAGCAATTCCTACTAATAAATCAGCAAAAACAATACCAACAACAGTTACTGTAAAAGGAATCCATTGCTTCCAACCTAATTGAAATATTTCTTTAAACACTTTTGGTTTCGCTAAGTTATAACCTACTACTAATAAGATTGCTGCTAAAACAGATAGTGGAATTTTATTTAATAAAGTTGGAATTAAAATAACAGAAATTAATAATAAAAATCCGTGAATTATTGTAGCTAATTTAGTTTTTCCACCAGATTGAATATTAGCAGAACTTCTTACGATAACTTGTGTAATTGGTAAACCACCAATAAGTCCAGAAATGATATTCCCTGTTCCTTGAGCTAATAATTCTCTATTTGTTGGTGTTACATTTTTATCTGGGTCTATTTTATCAGATGCCTCAACACATAATAATGTTTCTAAACTTGCTACTAAAGCAATAGTAAAAGCAGTAACCCAAACTTGTGGATTTGTAATAGCACTAAAGTTAGGAAAACTAAATTGACCTAAAAAAGAATCTAAACTATCTGGTACAGGAACACTTACTAAGTGTGCTGAATTAATACCATATTTAGAGTTTTGAATGGTAACAAAATAGTATACAATACCTGCTACAACCGCTACTAAAGGACCTTGTATTATTTGAAATATTTTTCCTTTTTTAGATAAAACATTACTCCAAAGTAATAATATTGCTAACCCAATAAAACCAATTATTGTAGCACCTAAATTAATATTATCAACAATATTAAAAATTGCTGTAAAAGAGTTTTCTCCAGATGCTTCTATAAAACTATCAGAACCTTCAGGAGAGGCATCATATCCAAAAAAATGAGGTATTTGTTTTAAAATAATGATAATACCGATACCTGTTAACATTCCTTTAATTACTGATGAAGGAAAATAATACCCAATAATTCCTGCTTTTAAAAAACCAAAAATAACCTGAATAATACCTCCTAAAACTACGGCAACTAAAAAGTTTTCATAGCCACCTAAAGTACCAATAGCAGTTAATACAATTGCAGCTAAACCTGCTGCCGGACCACTAACTCCTATTTTAGAGCCACTTAAAGCTCCTACTACAACTCCTCCAATAATTCCTGCAATTAATCCAGAAAAAAGTGGTGCTCCACTTGCTAAAGCAATACCTAAACATAAAGGAAGTGCGACAAAAAATACGACTACACTTGCTGGTAAATCGTTCTTAATATTTTTAAACATATATACGTGATTTTTACCCTGAGTTTATATACCTAGGGGTTTTTAATAAAAAATAAATAATTTTGATACTACAAAAGAGTTGGTAGTTCGGGTGGTGGAGTACTAATTTTTAAATAAAGAGAAGTGTAGTTTTTAGAGTTAAAAATTACATTTTTTCTTTTTTTAATTTTTTTGAAAAATATATTTACATCAATATTTGAATATATCTTTAATTCTTTTAAACCTTCTTTAGTATTATTTTCTTCTTCTTCTGTTAAATCAAAAAAATATGAAATATCCTGATTATCATCTATTAAAGTAATAATTGTAGGCGCAACAATTAGGCTCATGAATAATATTGAGAAAAAAAGTGCAATTTTTACTTTCAAAGTTTTTTTTTAAATTGAAATGCAAATTTAAGAAAGCTTTATTTAATTATTGTTAAAATTTTCCTTTAAAAATTATTTAACAGCTTAATATTATTATTAATAATCCATCCTGTTTTTCCGTCAGATAGTTTAATTTTATTCCAATTATCAACAGTATCAATAACTTTAACCTTTGTCCCTTCATGTAAAGTAAATAGCTCGTTAGCATCTTTAGTAGGTGCATTTGTTACGTTAACTTCTTCTGAGAATACAATAGCTTCAATCTTGTTTTTTGATTGATTATACTGTGAATAAGTAATACTTAAAGTGATAATTAATAGTAAAAAAGAAATAGTACTAGTTATAAAAAACAATCTTTTTTTGTTCGGAGTGTATGAAAAATAATATAATATAAATAAAACACTAGCTAAAAAAGAAAGCAGAATTACAAATATCGCCCAAGTATTATAAGTGAATTTTTGCAATAAATTTTTATTTATCCTTTGAAGAAAAGTAAGCGGTAACTCTTCAATTCTATCTAAAGTTAAACGTTTTGCGATGATTAAATTATTTTTAGCATCTTCATTTAATGGATTTAATTGAATTGCTTTTTCATAATTATAAATAGAAGGCGCTACTTTATGTAATTTATAATAGGTATTTGCTAAATTATAATACAATTCTGATGAAACATTTTCAGTTGTTTCAAGTTGTTTATATAATTTAATAGCATCTACATATTTTCCTTCTTTATATAGATTATTGGCGTTTACAAACAGTTCATCAGTAGTTTGAGCTAATAAAATATTGGAGATAAAAAACAATATTAGTACAATAAGTTGTTTCATTATAATTGCTTGTCTAATTGTGTAATTACTTGTTTTGCTTTTTCGTACTCTTCTTTCATTTGTACGTTTGTAATTGGCGTATATCTTGCTAAATCACAATTTTGTAATACTTCAATAAAGCTTGTTATTGTTGTATTTTGAACTTCTTTTTCTTCTAGTAAATGAGTTATTTTTTCACTATTGATATCAGTTGTTTCTATGCCAAGTTTTGCTTTTAAATAATTATGCAAAGCTCTTTCTAAGGCTTCATAAAAAGGATCTTTATTTCCTAATTCATTTGCCGCTTCTGATAAATATTTTTTAGCAAGTTTATCTGCTTTTCGTAATTTATTACCAACAATATCTCCATCTCGTTCTTCTTTTTTCTTTTGGATAAAAATACTAACAGGAATGGCTAATATTGGCAACAATAATAAAATATAAAAGAGTATAGACTTGAAAAAATCAAAATGTTTGAAAGATTCAAAGCTTGTTGAAGTTTGAATATATTTAAAATCATCTCCAGTAATTTTTACTTCTTGTTTATTTTCTGTGTTTAATTTTGGAGTAGGTAAGGTTTTTCCTTCTAAAACATCAACATATAAATCATGGGTAGTAATAGTTTTATAGGTTTTTTCCTTCGGATTAAAATAAGAAAAACTTGTTTTCGGAATTTTATATTTTCCTTTATATTCAGGAACTACAGTATAAATATCATTAATAGAACCTCTTAATCCACTTGAAGTAACACTAACATTTTCTTTTCTTTCAGGTTGATAAACCTCAAGCTCTTTAGGAGTTTCTATCTTCGGAAGTTCAAATAATTTTAAATTTCCTTTACCGCTAACACTTACTTTTATTAGAGAAGATTCATTTGCTTTTAAAGTGTTTTTATTTAAAGAAACATTAAAATTAAATTCACCTACTGCACCCGTAAAATTTTCAGGTTTATTTTCAAGAGGTAAAGGTTTAGCGTTTACTACTTTTTTTGCAGAATAAAACTCTTTACGAACTTGTTTTGTAATTACGTTTCCAAAAAAATCAGCACGACCTGTAGGAACAGCCACCACAATATCCATTTTCATAGGATCTATGGTTAATTTTCCATCTTTTGTAGGTACTAATAAAGCTTTATGCATTACTGCATATCGATATCGTTCATTATTATATGTACCTATTTTGACAGGTGTTCCGTTTCTTTTAATTTCTTGATTCCAAAACCCATTATATTGTGGAGCTTTGGTTATTGCATTGTCATAAATACCTATATTTTCACTAAAATACAATCGATATTCAACATAAATATCTTCACCAACATAAGGTTGAGACTTTGAAAGTTCGGCAACTAAATGGATATTTTGTTGTGCGATATAATTAGGGTCATTAGGATCTTTAGGAATTTCAACAGCACCTAAAACAATAACTTTTATTGTGTTTGATTTTACTATTTCTCCATCTATTTCTATGGTTGCAGATGGTATATTATATTCTCCCTTTCGTTTTGGTTGAATAATATATGTATATGATTTTTTAAAGGATACTTTACCATTTATCCAAGATTGACTAACCGATTGACTAGGTCCTCCAACAATTTTAAAATTTTTAAAGTTAGGAGGCGTAAAGTTATCAGCTCCTTGTTGGCTAATGGTAAATTCAATACGTAAACGTTGATTAACACCTAATTTATTTTTACTAACTGTTGTTTTTAATGCTGATTCTTGTGCATTAATAGTAAATGTTATAAAACAGATTAATAAAGATATGTATAGTTTTAATTTCATATTCATTTTTAAAAACGTAAAAATTAGTAAGGTTTTAAAAGTTGGAAAATTACCAATCTTTTTCTTGTTTTACTTTTTTTCCTTTCGATTTTTTCACATTCATTTTCTTTTGAGTCTTCTTCTCTTCATTATTTAAGCTTTCCAACAACTGTTTCATTTGCTGAGGAGACATTTTTGCCTGTTTAGGCTGTGGCTTTTTATCGTCTTTTTTCGGATCATCTTTCTTATCCTGATTCTTCTCTTGCTCTTTTTTATCTTTATCGTCGCCTTCTTTTTCCTTGTCTTTGTCCTTTTCTTTCTCTTTATTTTTATCGTCTTCTTTCTTATCCTTTTTATCTTTGTCGTCGCCTTTTTTGTCTTTATCTTTTTTATCCTTGTCTTTATTTTCTTTGTCGTCTTTCTTATCTTTATTGTCTTTGTTATCCTTTTTATCTTGCTGTTCTTTCTTTAATTTCTTTTTAGCAATAGCAAGGTTATAACGTGTTTCATCGTCATTCGGATTTTTACGTAAGGCATTTTTATAAGCATCAATAGCAGGTTGATACTGTTTTTGCTCCATC
The DNA here is from genome assembly GCF_027941775.1 of Tenacibaculum pacificus. NCBI lineage: Bacteria > Pseudomonadati > Bacteroidota > Flavobacteriia > Flavobacteriales > Flavobacteriaceae > Tenacibaculum > Tenacibaculum pacificus. The sequence continues at coordinate 2,589,509 of NZ_CP115917.1, read as the reverse complement.
ATAGCATTTCCTATATTATGATATGCTGCTGCTTTTGATAATTTATCTGTTGATGTCTTAGCAGTAACTTCAAATTGTTCTACAGCCTCTTTGTATTTTTTTTGCTGATATAAAGTATTACCAAAATTATAACTTGCTTTATCGTAAGTACTATTTTTATCTAAAGCTTTACGATATAAAATACTAGCATCATCAAACTTTTGTTTGTTGTAAAGCTTATTTCCTTTACGTAATAAAACTCTTGCTTCTCGCTGTAATTTTAACGTGTCTATTTGTGCGGATGCCTGTATAGTCATCAGTATAAAAAGTACAAATAGTATATTTTTTGGTTGTTTCATTTTCTATAAAATTGCCGTTACGACTCTTTTTCGTTAAACAAATCTGCTTTTTTAACCCATTTTGTTTTTCTTTCGAAGAAAAATAAATCGATAATTAAAAATAGTAATCCGATACCTAAAAACCATTGAAACTGATCTTTATAATCAGAAAATTGTTTGGTTTCAAATTCACTTTTTTGAGCATTCGTTATAATTTTTTCGATAGCATTTACAGGATTTGAAGTTTTATTTCCATCCATATATTTTCCTTCGGAAGCTTCAGCAATATCTTGTAAAACATCCGATTTTCTTTTGGTTATAACCGTTTGTCCTTGATTATCTTTTTTATAACCAACTAGTGCGCCGTTTCTTTTTATCGGAATTGGAGCTCCTTTTTCTGTTCCAACACCAATGGTGTATACTTTTACGCCTTCATTTGAAATATTTTGAGCAAGTTGTTTTGTTTCTTCTTGATGATCTTCTCCATCAGAAATAATAATTAAAAAACGATTCGTTTGTTCATCATTATTATAATAGGTTTTAGCTAAATTTAAGGCTTCATTTATTGCTGTTCCTTGGCTTGAAACCATATCAGGATTGGCATTTTGTAAAAACATTTTAGCTGATGCATGGTCTGTAGTAATTGGTAATAACGGATACGCATTTCCTGCATAAATAATAATACCAACTCTGTCGCTACCTAATTTATCAATAATTTTTGAAATGATTTGTTTTGCTTTTTCTAACCTGTTTGGAGCAATATCTTCTGCTAACATACTTTTAGAAACATCCAAAGCAAAAACTACATCAACACCTTCTCTTTTTACGGTTTTCAGTTTTGTTCCCATTTTAGGATTTACCAACGAAATAATTAAAAAAGAAATTCCTATTAAGAAGAAAATTAATTTTAAAACCGATTTAAAAGTAGATGAATTTGGTGCAATTTTAGCTAACATTTTAGCGTTAGTAAACTTTTTTTGAGTGCGTTTTTTCCACCATAAAACAAATAAGAAAACAACAATTAATATCGGAATAATTGCAAATAGCCAAAAATATATCGGTTCTTCTAATCGGTATAACATGTTTATATAAAACTTTTAAATAGTGTGTTTTTTAATAAAAATTCTAATAATAAAAAGATACCTGCAATAAATACGAATAATCGATAATTTTCGGTGTAATTATAATATTTGAATTCTTCTATTTTTGTTTTTTCAAGCTTATTTATTTCGCTATAAATGGCTTTTAGTTTAGAGTTATCGGTTGCTCTAAAGTATTTACCATCGGTTTCTTTTGCGATATTTTTTAATAGTTTTTCGTCTATTTCTACTTGTTGATTTCTAAAAGAGATTTTTCCAGTTCTAGGGTCTTTTGCCCAAGGAAAAGGAGCCATTCCATTTGTACCAATACCAATTGTATATACTTTAATTCCGTTTCCTTTTGCCAGTTCGGTTGCGGTGTTTGGATCTACAAAACCAGCATTATTTACACCATCGGTTAAAAGAATAATCACTTTACTTTTAGCCTTACTTTCTTTTAATCGATTTACGGCAGAACCTAAGCCCATTCCAATAGCTGTTCCGCCATCTAATTGACCCCATTTAATTTCGGAAATTGTTCTTTTTACAATTCCTTTATCACTAGTAATAGGTGTTTGAGTAAAACTTTCACCAGCATAAACTACAATTCCGATTCTATCATTTGGTCTTTGATTAACAAAATCAACAGCGACTTTTTTAAGGGCTTCTAATCGATTTGGTTTTAAATCTTTCGCCAACATACTTGCAGATACATCAATTGCCATAACAATATCAATTCCTTTATTCGATTTTGTTTTTTTACTTACGGCTACATTTCTGGGTCTTGCTAAACCAACGATTAAACAAGCTAATGCAAGTAATCTGAAAATATATAATAATGGTTTTAATTTTGGTAAAATCCCACCATTTATTTTAAATCCTTTTACACTTGAAATGGTTAATTGTGCGCTGTCTTTTTTTCTAGAATAAAAATTCCAAAAAGCCAATAAAGGTATCAATATTAGCAACCATAAAAATTCAGGACTATGAAACTCAAAGTTATTCCACTTCATCTTCTATTGCTTCTTTTTTAGGTTTTAAATTATCGATAATGCTTTTAGCATCTTTACGATCTTGTTCAATTTCATAATCCATTGGTTTTGATTTTGCAAACTTTACCAAATCAGATTCTTGTAATAATTTTTTTAATTTATAGATGGTTTCTTTATCTGTTTCAATCGATTTTATATTGTTAAAATCATTTAAAACATCCATTAATTCATCGGTTGTAATTTCTAAAGCAGGTAATTTTAACTCTCTTTCAATATATCCTCTAACAATATTTGTTAGTTCGCTATAGTATTTTTTTATTTCATTATTTTGCCACAATAATTTTTTATCTAAAGCTTGTAATTTCTCAATAGCTTCTTCATACGGAGGCAATAATGGAACAATAACTTCTTCTTTAATTTCTTTTTTCTTTCTGATAATAAAATAATAGAGTAGTGCTCCAATTAAAATAAGTAATGCTACTACCCACCAAAAATACTGTTCAAAATCATTATATTGATATCCTTCAGTTTTGATTCCTTTAATAGGGAATTTTTGAGCTTTTGTAGTATCAATAGCAATTGTAGCTACGTTAACAAGTAAACTATCAGTTAAATAAGCTTGATTTTTAATGAAAATTTGTTGTTGCGGAATGTAAAAAGCTCCACTATCAAAACCAGTTAAAATATATTTTTTAACTAGTTTATTTTTAATGTTTTCAATTTTTAAAGAATCAACAATTTCTAATCCTTTTAAATTCGTTAAACTCGGAATGATAACATTTTCAGTTTCATTTACTGAAATTTTATATTGAAATTGTTCACCAATACGAATATTAGTAGTATCAATTTCAACCTGTACTTTGTCTGATTGTGAAAAACCAACGCAATATATCAGTAAGAATATGTAAAATAATGTATTTCTCATTTTTTATGCTGTCAATTTAAAATAAGCAATGTTTATTTTTGTTTAAAGTAGCCTAATAATTTTTTTACGTAGCTTTCATCTGCTCTAGCATTAATAGTACCTGAGCCACTTTTCTTGAAAGCTGTTTCAAAATAATCGGTTAATCGTAAAGCATTTTCTTTGTATTGATTTCTAACAGATTTAGAACTAGTATTTACCAAGTGTATATTTCCTGTTTCAGCATCTTGCATTGGTACCATTCCTAAGTTTGGAATTTCTTCATCATGTTTATCATAAATTCTGATACCAGTTACATCATGTTTTTTACCAACAAGTTTTAAAGTACGTTCATAATCATCATCCATAAAATCCGAAAGCACAAAAACAATGGCTTTCTTTTTGGTGATGCTTGATAAAAATTTTAAAGCCTCATTAATATTGGTTTGTTTGCTTTTTGGTTTAAATTCGATTAATTCTCGAATAATTCGCAATACATGACTTTTTCCTTTTTTAGGAGGAATATAAAGTTCCATTTTATCAGAAAATAAAATCAAACCTACGTTATCGTTATTTTTGGTGGCAGAAAATGCAAGTGTTGCTGCAATTTCGGTAACGGTATCTTTTTTAAATTGCTCAGAAGTACCAAAAGATTCAGAACCAGAAACATCAACAAGTAACATCATAGTTAGCTCACGTTCTTCTTCAAAAACTTTAATATGAGCTTCGTTATAACGTGCGGTAACATTCCAATCAATAGCTCTAATATCATCACCATATTGATATTGGCGCACTTCAGAAAAAGTCATACCACGTCCTTTAAAGGTTGAGTGGTATTCTCCTCCAAAAATATGATTAGACAACCTACGTGTCTTAATTTCTATTTTACGAACTTTTTTTAGTAATTCTTTAGTGTCCATACTTTATAATTAAGGCACTTGTACTTCATTAATTATAGCATCAATAATATCAAGAGAAGTAATATTTTCGGCTTCTGCTTCATACGTAATTCCAACTCTATGACGTAATACATCGTGTACAATTGCACGAACATCTTCAGGAATTACATAACCTCTTCGTTTAATAAAAGCGTAACATTTAGCTGCTTTAGCTAAGTTGATACTTCCACGAGGTGAAGCTCCGAAACTAATTAATGGTTTTAATTTTTCTAAATTATATCTTTCAGGATAACGAGTTGCAAAAATAATATCAAGAATATATCTTTCAATTTTCTCGTCCATATATACTTCGTTTGTAACCTTACGAGCTCTTAAAATATCTTCTACAGAAATTACTGGATTTACTTTTCCAAAACTTCCGTTTAAATTTTGACGCATAATTAATTGTTCGTCTTCAATTTTTGGATAATCAATAACTGTTTTTAACATAAAACGGTCAATCTGAGCTTCAGGAAGTGTGTATGTTCCTTCTTGTTCTACCGGATTTTGCGTTGCCATTACTAAAAATGGTTCTTGTAACTTAAAAGTTTCATCACCAATAGTAATTTGACGCTCTTGCATTGCTTCTAATAATGCAGATTGAACCTTAGCGGGTGCACGGTTAATTTCATCAGCTAATACAAAGTTGGCAAAAATGGGTCCTTTTTTAATAGTAAACTCATTTTGTTTTACATTGTAAATCATTGTTCCTACAATATCAGCAGGTAATAAATCGGGTGTAAATTGAATACGGCTAAAACTACCTTGTACAGCTTTCGATAAGGTATTAATGGCTAAAGTTTTTGCCAAACCAGGTACTCCTTCTAATAAAATATGTCCGTTACCAAGAAGTCCTATAAGTAATCGTTCAATCATATGTTTTTGCCCAACAATGACTTTATTCATTTCATTTGTTAATACATCAACAAAGGCACTTTCTCTTTCGACCTTTTCATTAATAGCTCTTACATCTACATCCATAGTAATTGAAATATATTATAGTTTTATGTGAAACAAAGCTACAATAATAAGAAAATAACTGATGTTAAAGTATGGTTAAAGATAAAAAAAACAGGGAATATTGTTATTTTTTTATACAATTAATAATATTTTAACAAGGATGTTTGTTTTTATTTATATTCTTTTAAAGATAACTTTTGGTTATCAAAAATAGCGTAGGTAAAATATTTAACCCAATCACCAGTATTTATATAAGTGCTTTTTTCTTTAGATGTTTCTTCGGATACTTCAATTTCTAAAGGAAGATGACGGTGTCCAAAAACAAAATAATCGTAGTGTTTTGTTTCTAGTTTTCGTTTACAATATTGAACTAACCACTCGTTGTCTTCTCCTAAAAATTTAGCATCATCATCGCCAGAAATTAATTTATTTTTAACAGACATATATTGTCCTAAACGAACACCTAAATCAGGATGTAACCAACGAAACATAAATTTAAACAACGGAAAAGTAAAAATTTTTTTCATTCTTTTATAACCTTTATCATGAGGTCCTAATCCATCTCCGTGACCTATTAAAAGTGTTTTTCCATCAAGATTAAATAGTTGGGGTTTATGATAAACAGGAATATTTAATTCTTTTTCAAAATAATCGCTCATCCATAAATCATGATTTCCTACAAAAAAATAAATCGGAATTCCGCTGTCTTTAATTTCGGCAAGTTTTCCTAAAACACGTACAAAACCTTTAGGAACTACAGTTTTATATTCAAACCAGAAATCAAATAAATCACCTAATAAAAAAATAGCTTCGGCATCTTCTTTTACTTCGTTTAACCAACGGATAAATTTTTGTTCTCTAGGAAAACTTTTTTCAGCTGTTGGCGCACCTAAATGCTGATCGGAAGCAAAATAGATTTTTTTATTTTGAGTAGTATTTATAGAAATCAAAATTGTAGTTTTTGGTAAAAATAACTAATTTGAGCTACTTTTGTTAAAAACGCTTACAATACCATGGAAATAAATCCTTTTGATGATACTTACTTTATGAAAAAAGCTTTAGAAGAAGCACAAATTGCTTTCGATAAAGGCGAAGTTCCTGTAGGTGCTGTTATTGTTTTTAAAGATAAAATAATTGCTCGAGCGCATAATTTAACCGAAATGTTAAACGATGTAACGGCACATGCAGAAATGCAAGCTTTTACGGCTGCTGCTGATTTTTTAGGCGGAAAATATTTAAAAGATTGTACTTTATATGTAACGCTTGAACCTTGTCAAATGTGTGCAGGTGCAAGTTATTGGGCGCTAATTGGTAAAATTGTGTACGGAGCTAGTGAGCCAAAATTAGGTTATAGTGTATTACAAACTAAATTACATCCTAAAACTAAAGTTATATCAGGCGTTTTACAAGAAGAATGTAGTTTTTTATTGAAGAAATTTTTTATCGAAAAACGAAATTTGAATTGATTTTTAAAAAAGATAAAATAATAGCTGTATTTCTAGCCCCGATTGAAGCAATTGTTTGAGCTCTTTTTTTGATTTTTCTTCAAAAAAAAGCGAGTGCGGAAAGCGGGAAATTGCTTCAAAAAATCTTTTTTATACTTATCTTTTTGATGAAATACTTAAAATAAACTTTGCTGTTTGCAATCACTTTCATGTTCTAAAAGCCATTTTTTTCGCCAAATACCGCCTGCGTATCCTGTTAACGAACCATCAGAACCAATAACCCGATGACATGGAATTAGTATCCAAATAGGATTTTTTCCGTTTGCCGATGCAACTGCTCGTATTGCTTTCGGGTTTCCTAATTGTTTTGATTGCTGTAAATAAGTGGTGCTTTTTCCGAACGAGATATTTAATAATTCTGCCCAAACTTTTTGTTGAAAATCTGTTCCTTGCGGATTTAATTTTAAATCGAAAGTTGTTCGTGTTCCTGCAAAATATTCGGATAACTGGGTAACACATTTTTGTAAATAAATCGGAATTTCAGTTGAAGAATTAATTTGTTCATCTACAACTGAAACCGATTGAATTCCGTTTTGATTGCCAACAATTTTGGCAGTTCCTATGGGAGTTTTATAATATGTTGTTTGTAACTTCAAATTATTTTTTTGATAATAATCGCCCTTCAAGTCCATAAGCAACTCCAATATTAATACTATATCCTTTTAAATTTGGATTAAAATTAGAGTTACCTACATATATTCTAGCTCTTATATAAGTATTTCCTTCTTCTCTAATATTAAATACTGAAGGACCAAAATTCACTCTTTTTTTGTTTTTAAAATCAAGATTTAATCCAAAAATTGAAGTTCCTGTACTTATTGATTGTCTGTTTTTTTCTTCAGATACTTCTCCAAAAGAGGTAATTCCGTAACCTACAAATGGTGTTAGTTTTATTTTTTCTGTTTGATAAACAGGATATCCTAATGAAGCATTAAAATTATTTATTACTGTTTTATCTCCTTTAGCTAAAAATAAATTTGTGTCTGTTAAATCATTATTTAATTTACTATTAGTAACTGAGATATTTGTTAATAAATAGACATTTTTATATGAAAAGTCAAAGCCTATTGCTAGAGCTAATGTGTTATTAAATTTTTGTTTATAACTTCCTGTATACATTCCTAAATCCATACCTAAAAAGATACCATATGTCCAGTTACTTTTTTTGTAATCTATAAAAAAGTAATTAGATGATTCTTCTAATTCTTTTGCTGTTTTTAATTCCCACTTATTAATAACATCAATAGAAAGCCCTTCATTGCTTTCTTTTTGAAAATTATAAACTTGTTTATTTAAAAATTCATTTGAATCAACTAGATAAGAGTTTAACTCATTAATGTTATTTATATTAAAAATTAATTGTTGAAATTTTCGTTTATTTATCTCAAGAATATTAAATAAAACTTGATTATATGCTAATAAATATTTGTCTTTAAGATTATGCTTAACAAAAGATAATTTTTTATTTATATATGCGTCGGCAAAAACTCCATTGTAAATAGTGTTTTTAATTTCTTTTTTATCTGTTTTATATAAGAGGTTATAATGTAAAAAAGAAGCATTGTTTTGGTCAGTTATTGCTTGAAAATCATTCCACGTTAATTTTCCATCTTTCCAATATTTTCGATGCTCTTGTGATTTTACACTTATAGTTAATAATATAAAAAATATGAATATATGTTTTTTCATGATTTTAAATTTTGAAAATATCTCTAGAATTTTGAGTTGTAATTTCTGAAATTTCATCAAAAGTTAAACTATAAATGTCAACTAATTTATCAACAACATTGGTTATGTACGAACTTTCGTTACGTTTTCCTCGATAAGGCGTTGGCGCTAAATATGGAGAATCGGTTTCTAAAACGATGTCTTTTATGTCGATTTCGTTTAAAAATTTATCGATTTTACCCTTTTTAAAAGTAGCAACTCCGCCAATTCCTAATTTCATATTATATGAAATGGCTAGTTTTGCTTGTTCTAAAGTTCCTGTGAAACAATGAAAAATTCCGAATAAATCATCGCCTTTTTCAGCTTCTAATACTTCAAAAACTTCATCAAAAGCATCACGACAATGAATTACAATCGGTAATTTTTTTTCTTTTGCCCATTGAATTTGAGTTCTAAAAGCTTCTTGTTGTTGCGTTACAAAGGTTTTATCCCAATATAAATCGATTCCAATTTCGCCGATTGCATAAAAAGGACGTTTGTCAATCCATTTTTTTACACGGGCAAGTTCTTCTTTATAATTTTCTTTGACATAAGTAGGATGTAAACCCATCATTAAAAACATCTCGTTTGGATGATTTTTTTCTAAGTCTAGCATTCTTTCTGTTGATGAACTGTCGATTGCTGGGATAAAAAAACGAGAAACACCTGCATCTTTTGCACGTTGTATCATTTCGTTTCTATCTTGGTCAAATTCTTCGGAATATAAATGGGTGTGTGTATCAGTAATCATTTATGTATATTTACAATAAGCAAAAGTACGAGAAATGGCAAGTTTGAAAAAAATATTGAAGAAAAAGAAATACATTAAGATAAAGCTTAAAAAAATGGTGACGAATCATTTGGAATTGAAAGCTAAAATTAATGGCGTAAAAGGAACTTTTATTTTAGATACAGGTGCATCAAATTCACGTGTTGGCTTAGATTTAATAGAGCGATTTAAATTGATATCCGAAGAAAGTGAAGTGAAAGCAGCAGGAGCAGGAGCAGTGGATATGGAAACTCAAAAATCGGAACATAATTCGTTACAAATTGGAAAGTGGCAAACTAATCAATGTAATTTGGTATTATTTGATTTAACACACGTAAATACAGCTTTGACTCAACATAAAGCCAAAAAAGTAGATGGAATTATTGGCGCTGATGTCTTATATAGCGGAAAAGCATTTATTGATTATGATAAAAAACTATTGTATTTAAAAAAGTTAAAGAAAAAGAAACGTAAAAAATTATTTAAAGTACCGTTTTAGAAAGCTGAATTTATTTATTCAAAAAAAGGAATTATTAAATTGATGTAATTGATTACTTCTAAAATAATAAGTCCAAAAGTTATAAAAACGCTATACAAAGAGATAGTTTCTAAGTAGTTATTTTTTCTTTTTTTAACGGGAATTACTTTTGATATAAAGAATAAAACACAAGATACAAAACCTCCTAAGATTGGTAAATAATAAATAATAGTTTGTCCTTCTCCTAAAAATTGTGATAGGTTTATCGAACTTCCAAAAATGTAGACAAATATCCAATTAACAGCAAAAAACAATATTTGGAGTATTAAAATACTTAAAATAGAAGTTGGAAAATCTTGTTTTTCGGTTTCATTATTGGAGTTTATATATATCAAAACATAAAAAGGCATAAAAGAATGTAATAATAATCGTATCCAAAAGTTGATTTCTAATACAGGAAAACTAAAACTTAAAAATTTATGTGATGATAAGAGATCAGAAAAACTCAAAGTAAATAAGGTTATTATACTTAAAGCAAGCATCGGAAAAAATATAAATCCCATAATATTACCTTCCATTCCTTTTAAATAAGCACGTAAAGTAAACCCTGTTACGAACCAAGTAATTACAGAAATAAATATGTTTTTAGGAACAAAAATTTCCCAAAAATTAAAATCGACAAAAAAATTACATAGATAAGTTATACCAAGTATAATTGTAAGATATCCAACAGAAAAAAGTAGGTAAGGTTTTACTTTAAGTTTAGTAACATTGGTTTCTTCTTTTGTAAAAAAATACGCTTCTTTTTTAGATGAAAGTATTATAAATAGTAAAAAAGAAAAAGGATTTAAAAGTATGTTAATAATAGAAAGTAGTATTTGTAATATCAATTGAATAAGGCTTTAAATATTCTGAATTAGAATCATGTAAAGTATGCTTAAAAGATTTTAAAAACAAAAAAAGGCTCGTAATTTAAAATTACGAGCCTTTTTAATAATAAGAAATTTTGAAAAAATATTAAGCTAATACTTCTTTAATTCTTCTAACAGCTTCACGTAATTGTAATTCAGAAGCAGCGTATGACATACGAATACAAGCAGGTGCACCAAAAGCTTCACCAGTTACAGTTGCTACATTTGCTTCTTCTAATAATAACATAGAAAAATCACTTGCATTGTTAATTTCTTTTCCTTTAATAGTTTTTCCGAAATAAGCAGATACATCAGGGAAAATATAAAACGCTCCTTCAGGAATGTTTAATTTAATTCCTTCAACATCACTTAATAAATCTAAAACTAAATCTCTACGAGTTTTAAATTCATCAACCATGTATTGTATTTTACTTGGTTCAGCTAAAACAGCTGTAATTGCAGCACGTTGAGCAATACAGTTTGTTCCTGAAGTAATTTGCCCTTGCATTTTAGTACAAGCTTTAGCAATCCATTGTGGAGCACCAATAAAACCAATTCTCCAACCTGTCATAGCAAAAGCTTTTGCTAATCCGTTTACGGTAATAGTACGGTCGAACATGTTTTCGATAGCAGCAAAACTAAAGTGTTTTGTACCATAGTTAATGTGTTCGTAAATTTCGTCAGATAAAATATAAATATTTGGGTGATTTTCTAATACTTTCGCTAAAGCTCTGTATTCTGCCTCTGTATAAATAGTTCCACTTGGGTTATTTGGCGAGTTAAAGAAAATCATTTTTGTTTTAGGCGTAATTGCCGCTTCTAATTGCTCTGGAGTAATTTTAAAATCAGTATCAATAGAAGAAGGAATTTCAACAAATTTAGCTTCACATAAAGTCGCAATTGCTGAATAACTTACCCAATAAGGAGCAGGTAATAAAACTTCGTCACCTGGGTTTAATAAAACTTGTGCAATATTTGCAATAGATTGTTTTGCACCTGTTGATACTACAATCTGATTTGGAGTATAAGTTACGTTGTTATCACGCTTAAACTTTGTACAGATAGCTTCTTTTAACTCTACATATCCATCAACTGGTGTGTATGAGTTATAGTCTTGATTAATTGCTTCAATAGCTGAATCTTTAATAAAATCAGGAGTATTAAAATCTGGTTCTCCTAAACTTAAACTAATGATATCTCTACCTTCTGCTTTTAATTCTCTTGCTTTAGCTGCCATTGCTAAAGTTTGTGATACAGGTAAACTGTTAATTCTGTTTGATAATGCGTTTGACATTGTGTTGTATTATTAAATTGTGTGTTGTTCAGTTGTTAAATGACGTTGTTTTTAAGCAGCACGTGGTTTTTCACCTAAAGTACCTAATTGTTTAAAGTGCTCAATAAAAGCCTTTGTCATTGTTTTGTATTCGTTGTACGGTAAGTTAAATTCTTCTGTAGTTTCTTTTACTATTTTTGCTATTTGATTATAATGAACATGCGAAATATGCGGAAAAATATGGTGTTCTACTTGATGATTTAATCCACCAGTATAAAAGTTAACTAACCAATTTTTAGGTGCAAAGTTAGATGTTGTATATAATTGGTGAACTGCCCATGTATGTTCTAAGTTTCCTTCTTTATCAGGTAAAGGCATCTCTGTATTTGGTACTACGTGTGCTAATTGAAAAACAACACTTAAAATCATACCAGCAGTATAATGCATTACGAAAAAACCTAGTAAAACTTTCCACCAAGCAATGTCTAAAACAAGTAATGGAAGTACAACCCATAAAGAATAATAAGCAATTTTAGAGATAACTAATTTTGTCCATTCTACTTTTGGATTCGGAAATTTACCGTACGATAATTTACGCTTTAAATAACCACTCATTTGTTTGAAATCAGTAGTAATAGCCCAATTAATGGTAAGTAAACCATACAAAAATATCGAATAAAACTTTTGAAATTCATGTATAGGTAACCATTTAGAATGTTTAGAGAAACGAATAATTCTACCCGCATCAATATCTTCATCATGTCCTTTAATATTGGTAAATGTATGGTGTAATACGTTGTGCTGTACTTTCCAGTTATATACATTTCCTGCTAAAATGTAAATACTGCTTCCCATTAATTTATTCAACCAATTTTTACTTGAAAAAGAATCATGATTTGCATCGTGCATTACGTTCATACCAACACCAGCCATACCAATCCCTGTAATTACAACAAGTATAAGCATTAACCATTGTGGCATATCAACTGTTAATATTAATGCAAACGGAATTAAGAAAGTAGCAAACATTATGATTGCTTTAGTATATAACTTCCAATTACCTGTACGCTTAATATTATTTTCTTTAAAATAGGTGTTTACCTTTTTATTTAGAGTTCGAAAGAACTTTACGTTGTTTGTTCTGGAGAAGTTTATTGTCTTCATTTTATTGTGTGTTATATATAGCAAAAATAAACGTTTTTACGCTATATTGTTGCTTAGGATTCACTTTTTAACAAGAAACATATCTTTTGTTAGATAAATGAGTATTAACAATTAGTTTTTTACTTTTGCAACGAAAAATATATTCAATCACAATATCAATGGAACTTATAAAAAAATATTTTACCGATTTAACGGAAACACAGTTAGAACAGTTTTCTAAATTACAAGCTTTGTATGAAGATTGGAACTTAAAAATTAACGTTGTTTCTCGTAAAGATATTGATGAATTATACTTGCGTCATGTTTTACATTCATTAGGTATAGCTAAAGTTATGCAATTTAAACCAGGTTCTAAGGTTATGGATGTTGGTACAGGAGGTGGTTTCCCTGGAATTCCATTAGCTATTTTGTTTCCTGAAACTCAGTTTCATTTAGTTGATTCTATCGGAAAAAAAATAAAAGTAGTGAACGAAGTTGTTGAAGGTTTAGGTTTACAAAACGTAAAAACTACCAACGGACGTGTAGAAGAAGTTAAAGATACTTACGATTTTATTGTAAGTAGAGCAGTGGCGCAAATGGAAACTTTTGTTGGTTGGACAAAAGGAAAAATCGCTAAAAAACAAAATCACGATTTAAAAAATGGAATTTTATATTTAAAAGGTGGTGATTTATCGGAAGAATTAGAAAAATATACTTCGGCAACTATTTATGATTTACCAGATTTCTTTGAAGAAGATTTCTACGAAACTAAAAAAGTAGTGCATTTAGGAATGAAGTTTAAATAATAATTTACTTAAATTACATAAAAAAACAAGGTTGTATTTATAAATACAGCCTTGTTTTTTAATATTAAATATAGCTTAACAACATCCCGAATTAGGTGCACAACTTGCTTGTTGTTTAATTTCTGCTATTTTTACTTTTGGTTTTTCAGGAATTCCACATTTATCTTTTGCTAAACAATCGGTTAATGTAGTTGTTAATAAAAAGTTAGTTCCATCAAAATCTAATCCATATTTACCAATAGTACTTCCTTGATACTCTACTTCAATATCTAAATCAGCAATATTTAATAACTTTTCAGAAAGTTCAATAATATTGATTAATTTTTCAGGATGTAATCTGTGATCGTAATCATCAGCTTTCCATAATTGAAAGTTTACAACTTCTTCATTTCTTACTGTTCCGCCACAATCAATAAAGTTTTTAGTAACTTTTCCAACTTCTGTTACGTGAAAATGATTTGGAACTAATTCTCCATTTGGTAATTGAAAAGCAATTGTTTTTAATGAAGCTAAATGATTTTTTATTTGTGATAATTTCATAAGTTTGGTCTTTTAATCGTATTATTACGATTGATTAATGTAGTTTTTTTTTAACAGCAATTCGTGTTACTTTCTGAATTACAACTACCTAAATCAATGTCTTTAGAATTGGTATCAAGATTTAAAAATCCGTTTAATAGGTTTTTAATTTGCGTCCAATTTTCTTTATCGATGCAGTAGCAAACACTAGTTCCTTCGATGTTTCCTTTAATTAATTTGGCGTTTTTTAAAGCCTTTAAATGTTGAGAAATAGTTGCTTGTGCTAACCCGATTTCGTTTACTAAATCGCCACACACACAGGAATCAATTTTAAATAAATATTGTATTATGGCAATACGTGCAGGATGCCCAAGTACTTTTGCAATGTTTGAAAGTTCGTTTTGTTCTGTTGTAAATATTTCTGATTTTGTAAGTCCCATTTTTAAATTCTTGTATTGTAATATTACGATTAATACTCGAATAAAAAAATCAAAAATGATAAAAAATGCAAAAAACCTTTATTTTCTGCTTAAAAAGGGGGTGATATCTCTTTTTTTTGCTGTTTTTTGTTGAAAAATGATAAAAATTATTAGAAGCTATTTCCCGCTTTCCGCACTCGCTTTTTTTATTTTTGAAAAAAATAAAAAAGAGCTCAAACAATTGCTTCAATCGGGGCTAAAAAAAAGAGTTACATTTAATAACTTTTTTTTATTGAATATTACTAATCTTTAAATAGCATTTGCACCAGCTTGAGCAACTTCAAAATCATTTTGAACTGTACTACCACTTACACCAATAGCACCAATAATAATTCCGTTTTTATTTTTAATAGGAATACCTCCAGCAAAAGTAATTAATCCATTATTAGAATGTTCAATATTATATAAAGGAGCTCCAGGTTGCGATAATTCGCCAAGAATACCAGTATCTTTTCCGAATAAAGCGGCTGTTTTAGCTTTTTTCATTGCAATATCAATAGGACCAATAAAAGCACCATCCATACGTTCAAAAGCTACTAAACTAGCGCCAGCATCTACAATTGAAATACTCATTTTTGTATTTAAAGCTACTGCTTTTAAAGTTGCAGTGTCGATTACTTTTTTTGCTTCGGATAAGGTTATATTCATAATAATTTTGTTTTAAAATTGATAGATAAAATTAATAATTTTTTAAACGAAATAAACAAGTTTGTAAAAATGCCTAGCCCCGATTGAAGCAATTGTTTGAGCTCTTTTTTTGATTTTTCTTCAAAAAAAAGCGAGTGTGGAAAGCGGGAAACTGCTTCAAAAAATAGTTATTAATTTTTGATGAAAAAAGAAAACCTCTTCAAATAAGCTGAAGAGGTTTTAATTTTATAAAAATATTGTTTTAATACCAACGCTTTTTCTTCTTTTTAGAAGCTTCAGACTTTCGCCCTTTTTTGTTTGTACTAATAGTGTTTGGTTGCTTTATATGTTTAGGTTTTACTAATAAAAATGGGTGATCTTCAATAATTTTTATAGGTCGTTTTAAAAATTCTTGAATACCTTTTATATAACTAGTTTCATCGGCGCTACAAAATGAAAATGCGATTCCTGCTTTTCCAGCTCTACCAGTTCTACCAATTCGGTGAACGTAAGTTTCAGGAACATTAGGAATATCAACATTAATTACGGCATCAATTTTATGAATATCAATACCACGAGCGGCAACATCGGTAGCAATTAAAATATTTGCTTTATTATTTTTGAAGTCTTCAATTGCTTGATTACGTAAAATCTGAGTTTTATCTCCGTGAACACTTGTTACTTTGTATCCGTTTTTGATAAGAGTTTGCTCTAATTTATCAACACCAAATTTGGTACGTCTAAAAATAAGAATACGTCCTTGTATGGTGTTTTTTAATAAGTATAAACATAAATCTACTTTATGTTTTTTAGGCGTATAATATAATAATTGTCCAATTTTATTAACGGTATTATCAGTCGGAATAACATTAACTGTTTCTGGCTTGTACAACATTTGTTTTGCCAAATCGCTCACTTTTTCTGGCATTGTTGCCGAACATAAAAGTGTTTGTTTTTTGCGAGGACAAAGTGCTTCAATCTTTTTTACATCATGAATAAAGCCCATGTCTAACATTAAATCGGCTTCATCTAAAACAAAAGTTTTTAAGGTCGTTAAATCGACACTTCCTTGTTCGTGCAAATCGATTAAACGTCCTGGTGTTGCAACTAAAACATCAATTCCTTTGGCTAAAACTTCTTTTTGTACTTTTGTCGATATTCCTCCGTAAACAACTCCCGTAAGTATGTTTGTGTACTTTGCGTAGGTGTTAAAACTTTCTTCAATTTGAATTGCCAATTCTCTGGTTGGACTTACAACTAAGGCTTTTATTTTTCTAGGACCTCTTTCAGGAACTAAAGCTAGTTCTTTGGCTAAATTATGAATAATAGGCAATGCAAAAGCGGCTGTTTTACCCGATCCTGTTTGTGAACCAACAATTACATCTTTTTTATCTAGTACTAACGGAATTACTTTTTGTTGTACTAAAGTAGCTGTGTGATATTTTTCTTCACTAAGTGCTTTTAAAATATCGGTATTAAGATGTAAACCTGTAAACTTCATTGATTATTTTTTTTGCAAAGATAACTTAAATGTAATGATATTGGTTTGTTTCAATTTTAGATTGTAAATCCTTTTATTTTAAAAAATAGATTGTTCTGATAAAGTTGTAAAACCTTCTAAAAACTTCATTCCTTTGTAAGAATTTCCTTTTTCATTTAATTTTGGACTCCAAACAACAATACTATATTGGTTCGGATATATGGCAATAATACCACCGCCAACACCACTTTTTCCAGCTAAACCGACTTTAAATGCAAACTGACCAGATTCATCATAAAATCCGCAAGTTTGCATTAATGCATTGATTCTTTTCGACTGACTTTTAGATATAATCTGCTCGTTATTATGAGGCGCTTTTCCGTTATTGGCTAAAAATAAAAATAATTCAGATAGATGTTCACAGCTTAATTCTAACGAGCATAAATCGAAATAAAAATCAAGGACTTCATTAGGTTCATTTTTAATATTTCCAAAGGATTTTATAAAATTACAAAGTGCTACATTTCTATAACCTACGGATTTTTCAGAAGCCGCAATTTTAGCCGAATAATTAATGTCATTATTACCAGAAAGACTTTTAATAAATGCTAATAAATCTTCTTTAGGATTTTTTAAATTACTGATAAGAACATCTGAAATGACAATTGCACCCGCATTAATAAAAGGGTTTCGTGGTATTCCGTTGTCATTTTCTAGTTGAAGAAGCGAGTTAAAAGGATTTCCAGAAGGTTCAACTCCTAGTCTGTCCCATAAATCTCCATCAAGTATTTTGTAAGCCAAACAAAGTGATAAAACTTTAGCAATACTTTGAATAGAAAATTTTTCTTGATAATTACCTAAACCACATTTTATATTCGATGTAGTAGCAATATGAACTCCAAATTTATCAGGATTTAAACTTGCTAATTCAGGAATATAAGAGGCTAGTTCTCCTTTGTTTTCGATATTGTCAACGGTTGTAAATACTTCTTGTATTATTTTTTTATAGTTCATTTTATTAAAATAACTTTTGTTAAAAATAAAAAAGCAATCTCATTGGAGATTGCTTTTTATTTTAAAATGGAAAATTATTATTTTTTATTCAATAAAACAGGTTTTCCAAAACCTAATTTATTTAAACGGTCTAATTGCGTTTCGGCATCACCTACAAAAAGCCAAATCATTTTATTTGGATTAATATGTTTTTTTGCCAATTCTTGTACTTTTTCAATAGTCATTTCATTAACTATTTTTTCTCTGTTTTTAACGTAATCAGTATTCAAATTATAAGTACTAATGTTTTCTAACGTGTTTAGTTTAGCTCTCATAGTTTCAAATCGTCTGGCATTACTTTTAATTAGAAATCCTTTTGTTGTTGCTAAATCTTTATCAGAAAAAGTAGTTGGATAATCTGTAATTATTTTTTTAACTAATTCAGCCGATTCTAAAGTTACATTACTTCTAACTCTACTAAAAATTGTAAACGGACCTGCCGCTTTTGTTCCTGAAAAATTAGAATAAATACCATAAGTATATCCTTTTCCTTCTCTTAATTCTTGCATTAATTTAGAAGTAAAACCACCACCACCAAGAATGTAATTCATTACTGTTGCAGGATAAAAGTCTTTATCAGTAAAAGCTAAAGCTGGTGCGCCAAAACTAATAACTGATTGTTTTGCTTTTGGAATATCATAAAAATAAACAGCTGATTTTTT
Organism: Tenacibaculum pacificus; assembly: GCF_027941775.1. NCBI lineage: Bacteria > Pseudomonadati > Bacteroidota > Flavobacteriia > Flavobacteriales > Flavobacteriaceae > Tenacibaculum > Tenacibaculum pacificus. The sequence goes on along the minus strand of NZ_CP115917.1, from coordinate 2,570,910 downwards.
TGGAGCTTCAGGAGTTTTAAATACAGGAATTATAACTTCTTTTGAAGCCCATTTAGCAGTTAAATTACTTAAAGGTTTTAAGGCTTTTTCTTTATTGATATCACCAACAACATGCATTTTAGTAACAGAAGGAGAAATGTAATTTGAATAATATGATTTTAAATCATCTAAATTTATTTTTTCTACGGATGCAATACTTCCTAAAGTATTTTTAGATTTGATATTTTCTTTTCCGTAAATTAACTCATTATATACATTTCGAGTTACAGTAGTTGGATTTGCTTTTTGTTGACGTAAATTAGCTACAACTGATTTTTTTATCAACTCAAATTCAGTTGTATCCCAACGAGGTTCTAATAACATTTCTTCAACTAAAGCTATTGTTTTGGCATAATTTTTAGCTAAAGTATTACCGCTTATAGTTATATTTTCTTTTGATGCATAAATATCAATAGATGCGCCTAATTCTTGAATAGCATCTTCAAGTTCTGCTACGGTTTTATTTTTAGTTCCTTTATTCATAAGGTTTGCAGTTAAATTTGCAACACCTAATTTGTTCATGTTTTCTAATAATTGACCACCATCAATAACTAAATTAAAACGAACTAAAGGTACTTCGCTATTTTCAATTCCGAATACTTTAATTCCGTTTGTTAATTCGTTTTTCCAAATAGTAGGAACATTTAAAGTAGGACTTTTTCCGTAATCAGGTTCTGTAGCTCTATCTATTTTTGATGGAGTTTTTGTATATTCAGTTGCAATTTTAGCATCGAATTTTTCTTCAGAACCATTAACAATTTTTTCTTCTTTAATAATTGCTTCTTTAGAATTTTTCAAAGCTAAATTAGCCATTCCTTTAGGCACAAAACTAGTTGCTACAAAATTTTTGTTTTTGATGTAAGTGTTATAAACACGCATTATATCTTCTTTGGTAACATTTAAAGTTAAATCAATTTCTTTATTGATAAAACCAGGATCTCCTGCATACGTGTTGTAAGATGCTAAACTTGTTCCTTTACCAAGTACGTTAGATAAGCTATTATAAAATTGAGTTTCTAATCCAGCTTTAATTCTGTTTAAATTTTTATCAGAAATACCTTCTTTTTCAAAATTTTTGAAAGCGTTATTTACACCATTATTGATATCATTTAAATTACCGTTGTTAAATCCACGGATACCTAGTTGAATTTGACCAGCTAATTCAGAAGACCAATTCCACATATCAGTATTTGAAGTAAGTTTTAAATCATCAACTAAAATAGTATTTAAAGGTGCTTTTTTTCCTTGTGATAAATATTCAGTTAATATATCTAAAGCATAAGAATCTTTATGATATAATGGAACTGTTGGCCAAGCATAAGTAACCATTGGTAGTTTGGCTAAATTATCCTCAAAATATAATAATTTTGTTTTTGCTACTTTTCCTGATTGTTTTGCTAAAGGAGTAATTTCTTCACCTCTAGGAATTTCATCAAAATATTTATAAACCCATTCTTTGGCTTTTTCAGTATCAAAATCTCCTGATAAAACTAAAGTAGCATTATTAGGAACATACCATTTTTTGAAGAAATTTTTTACATCGTTTAAAGTAGCATTTTGTAAATGTTCTAAAGAACCGATTACTTGCCAGTTATAAGGATGATTTTTTGGATATAAATTACGGTCAATAATTTGTTGATTGAATCCGTAAGGGCGATTGTCATAATTCTGACGTTTTTCGTTTTTAACAACTTCTTTTTCTTTAGCTAAAACAGGGTCGGTAACTGTGTTTATAAACCAACCTAATTTATCGGCTTCAGCCCAAATCATTTTTTCTAAAGCATCGTTAGGTACGGTTTGTAAATAGTTTGTTCTATCTCTATTTGTAGAACCGTTTGCACCTGATCCACCAATTTTTGCACTCATTTTATCTAAACCACCTTTACCAAGGTTTTCAGATTCTAAAAATAATAAGTGTTCAAATAAATGAGCAAAACCGGTTCTTCCTTCAATTTCTCTTCCAGAACCTACATGAACCATTAATTCTACCGCTACAATAGGATCTGATTTATCAGTATGTAAAATAACTTCTAATCCGTTATCTAACTTAAATTTTTCGAAAGGAACATTTAAAGAAGTTGCTTTTGTTTGTTTTTTATTTGTAGTTGATTTTTCTTTATTACAACTTATAAAGAGTGTTACTGCTGTAACTAATAGTAGTTTTTTAAACATTGTTTTAATTGTTTGGTTGTGATTTTTGAAATTCGATAAAGATAGGAAATCTATAAAGTGAAAAATGTTAAATAAATCTTAGAATTTGGCATAAAAAAACCCCATCAAAATTTGATGAGGTTTTAAAATAATATTATTTGATTCCTATCCTAAGAAAGGGTACTTGTAATCTGTAGGAGATACAAGAGTTTCCTTAATTAAACGAACAGAAGTCCAACGTAATAAGTTTTGAGCAGAACCTGCTTTATCATTTGTTCCAGAAGCTCTACCACCACCAAAAGGTTGTTGTCCTACAACAGCACCAGTTGGCTTATCGTTAATATAGAAGTTTCCAGCAGCGTTTTCTAAAGCTTTAGAAGCTTTTTCAACAATATATCTATCTTTAGAAAAGATAGCACCAGTTAATGCATATTCAGTAGATTCATCAACTAATTTTAATGAAGCTTCCCATTCAGCATCTTCGTATACGAAAACAGTCATAACAGGACCGAATAATTCAGTTGTCATAGTTGCATAAGTAGGAGATTTAGCAACGATTACAGTAGGCTCAATAAAGTATCCTACCGATTTATCGTGACCACCACCAATAATAACTTCAGCATCAGCATCAGCTTTAGCAGCATCAATAAAACTAGCTATTTTATCAAAAGAACCTTCGTGAATAACAGCGTTAACAAAGTTGTTAGTGTCTTCAGGAGAACCCATTTTAATTTCAGCAGCTTGTGCAATTAAATGACCTTTAACTTCTTCCCACATAGAAGCAGGAATGTAAGCACGTGAAGCAGCAGAACATTTTTGACCTTGGTACTCAAAAGAACCTCTAGTTATTGCAGTAGCAACTTGTAAAGGATTCGATGAGTTGTGTACCCAGATAAAATCTTTTCCACCAGTTTCTCCAACAATTCTTGGATATGTTTTGTAAGTATGGATGTTATTTCCAATTTGTTTCCATAAGTTTTTGAAAACATGAGTTGAACCTGTAAAGTGTAATCCAGAGAAATCAGGAGAAGCTAATACAGTATCAGAAATCATAACAGGATCACCATATACAACGTTAATTACACCGTCAGGTAAACCAGCTTCTTTAAACATATCAACAATTACTTGCGCAGAATATGCTTGATGATCAGATGGCTTCCAAACAACAACGTTACCCATTAAGGCAGCTGCTGCAGGTAAGTTAGCTGCAATAGAAGTAAAGTTAAAAGGAGAAATTGCATATACAAAACCTTCTAAAGGTCTGTATTCAACTCTGTTCCAAATTCCAGGTGCAGAAGATGGCTGATCTTTAAAGATATCAGTCATATACTGTACATTGAAACGGAAAAAGTCAATCATTTCACATGATGCATCAATTTCAGCTTGGTGTACGTTTTTAGATTGTGCAATCATTGTTGCAGCATTCATTCTTGCTCTATAAGGACCAGCTAATAATTCAGCAGCCTTTAAGAAAATAGAAGCACGCTCAGTCCAACAAGTACTAGACCATTCTTGTCTTGCAGCTAAAGCAGTACTAATAGCAGCGTCTACGTGAGATTTATCTGCTGTATGATATTGACCAACCACGTGTTTATGATCGTGTGGAGGTGTAATGTTTTTAGTGTTTCCAGTTCTAACTTCTTCACCATTAATATGCATTGGCACATCAATGTTACTATTATACATAGCTTTATATGTTGCTAGTAACTCTTCTCTTTCTGGTGATCCAGGAGCATAACCTTTTACAGGTTCGTTAATTGCTTCTGGAACTTTAAAAAATCCTCTTGCCATTTTAGTTTGTTATTTGTGTGTTAAAAAAATTTTGTTAAAAAACGAAAACAAAAATCTAATACTATTAATTTGCAAAGATTAAATTGTTTGTTCTGTAAAAAAAATATCAAATTATTTTACGGAACAAAGTTAACATTTATTTTAGTAATTACTAAGTTGTTTTTACGTCTCATTTATCAAAACAGAATAGAATATGTGTACGGTAACTTATTTGCCTTTAGGCGGTGAAGATTTTATATTAACTTCTAATAGAGATGAAAATCCGAAAAGAAAAACAATTGCTCCAAAACAATATGATGAAGATGGCGTAAAATTAAGATATCCGAAGGATGAATTAGCAGGTGGAACTTGGATTGGTTTATCAGAAAAAAATAGATTGATTTGTTTATTAAATGGAGGTTTTATAAAACATAAACGTGCTGAAAGCTACAGAATGAGTAGGGGAGTTATTGTAAAAGAATTATTAAAAGTTGATAACCCTGTTGAAGTTATTCATCATTTTAATTTTGATAAAATAGAACCTTTTACTATTGTTTTAGTCGATTGGGAAAACGGACTAAATGCCTACGAATTAGTTTGGGATGGAGTACAAAAACATTTTCAAAAGTTAGGAGATAAACCTAAAATTTGGTCATCATCAACATTATATACAGAGGAAATGAAAGAATTACGAAGAGAATGGTTTTCTGAATGGTTAGACGAAAATCCTACTTTTCTTCCGAAGGAAAAAATACTTGATTTTCATACAGATGAAACTAAAGGAAATATTGAGATTTCACCAAAAATGAAACGTACTCTTGTACAAACTGTAAGCGTAACTTCTATAATAAAAAAGGCTACTGATGTAAAAATGAATTATTATCCTATTTAGTAGGTAAATGGTTTTTTATTGATAAAAATCATGTTTTTAAAATTGTGTTTTTTATTACTTTCGCAAAAAAAAGTTATGAGTAAAATACGATTCTTGTTTTTATCAATAATTTCGTTGTTCTTATTTACCAGTTGTTTCGAGTTTGTAGAAGAAATATCATTCAATAAAGATGGTTCAGGAAGTGCTACTTTTACAATAAACTTGAGTGAAAGTAAAACCAAAATAGCTTCTATATTATTGTTAGATAGTATTAATGGATATAAAGTTCCGTCAAAAAATACTATCAAAAATAAAGTAGCAACGATTGTTCAAAAAATAAAAACCATCAAAGGTATTGATGAGGTAAAAAACACCTTAAATTTTGAAGATTTTATAGTTACTATTTCTTGTAATTTTGATAAAGTAGAAGCTCTTAATACAGTTTTATCAACTTTTAGTTCTAAAAAGGAAGCTTTAGAAATAAAAAATCATAAACATTTTAAGTATGATAAAACAGTTAAAATATTTACACGAAGTCATCATTTTAATATCGGAAAAGAATTTCAGAAAACTAAAATGAAAGATAGAAAAGTTTTTGAAACTGCTACTTTTACAGGTGTATATCGTTTTGAAAATCCTGTAGTATCATGCACTAATAAACTGGCTAAAATATCAAAAAGTAAAAAAGCAGTTATGTTACGTGTAAAAGCTCAAAATATAATAACCAACCAACAAAGTATAAAAAATAATATCAAACTAGAAAACTAAAATCAACGTGAAAAAAATAATTGCTACACTACTATTTATAAATACAATCGTTGCTTTACAAGCTCAAAAATTAGAAAGTAAAATTCCTAATACTGCCGATATTGTAGTAGTTGCCGATGCCGAAAACTTATTTGACTTAATAAAGGTTTCTGATATTGATGACAGTCTTTTAGGTGAAGAAATATTAAGAAGTGTAAATAGAAGAAGAGAAGATAAAGTAAGTTCGATAAGTAAAGCAGGAATTGATGTAAAATCAAATGCGTATTACTTTTTTGAAAAAACAGATAGTATTTCATATCATACATTTTTAG
>NZ_CP115917.1:1185000-1310000 GCF_027941775.1 Tenacibaculum pacificus | reverse complement strand
TGATAAATGTATTCAAATATACCTTCTTTATCTAACGTAAATTCAGGAGTATATTTTTCAATATCAATATACATCATTGTACCTTTAATTATTTGTTTAGCAATTAATTCACCTTCAGAAAATTCAACATCAAATAAACTACAGTTTTCATTTGATAAAATATTTGAAACTTTATTAATTTTACGTGTTTTAAAATAACCAAAATGTGGAATTTCAGTAAGAGGTTTTTTAGGTAAAGCATTATAAGTCCATTTTAAATCATTACAAATATTTTGCAATGATTTCTGTCTCTTTGTTAAATTATTATTTTCATCACCTTCTATAGGTATATTTTTTCTTAAAGCAAAAGGATGTTTACTTTCTGTTTTATATCCATCTAAACCAATAACCTCAAAATAACCACCTTTACGTTTAAAAGTTTCTGCATAATTATTCAGATTTTCCATTACAGAGTGATCTATAAAATCGCATAAGGAAAAATCAATAATAGCTTCTTCAGTTTCAGGTATTTGATCTAATTTTGATTTTAATTTTGTGAAATTTAAAAAACTAGAGAAGTTTTTAACAGAAACATAATACTTATCATCTTCCTTAAACATTAAAACATTTGGTTTTAATAAATTTGTAATGAAAAACATAAAATTTCTATTAATAAAAACATGAATAATAAAAGTAATACATATCCCTGCTAAAATACCTGTTATTAAATTAGTTGCAATAGTAGTTAATAAAGTAACTAAAAATATAATTAATTGTTCTTTTCCTATTTTAAATACTTTGACAATATTTTCTGGAGAAGCTAATTTATAACCTGTATATACTAAAATTGCAGCTAAAGCAGGTAAAGGTATTTTACGTAATTCTGTAGCAAAAAGTAAAATAAAAGCAACTAAAAATAATGCATGAAAAAAATTTGCAGAACGATTACTTCCTTTATTATTTACATTTACAGAACTACGAGCAATTACAGTAACAACATTTAAACCTCCTAAAAAACCACTAATTACAGTAGCTAATCCTAAAGCTCTAATATCTTTATTTACGTTAGAACGTCGTTTTAATGTATCTAATTTATCAACAGCTTTAATACTTAATAAACTTTCAATACTAGCAATTAAAGTAATCGCAATTACTGCATTAATAAATTCAAATTGATAAATTTTACTAAAATCAGGAAATGCAAAATTAGATAATACATCATTAGGTAATTCTATTAATAAACTTTTATGAATAGGATATATCGCTGGTGAAAATAAATCATAATAATAATACATACCAATACTTAAAACGACAATCCACATAGGAGCAGGGATTAATTGAAAATATTTATTACGTATTTTACTATAAAAAATCATAATTAATAAACTGATAATACCAACTAAACCAGCATAAAAAATACTTACGTTATCTGTTTTTATAAAATCAATAATTCCACTTGGCATTTGTAAAAGCAAATCAATAATACTTCCTTTTGCATTTAAATTACCAAGCATTACATGTATTTGTTTAGCAAAAATACCAATACCGATAGCTGCTAACATTCCTTGAATAGCTGAAGAAGGAAAATAATCTCCTAGAGCACCCATCCGAAGAAAACTAAGAATAACCATTATTATACCAGAAATAACAACTGCTGCAAGTGTATACAAATATCCTTGATGCATATCACCACCACCTAATGTAGTTATTGCAGCAAGTACAACAACAACCAATCCATTACCAGGACCAGTAATTGTAACATTAGATCCTCCTAAAACAGCTACAACTGTACCACCTACAATTGCTGCAATAACTCCTGAAATTGGTGGTGCACCTGAAGCTAAAGCTAAACCAAATCCTAATGGAAGAGCTATTAACGATACGACAAAACCAGCAAAAATATTTTGCGGTATTTCACTTAAAAATGTTTTAAAACGTTTTCCTTTTCCCATCTACTTTACAATTAAAACATCGGTTGGTAATTCTGATAAAATATACTCTAAATCATGAGGAAATATTCGATCTAAAATCCCCGTTTTTTTAGGAGCACTTATCACTAATAAATCTGCTCTTTTTACTTTTGCATAATGACCGATAGAATATCCTCTACGACCAAAAATACTTTGTGTTTTTATAATAATATCACTTGTATCAATGTTTTCTAACATTTTGTTTACACGTGCATCTTCACGTTTTTGCATTCGTTCTTTAGTTAATGTTGCTTTACGTAAAGATATATCATCGCTAACATTTACATTTAATTCTGCAGCACCAATTTCTTCTACTATTGTTACTCTTTTACAATCTAAAAATTTAGAAAAATAAAAACCAGATTTTATAGTTTCTTCAGTTTTTTCATCTTGTAAACCACTAATTACAATATGTTTACAGCTAAGTCTTTCAATAGATGGTTTTATCAATAATAATACGGAACAAGGAGCTTTTCTTGTCAGTTTTCTTGCTATAGAACCTACATAATAAGTATATATTTTCTCTTTTTGTAAAGCACCAAGTATTAATAAATCAACTTTTTGATCTACTGTTGTTTTTAAAATTACGTCAACAGGTTTTCCTTCTTGCCAAATCACTTTTAAAGGTAATTTTAACTTAGGAGCTTCACTTAATAACTGTTGTAGTTGTTTCTCTTTTTCGTTGGATTTATAACCAACATGAACTCCAATTAACTGAGCATTAAACATATTCGATAACCTAATGGTTTCAAATAAGTTTGCTTTTAAATTAGGAGAAAAAGCAATACCAATAAGAATGTTTTTTATCAAAATATAAAATTTAAAGAATCGAAGATATAATATTCTTATTGTTAAAAAAAATTAGAAGATTTAATTAATTGTATCTTTTTTCATTTTAGTAAAAAAGATATATTATGATAGAAGTAAAGTAGTATTATCTTTTTTTTAATTAAAGATCTAAACCAAAAATGAATTTTAACTTTTCTATTAGTGGGTTTTTTTCTTTTAATTTTGCATATTTTTCTTGAGGAGTATATGCGAATTTTTTTTCTTCAACTTCATTTACAATAATAGTAATCTGAATTCCGTAATTTTTTAGATTTTCACGTAAAAAACGCGTAAGTTTTGCTTTAATACGTTCTAATTGTATTTGCATTAAATCATTTGGAATTGAAAATAGAATAGTATTTTGTTTTCCCAATAATGGTTCACTAGAATCTAAAACAGCAGCAATACTACGTTCACCAAGTTCTTGTGTTTTTAAAGAATATTGCTTCCAAACCTGTTGAAGTTCTTGCTGTGTAAAAGGTGTTCTTGGATGATTATCAAAATTTTCATCCTCATCTGAAGAGCTTTTAACTACTGCTTTCTGATGAATACTTTTTAAAGATAAAGCAGAAGCTCTACGTTTTATATTTTTTAATAATGTTTTTTTTACTACTGTATTAGCAGTAGTAAAATTATTTTCTGTATTTTTTACTTCTGATTTTTCAGTAACTATTTTTACAATTGGTTGTACTACTTTTTTATTTTCTGGTGATAAAGAAGTGAAAAAAGTAGCAGGAATTATGTAGTTGCTAGATTTTTTTTTTGCTCCATCAAAATTGATAGAGGCTATTTGCATTAAGGTTAATTCGACCAGTAATCGTTGATTTTTACTTCCTCGATATTTTAAATCACAATCATTTGCTTTATCAATACCTGGAAGAAGAAATTGCATATTTGCCTTTTTTGATTGCTCAAAATATTTTTTCTTAGTACTATCACCAACTTCTAATAAAGATATTGTAGCAGCATCTTTAGCAACTAATAAATCTCTAAAATGAGAAGCTAGTCCATTAATAAAATGATGACCTTCAAAACCTTTGCTTAAAACATCATTAAAAGCTATTAAAACTTGTGGAATTTTATGTTCAATTAACAAATCAGTAATGTTGAAATATACATCGTAATCTAAAACATTTAAATTCTGAGTAACTGCTTGTCGAGTTAAATTTTTCCCTGAAAAACTAACAACTCTATCAAAAATAGATAAAGCATCACGCATAGCACCATCTGCTTTTTGAGCGATAATATGCAATGCATCATCATCCGCAGTAATATTTTCTTTGATACAAATAGTTTTTAAATACTCTTTTGCATCTAAAACACTGATTCGTTTAAAATCAAATATTTGACAACGAGATAAAATAGTTGGTATAATTTTATGTTTCTCAGTAGTTGCTAAAATAAAAATAGCATGGGCAGGTGGTTCTTCTAATGTTTTTAAAAATGCATTAAAAGCTGCTTGAGAAAGCATATGAACTTCATCAATAATATAAACTTTATATTTTCCTGTTTGTGGCGGAATACGAACTTGATCCGTTAAACTACGAATATCATCTACCGAATTATTTGAAGCTGCATCTAATTCAAAAATATTAAACGCAAAATCTTCGTCAGCGTTAGCAGTCGTATTATCTTCTTGATTTATTCTTTTTGCTAATATACGAGCACAAGAAGTTTTACCAACACCTCTAGGACCTGTAAATAATAATGCTTGTGCTAAATGGTCATTTTTTATAGCATTTTCAAGCGTGTTTGTAATTGCTTGTTGCCCAACTACATCTTCAAAAATTTGAGGACGATATTTACGTGCTGATACTATAAAATGCTCCATTAATTGATAATATTTATATCAACAAAAATAGAAAACCTACTTGCAACTCACAACTAATTATATAATGAAAATCTAAAGTTGTGAACAATTGTAAATAGTTGTTTTTTTATACGACTAAGCAATTATCAAATTAAATATTATGAAGTTTATAAAATCAATAATAGTAGTTGTTTTACTATTATCATTCAGTGTTTTTTCTAATACTAACAAAGATATTAGGGATAATAAATTACCTCTTAATCATTTAAAAGAAATGAAAGTCGCTTATTTTGCAAGCGGATGTTTTTGGTGTGTAGAAGCTATTTTTGAAAGTGTAATAGGAGTAGAGGAAGCTGTTTCTGGATATGCTGGTGGTCATACTAAAAACCCTACTTATCAGAAAATAGGAACAGGGCGCACAGGTCATTCTGAAACGGTAGCCGTATATTACAATCCTAAAAAAATAAGTTTTAAAACATTAGTTGATGTGTTTTATGGATCTCATAATCCTACCACAAAAAATGGACAGCATCCTGATTATGGTTCACAATATCGATCAATAGCTTTTTATAATACTTCGGAAGAAAAAAAAGTGATAGAAAATACCATCAGAAAATTAAATAAAGTTTATAATCGTAAAATAGTAACCGAAGTTATCAAAATAAAGAAGTTTTATCCTGCAGAAGAATATCATCAAAATTACGAACGTTTACATCCTGAAAATAGATATATCCAAAATATTTCTATTCCAAGATTAAATAATTTTAAGCGAAGATTTCCTGAATTACTAAAAAAATATAAACATTAATTTCTCAAAAAAAAACATAAAAAAAACTCCTCAATATTTTATTGAGGAGTTTTTAGTTTTAAATTTAAATATTTTCTAAATTTCTTTAATAACTTGAAGTGCTTGAGCTTCAATTACAATAGGGAAAGTAGCTTCAAAATCCGTAGAACCTCCAGCGTTTTTAATCTTACCTTCTTTAACACCATCAACTGATTTACTTGGCTCATGTATTAATGTAATTACATAAGATCCTTCTCCAGTACCACCTGTTTTAACGGTAAATTTAATTCCTACTGGATTTCCATTTGAATCATTATCTCCTGCATAAGTAAAATCACCAGAGAAATCATTAGAAATAGCTGTTGCGCTATAAAAAAATTGGTGTTCATCAGCTTCTTCAGCAACTTCTAAAGTAATATTATCAGCAGGAGTTTCTGTTTCATTTAATAATGTTATAACACCACTATAAGTAGTATTAGCTTTTAAAGTTCCACCAGTTATTACAGGTTTATTAGGTCCATCACCATCTATATCTTTACTTTCTAAAGTAATAGTGTTTTTATTTGAATCTGTTAAAACAACTTTCATTGTTGTTATTATCTCTTCTCCATTGAACTGGAATTGGATCATCATTATCAGAACAAGAAGTAAAGATTAATGAAAAAATTGTAAGAATTGAAAATAATTTGATAAATTTCATAGTGTTTGTTTTAATAATTAATTTTTATTTGAATGTTAAAGTTTCTGCCTAAATCATCAGTGAAATAGCGCTGTTTGTTTAAATAATTTCTATAAGAGGTATTTAGCATATTATCTACCGAAAATGTTAATCCTATATTGGTTTCAGATAGATTAAACTTTACACCCGATGAAAAATTTAATAAGTGGTAAGCATTAGGCGGTGTGCTAATATCAACAAGTTCATGAGTGTTTGTTTGAGGAATAAAAACCTCAAAATTATTGTTTGGAAAATTGTTTTGTTTAGCATTGTATTCACTTTCAACTGAAGCATGGAAATTAAGCCATGACATTTTGTTAAAAGTAAATTGTGTTACCGTTTTAAAAGGTGGAATATCTACAAGATTACGTTTGCTACTTGTGTCTTTCCCTTTGATAAACGAAGATTTATTACTGATACCTATGTTTTCGTTTAATTGGTAATTTATGTTTGTATCAACACCAAATAAAACGGCATTAATTTGCTTATAATCCCAAATAACAAAAGTACCACGCTGTGTTAATTCCGTTCCAGAAGGTTCAATATAAATAAAATTGTCTATAAGGTTGTAAAATCCTTCTGTAGAAAAATTAAGTTTTTTGTGATTAAACTTATAGGTAGCAGAAAATCTGCTCGATGTTTCTGTTTGTAAACGTAAATCTCCTAATTCAATTCTAGAAGCCGAATGATGTAAACCATCACTAAATAACTCAGAAGCGTTTGGTGCTCTATTAGCCAGACCATAATTAGCTAATAAAGAACTTTTTTCATTAATGTTGTAAGATACACCTAATGATGTTGAAATATTGTGGTACGTAAAAACAGGATTAACCAATAATTGAGAACCTTGTAAGTCTTTTTCAATTATAAAATGACTAAAACTATTTTGATACCCTAAACTTTCCCATCTAGAATTTTGGTAATATTTTTTAGCATTAATACGCTCAAAATCATATCTAACTCCAGCAGATAACAAGATGTTTTCAAGTTTAAAATCACCAATACCGTACGAACTAAAAGTATATTTATTGTAATCAGGAATTATCCTTTTTACTTTAGTTGCTGGATCAGGAAAATTATTCTGAGAACTACCAGCAATACCAAATTTATAGGAGCTAAAAGACTTTGAATCTATATTTAAATTAGCCTTAAAAGCGTGAGTTTTTAATAATAAATCGGTGGCTGCTAAATTTTTATTATCACCTCTTCTTATATCAAATTCTAACCTATTGTTTCTTTGGAAATCATATTGTAAAGATAATTTACCCAAACCTTTAAATCGTTTGTAAAAACTAGCCTTAAATAGTTGATGGGTAACTTGTTGTTTTGGATTGTTAATTGTGTAACTAAAATCACTTATTTTTAAAGGGGTATCGCTATTTATAGCATCTTTTAAATCGGAAGCACTACCCACATGAGAGGCACTTAAAATTCCTATTTTATTTATTAAATGACTGTAAAAAAGTTCAAAACCTTTATCAAAATTTTTATAACCAGTACCAATAGTAAATGCTTTAGCAGCAATTCCTGTATTAGTTAAATAATAATCAGGAGCTTTAAAGTCGCCAGACCTTTTGTAAGAAGCTTGTCCGTTAATATACAAACCTTTTGCAAAGTTTTTTTGCAAACGAGTCGTAAAATTTAAAAGTCGTCCATTTGATTGCTGAGAAAGAATTGTTTTACCATATAAAGTATCTTTATTAATGATAACTTTTGAAGGATTAACAATAACAACTCCTCCTATAGCATCTCCACCATATTCTAATGCATTTGCGCCTTTTATTACTGAAACAGTTTCGGCTGCATTCACATCGATATTAGGAGCATGTTCTATTCCCCATTCTTGATCTTGTAAACGTACATTATTAAAAGAAATAAGTACTCTACTACTGTGTAAACCATTAATAACTGGTTTTATAATTGTACTTCCTGTGTTAATAGAAGATACACCTGCTATATTTTTTATAGCATCACCTAGACTTTTACTACTAAATTTTTCTAAAGTATTAGCGTTAATTAAAGTTTCTTGTGCGATTTTTGTTTTTAAACCTGTTTTAGCTTTTAAATTTACTTCGTTTAACTCTTCTATATGATGTTCTAAATCAATGATTTTGTAAATATTTTCATTGATATTTAAAGTTAAAGTTTTCGAATCACAAGCTAAGTGAGAAATTTCAATAGTAATAACACCTTTACATAGATTATTAATAGTAAATTTTCCATTAACATCTGTAGTTGTATATTTATTTTGATTTTTAACAAAAACAGTTGCACCAACTATTGGTGATTTGTCATGAAAATCATCTACTAATCCAGATAAAGTATACGCACAGTTTTGTGCTATTGTTATAGAGCAATAACTCCATAACAAAAACATTAGAACAATAGATTTAAAGTTCATTTTAATTTTAGTTATAATAATTGAATAAAAAGATTTACGTAATTTATTATAAACTAGGTGGTCCTCGGGTTCGTTTTTTAGCCGTATAAACAACCGAAATTACCTGTGGTTGCTCATTATATTGCTTTTTGTAGAAATGTGTTGGAATTACAGCATAATTTGAAGTTGCTGTATATGAAAAAGCTTGAAAATGATAATCGAGTAAAGAACAATCTGTTTCTTGTTCAGTGAAAATGATGCTCATCTACAGAAGTACAAACAGTATGTTCGTGGTTTTCAAAAGTATGCGCCAGCTGTATTACTGAAGGAAGTAGCAACAGTAATATACTAAAAAAGGCGATATGTTTTTTGAAATTATACATTTAATTCGCTAATATATCAAAAAAAAAGACCTGACCGTTATTTAGCGGTCAGGTCTTTTAATTATTTTTTTTACTAAAAATTGCTAGTATTTAATTTATATACAGTTCCGTTTTGTTTAAAATTTGAATACCCAATTTTTGCTGTAAAACTATAAGAGCTATCAGTTACTTTGGTTATTTGTACAAATATCGGATCTTTATCTAAATCATTTTTTGGATTTTTCATTCGTAATGAATAAGCAAAACTATTTTTCCATTTGATAAAGAGCGTATCAATATGTTTTTCTTCTTTTTCAGTAATTACATTATCAGAAGAAGAAACACTTATTTTTTTAGTATATTCTTCAATTTGTAAACTATCGGTTCTTACAATAGTTGTTTTTCCGTAATTATCGCTACCTGGTATCTCAAAAGTTCCATATTTAAAACGTGTAGGATCTCCTTTTTTATCCGTAGAAGAATTACAAGAAATAATTAAAAAACTTACTGAAAAAATAAATAAATATCTCATTAAATTCCTGTATAGTTAGCTGGTGTAATTGCTTTTAATTCATCTTTAATTTCAGAAGAAACCTCTAAAGTATCGATAAAATTAGCAATTGATTTTTGATTGATTTTTTCATTAGTACGTGTCAATCCTTTTAAAGCTTCATAAGGATTAGGATACGCTTCACGACGTAATATTGTTTGAATAGCTTCTGCTACAACTGCCCAGTTATTTTCTAAATCTTCAGCAAATTTAGCTTCGTTTAATAATAACTTATTCAATCCTTTTAAAGTAGATGAAAAAGCAATTAAAGTATGACCAAAAGGAACTCCTACATTACGTAAAACAGTACTATCAGTTAAATCACGTTGTAATCTTGAAACTGGTAATTTTGCTGATAAATGCTCAAAAATAGCGTTTGCTAAACCTAAGTTTCCTTCAGAGTTTTCAAAATCAATAGGATTAACTTTATGTGGCATTGCTGATGAACCAACTTCACCTGCTTTAATTTTTTGTTTAAAATAGTCGTTTGAAACGTATGTCCAAACATCTCTATCTAAATCAATTAAAATATTATTGATACGCTTTAAACCGTCATATAAAGCCGCCATGTGGTCGTAATGCTCTATTTGAGTTGTTGGGAAAGAGTGGTGTAAACCTAAAACATCTTCAACGAAATGAGTTCCGAAGTTTTTCCAGTCGATATCTTTATACGCTACTTTATGTGCGTTAAAGTTACCTGTTGCTCCACCAAATTTAGCAGCGTGAGGCGTGTGTTGAATATGTATCGCCTGATTATTAATACGCTCTACAAAAACAAAAAATTCTTTTCCTAAACGAGTAGGAGAAGCTGGCTGTCCGTGCGTACGTGCTAACATTGGAATGTGATCCCATTCTTCTGATAAATCAGCTAATTTAGATACTAATTCATCTAAAGCAGGATAATAAACTTCATCCATAGCATCTTTAATAGATAATGGAATTGCTGTGTTATTAATATCCTGAGAAGTTAATCCGAAGTGAATAAACTCTTTATATTTTTGTAATTCTAATTTGTCAAATTCTTCTTTGATAAAATATTCAACAGCTTTTACATCATGATTTGTAATCGCTTCAATATCTTTAATTTTCTGAGCATTTTCAGTAGAAAAATCCTCATAAATTTTACGTAAATTAGGATATAATTCTTTATTGAAATCAGCTAATTGAGGTAAAGGAATTTCACATAAAGCAATAAAATACTCTATTTCAACTTTTACTCTGTATTTAATTAAAGCTTCTTCAGAAAAATAGTTTGCTAAATTGGCTATTTTATTACGGTATCTTCCATCAATAGGAGAGATTGCGTTCAATTGTGTTAAGTTCATCTTTTGTAGTTGTGTTGTACCCCGCAAAAATAGAAAATCCTATTCTTTTATGACTGATTAATACTAGGAAATTTAAAGGAAACCTTTACGTTTTATCAAATTTAACGAATTTAAACATTCCTTTTTTATCAGTATTTACTATAATTTATGATTTTAGTCATAATTTACTAACTCATAAAAAGATACTTTTGTATCTTATTAGATAAATAAAATGGATAAGAAAGAAATTGAAAATAGAGAAGATGTTTATTTATTAGTAGCAACTTTTTATGATAAAATTAAAGAAGATGATTTTATAGGTCCTATTTTTTTAAAAAGAATTCCTGCGGATGCTTGGGAAAGTCATTTGCAAAAATTAACCGATTTTTGGGAATCAAATCTTTTTTTCGTTCGAAAATTTAAAGGAAATCCGATGAAAGCTCATAAAGATGTCGATAAAGATTTTGATTACAGTATTTATCAAGAACATTTTGGAAGGTGGTTGCAATTATGGTTTGAAACATTAGACGAAAATTTTTACGGAGCAAAAGCAAATGATGCTAAAGAAAGAGCTAGAAATATAGCTTCTACGTTGTTTTTTAGAATGTTTGACGCAAAACCTAAAGAAACCAATTCATAATTAAATAGGTGAATCTATTTTTATTTGATAGCTTTTTTTATCTTCACAAATTAAAATATTTTTAGTGGAAAAAATAACTATCATTTATATTGTTTTGGCTGTTTTATTGAGTGTAGCAATCGCTTTTTTTCAATATTTCTATAAAACAACACGGAAATCTAAAAGAAATAATTTGCTTTTTGTTTTAAAAACATTGAGCTTATTTTTATTGTTCTTACTTTTTATCAATCCTCAAATAAATACACTTGAAACAAAAAATAGTAAACCTATTTTAACTGTTTTGGTTGATAATTCAAGCTCTATAAAATATTTTAAGGCAGAGGAAAAGGTTGCATCAGTTTTAAAAACTCTGAAAAAATCAGATAAAATTCAAGATAAATTTGAAGTACAGCTTTTATCTTTTGATAAAAAAACAGCTATTTTAAATTCTGATAGCTTGAATTTTTCAGGAACTCAAACAGATATTTATCAAGCAATAAATTCGGTAAATGAGTTGCAAAAAGAACGTTTAAATGCAACTATTTTAATTAGTGATGGAAATCAAACAACAGGAAATGATTATGAATATATAAGTTCTAAAAACAAAGTTTTCCCTGTTGTTGTAGGCGACACAATGTTGTATAAAGATTTACAAATATCGCAAGTAAACGTTAATAAATACAATTACATAAAAAATAAATTCCCTGTTGAAACATTACTTTATTACGAAGGAAAAGAAACTGTAAAGGCAACTTTTTCGATACAACATAACGGAAAAAAAGTATTTTCTAAAAAGCTTGAATTTTCGCCTTTACAACCTACGCAAACGGTTAGCACAAATTTAACTTCGGATAAAAAAGGAATTCAATATTATAAAACTTCGATTAGTAAAATTGAAAACGAAAAAAATACGAAGAATAATTACAAAAATTTTTCAGTAGAAGTAATTGACGAGCAAACAAAAGTATTAATTTTAAGTTCTTTTTTACATCCTGATTTAGGAGCGATTAAAAAATCGATAGAAAGTAATAAACAACGAAAAGTTGATATCGCTTTTATAAATGATAAAAATATTAAATATCAAGATTATCAGTTTTTTGTTTTTTATCAACCAAATAATTATTTTAAGAAAGCTTTTGAAAAAGTAACATCGAATTATTTAATCGTTTCAGGGACAAAAACTAATTGGAACTTTTTAAATACGCAGAATTTAGGTGTTAAAAAAGAAGCAATAAATCAAAAAGAAGCTTACACAGCCGTTTATAATACGAGTTTTTTGCCTTTTTTACAGGAAAATATCAATTTTGATGAATTCCCACCTTTAAATGATGTTTTTGGAAATCTACAATTAACAAGTGATGCGCAAACGTTATTATATCAAAAATACGCAGGCATTGAAACTACGCAACCTTTATTAACTACCATCGAAAAAAATAATAAAAAACACGCTGTTTTATTTGGTGAAGGAATCTGGAAATGGCGAGCAAATAGTTTTATCAAAGAACAATCTTTTGAAGTTTTTGATGCCTTTTTAGGGAATTTAGTCCAATATTTAGCATCGAATAAAAAAAGAAAAAGATTAGACGTAAAAAATAAACACACATATTTAGCAAATGCTCCTATAACTATTTCGGCATTTTATGTCGATAAAAATTATTTATTCGATGCTAGAGCTTCGTTAGAATTAACCTTAACAAATAATAATTCAAAAGAGAAAAAAATACTGCCGTTTTCGTTAGTAAATAATTCTTATCAAGTTTCAATTTCTGATCTTTCTTCTGGCGATTATTCGTATGAAGTTACTGTGGCAAATCAGAAAATAAAAAGCTACGGAAAATTTAAAATTACCGATTTTAAAATAGAAGAACAATTTACGAATGCGAATCATAAAAAATTAAATTCGTTGGCGTTAAAAACAAAAGGAAATTTATTTTATGCCGATAAAATAGACAATTTATTAACTCAATTATCTGAAGATACTTCATATTATACGGTTCAGAAATCAATCACAAAAAAACAACATCTAATTGATTGGAAATTGCTATTATTTTTAATTGTTATTTTGCTTTCAATAGAATGGTTTATCAGAAAATTTGATGGTAAAATATAGAAAACGAATCGCTTTTAATTGTTTAAAGTAATATTGTTTCGGTAATTTGTATAAAACAAAACATTATGAAATTTAACACTAGAAAATGGATTAAACCAGAAGATTTAAACCCAAACGGAACTTTATTTGGAGGTCGTTTATTACAATGGATTGATGAAGAATTAGGTATTTATGCAATTATTCAATTAGAAATCCCTCGAACGGTTACTAAATTTATGTCTGAAATAGATTTTGTTAGTTCGGCTAAACAAGGCGATATTATTGAAATTGGTATCGAAGTTGTAAAATTTGGAAACACCTCAATTACCTTAAATTGTCAAGTAAGAAATAAACTTACACACAAAACAATTATAGAAATAGACAAAATTATAATGGTTAGTTTAGGTGAAGACGGAAACCCAATGAGCCACGGAAAAACAAAAGTTGAATACGTTAAAGACAGGTTAAAAAAATAATTCGGGTTATTTTTTTTATATCTTTGTTAAAATTACATCCAATTAAATCAATAATTTGAAAATTATTAGTATCCTCATATTAACTTTATTGTTGTTTGTGCCTCCCGTTCAGGCGCATTCGGATGCTATTATTTTTAACGATGGAGAAGTTTTTCATATTGATTCAATGGACGATGCACATTCTGAAACGCATCATAAAAACGATACCGAAGAAGAAAAAAACACAGAACATCATCATCATTGTATTTTTTTAGGTATTTCAAGTGCTATTATTACGGCAGAATTTCAATTTCAGTTTGTTCAGATATTTCAAACAAACAAGAAAACTCATTTTCATAAAGTACTAAATACGGCTAGTTTTTTAGACCAACTTTTCCAACCTCCAATAGTTTAATTCTTTTTTTTATTTTGTAATAATATGTTTTCGTTGTTTTTAACATCAGAAAATCATATTGTTATTTCGTATAATTTTTAACGATTTTTATTTGTAGCAATTTCCCGCTTTCCGCACTCGCTTTTTTTATTTTTCAAAAGAAAAAAATAAAAAAGAGCTCAAACAATTGCTTCAATCGGGGCTAGGCTTTTTCTAAATTAGAGAAAAATACTACTCGTTTTAAAAATTATATTGATAAAATTCATATTAAAACAGCATTAAACACATAAAAGATGTTAGATAACATTATAAAATTTTCAATTAAAAATAAATTGATTATTGGTGCTTTTGTATTGATGTTAATTGGTTGGGGAATTTATTCTTTAAAACAATTACCTATCGATGCAGTGCCAGATATTACCAATAATCAGGTGCAAATTATTACTTCAGCACCATCACAATCGGCACAAGATATAGAACGATTAGTAACATTTCCAATAGAAATGACGATGTCTAGTATTCCTAAAATTGAAGAAGTTCGTTCTTTTTCTCGTTTCGGATTAAGCGTTGTTACTATTGTTTTTAAAGATGATGTCGATATTTATTGGGCACGTCAACAAATTAGCGAACGCTTAAATGAAGCAAAAAATAATATTCCAGACGGAGTTGGTTCACCCGAAATGGCGCCTGTAACTACTGGTTTAGGAGAAATTTATCAATATACATTATTTGCCGAAGAAGGTTTTAAAGAAAAGTTTCCTATTATGGAATTGCGTTCTCTTCAAGATTGGATTGTTCGTCGTCAATTATTAGGAATCGAAGGAATTGCAGACGTTAGTAGTTTTGGTGGTTTTTTAAAACAATACGAAGTTGCTTTACAACCAGAAAGATTGCAAACACTAGGCGTAAGTATCAACGAAGTTTTAGAGGCTTTATCTAAAAATAATCAAAATACAGGAGGTGCTTATATCGATAAAAATCCGAAAGCATATTTTATCCGAAGTCAAGGATTAATACAAACACCTGAAGATATTCAGAATATTGTTATTAAAAACACTCAAAATGGCACGCCTGTTTTAATTAAAGACATCGGAAAAGTACAATTAGGAAGTGCTATCAGATACGGAGCAATGACCAGAAACGGAGAAGGAGAAGTTGTTGGTGGAATTGTAATGATGCTAAAAGGAGCAAACTCATCAAAAGTAATAAAACGTGTTAAAGATAGAATTGCTCAAATTCAAAAAAGTTTACCCGAAGGTGTTGTTATTCAACCTTTTTTAGACAGAACAAAACTTGTCGATAAAGCAATTAGCACGGTAGCTACCAATTTAATTGAAGGTGCTTTAATTGTGATTCTTATTTTAGTGTTATTATTAGGGAACTTACGAGCAGGTTTAATTGTTGCGTCGGTAATTCCGTTGGCAATGTTATTTGCTATTATATTGATGAATCTTTTTGGAGTTTCAGGAAATTTAATGAGTTTAGGAGCAATTGATTTTGGAATTATAGTGGATGGTTCGGTGATTATTGTGGAAGCAACATTACATTATTTAGTAATGAAAAAATCAGGAAAAAAATTAACTCAATCTGAAATGGATGAAGAAGTATATCAATCAGCTTCAAAAATTAGAACAAGTGCCGCTTTTGGAGAAATTATTATTTTAATTGTATATCTTCCTATTTTAGCTTTAGTCGGTATTGAAGGGAAAATGTTTAAACCGATGGCAGTAACCGTAAGTTTTGCCATTTTAGGAGCATTTATTTTATCATTAACATACGTTCCAATGATAAGTGCTTTATTTTTAAAGAAAACAATTTCTAATAAAAAGAATATTTCTGATAAAATAATAGAAGCATTACAAAATATTTATTCGCCTATTTTAGAGTTTGTTTTAAGTTATAAAAAATCGGTGCTTATTGGTGCTGTACTTATTTTTTTATTAAGTCTTTTTACATTTAAAAATATGGGTTCAGAATTTATTCCATCTTTAGATGAAGGAGATTTAGCAGTTCAAGCAACGGTTTCTACAGGAAGTTCATTATCATATACGATTGATGTAACTAATAAATCTTCAAAATTATTATTAGCAGAATTTCCAGATGAAATTGAACAAATTGTAAGTAGAATTGGCTCATCAGAAATACCTACCGACCCAATGCCTGTTGAAGTTGCTGATATAATTATCATCTTAAAAGATAAAAATGATTGGACAAAAGCACGTACTAAAAACGAGTTGACCCAAAAAATGAATCATTTATTAGATGAAAATATGTTAGGTGTTAATTACGGATTTCAACAACCGATACAAATGCGTTTTAATGAATTGATGACAGGAGCAAGGCAAGATGTTGTATTAAAAATTTACGGAGAAGATTTAGATAAATTAGTAAAATACGGAAATGAATTAGGTAAAATTATTCCTGAAGTAGCTGGTGCTAAAGATTTGTATATCGAAAAAATGACAGGTTTAAAACAAATTGTTATTGATTATAAACGAAATCAATTAGCATTATACGGTTTAAATATTTCTGATGTAAATACGGCTGTAAATACGGCTTTTGCTGGTCTAAGCGCAGGTTCTGTATATGAAGGCGAACAACGTTATGACTTGGTTGTTAGAATGAATAAAGAAAATAGAGCAAGTATTGAAGATATTCGTAAACTATATGTAACCACATCAAATGGATCACAAATTCCGTTAGAAAATGTTGCAGATGTAAGCTTTAAAACAGGACCAAATCAAATACAAAGAGATGATGCAAAACGAAAAATAACAGTAGGTTTTAATGTTCGAGGGCGTGATGTAGCAAGTATTGTTGCTGAATTACAAGCTAAAGTTAGCGAAAAAATACCATTCGATACAGGATATTATATCACCTACGGTGGAACTTTTAAAAATTTAGAAGAAGCACGTGCAAGATTAGGAATTGCAGTTCCTGTTGCATTGTTGTTGATTTTTTTATTATTGTATTTTACTTTTAAATCGATTAAACAAAGTTTTTTAATTTATACAGCAATTCCAATGTCTGCTATTGGTGGAATTTTCGCTTTATGGTTTAGAGATATGCCTTTTTCAATATCCGCAGGAATAGGATTTATAGCCTTATTTGGTGTCGCTGTTTTAAACGGAATTGTATTAATTGCAGAATTTAATCGTTTGAAAAAAAGTGGAATGACCGATATAAAAGCGATTATAAAAAAAGGAACTTCTGTTCGATTACGTCCTGTAATTATGACTGCGGCAGTAGCTTCATTAGGTTTTTTACCGATGGCAATTTCAGCATCAGCAGGAGCAGAGGTTCAAAAACCATTGGCAACCGTGGTGATTGGTGGTTTAATATCGGCAACCTTATTAACTTTATTAATTTTACCAGTTTTATATCTGTTTTCTGAAAGTAAATCAGGAAATAAAACAGCTAAATCAATGAAAATAAACTCAAAAATACTCAGCTTATTATTTATAGTGACGGGAATTTTATGTGTTCAGGCACAGGAAAATACACAAGAAATAACACAAATAAATATTCATAAAAATCCTCAGAAATTAAGCGAGCAAGACGCAATTAATATCGCTTTAAAAAAATCAGTAGCTCGTTATAAATCTGATTTAAATATCGCTAAAAACAAAGCAGGTATTGCAAGTGCAATTACTTTAGAACCTATTTCTTTAAAATATCAAGATGTTGGAATTAGTGCTGGTTTATCGGAAAAAGAATGGTCTGCAAATCAAAATTTTGGCGCTGTTTTAACACATCTTCAAAAAAGAAAATTAGCGATTTCAAAACATTGAATTAGCAATTTTAGAAAATGATATTTCGATAAAAGAAACGATTAGAACTGCTAGAAGTTTATACCAGCAATGGCATTATTTATATGGAGTTATTTCATTACTTGAAGAACAAACTAAAAATAGTAATCTGATAAAAAGTATTTCTAATAAATTATACGATGCAGGCGAAATAGGAGGTTTAGAAAATGATTTAACAGTCTTACAATCTTTAGGAACTCAATCTAAAAAAAGTACTATTTATAAGAATTTTACACAGATAGAAAATAAACTGAAAGAATTATTACAGATTAAAACAGCCATAGTTCCTGAAACAAAATTTCTTATAAAAAAGATCGTTTCACTTCAAGATAATCAAAAAGATAGTCTTTCAGTAGCCTTTTTAACAACGTTAGCAAAACGAAAAAAAGTAGCTGAAAAGAATATTTTAGTTGCAAAATCATCTTATTTCCCTGAAATAACAGCTGGAATTATCAATAGAAAAACAGGAAATTCAACGGATTATACAGGTTTTAATATCGGATTAAATATTCCGTTATCATTTTGGTCTAACAATGCTAAAATTAAACAGCAAAAAATAATATCCGAAGAAATAGCATTTGAAAATGAAGCTAATAAAGTAGCTATTCAGAATAATTTTAAAAGTTTACAAGAACAAATAAAATATTTAAAAACTGAATTAGTTCCTATTGATAGAATGAAAATAAAGGCTAAGAAATTTATTAAAAAACTAAAATTAGCATATACGGCTGGCGAAATAGATGCGTATCAATATAATCAAAGTTTTAATATTTATTTTCAGGTGATGCAAAATTATCTGTTATTGATTAATAATTATAATCAAACAGTAATTAGCTACGAATTTTATA
The DNA here is from genome assembly GCF_027941775.1 of Tenacibaculum pacificus. Taxonomy (NCBI): domain Bacteria; kingdom Pseudomonadati; phylum Bacteroidota; class Flavobacteriia; order Flavobacteriales; family Flavobacteriaceae; genus Tenacibaculum; species Tenacibaculum pacificus. The sequence continues at coordinate 1,291,098 of NZ_CP115917.1, read as the reverse complement.
CACAAAAATAACAAAAATTAAAAAAGGCTCGACTTTTATTTAGTCGATTTAGTCAGACAAAAATATAAAAAGATGAAAAAACTTATCACAATACTAGTTTTAATAATATTGATTATCAGTTGTAAATCAAAAAAAGAAGACCATACAGGACACTATCATACATCCGAAGAAAAAATTGTGGTATCTGTAAAAGAAAATGAAGAAGAACACGCAGAAAATGAATTGCATTTAACAACCGCACAAGTAGCATTTGCAAATATAAAAGTAGCCAAAATTTCGCAACGAAAAATACGAAATAGAATTTCTGTAACAGGTACAATAGAAGTTCCTCCGCAAAGTAAAGCAACTATTTACGCTCCTTTAGAATCGTTTGTATATAGAACCGATTTATTACCTGGGGATAAAGTGCGAAAAGGGCAAACCGTTGCAGTTTTACAACATCCTAATTTTATAAAATTGCAATATTCGTATTTAGAAGCAATTAATAATTACAATGTTACAAAGGCCGATTATGAGCGTAAAAAAATGTTATTAGAAAATGAAATTACTTCAAAAAAATCGTTTCAAATATCAGAAGGAATATGTAATTCGGCAAAAAGTTTAGTAGATAGTTATGCTTCACAATTAAAGATGGCAAATTTATCGCCAAGTAGTATTTCAAAAAATGGGATTCAACAATATGTTTACATAAAATCACCGATTTCTGGTTATGTTGTAGAAAATAATTTAAATAAAGGAATGTTTTTATCAGCAAATTCGGAAATGATGGAAATTATTGATACCGACCATATGCATGCCGAATTAAATGTTTTTGGAACAGATATTACCAAAATTAAAAAAGGCGATGAGTTTATTTTTAAACCTTCAGGAATTGACACAGCATATAAAGGTTATATTAAATTAATTAGTCAAAAAGTAAATGATAAAACTAAAACAGTAAATGTTCATGGGCATTTTGAAGATGAACAAAATATTTTAAAATCGGGAATGTTTATTAATGCCGATGTGTTATTAGGTGGTGAAAAAAAATTTACTGTTCCTGAAGCCGCAATTATAGAAAAAGATGGAGAAAGCTTTATTTTTATGGCAGAAAGTGCTGTTGAATTTACTCATTTAAAAGTTACCTTAGGTAATAATGATAATGGTTTTGTAGCTATAAAAACCATTCAAGGAAATAATTTTGATATTAAAATAGTTACCGAAGGAGCACATATTTTAAAAGGAAAATTATTGCAACAAGCAGGAGCTGTAGGAGGTCATGTACATTAATTATTTTAATGCTTTAGGTTTACACAAATTTAAAAAAGATTAATTGTACATTTGAGTTTAAATAAATTAAACTATAAAAATGAATAATAATAGACAATTAGATTTTCAATTACCAAAAGGAGGTCTTCTTTTAGGAATAATCGCTGTAATCGCAATTATAGGTTTTAATAAATCAACTGTAACTATTAAATCAGGACAAGCAGGTGTTTTATATAAAACATTTGGCGGTGGTGTCGTAACCGATGAACCTGCAATGGGTGAGGGATTTCAAATTGTAGCACCTTGGAATAAAGTTTTTATTTACGAAGTACGTCAGCAAGAGATTTTTGAAAAAATGCAAGTTTTATCATCAAATGGATTAGAAATTAGATTAGAAGCTTCTGCTTGGTTTCAACCTCAATCTGATAAAATAGGTTCTTTACATCAGGAAAAAGGAGAGAATTATATTTCAAGAGTTATTCAACCAGCTATTCGTTCAGCAGCTCGTAGTGTTGTAGGACGTTATACTCCTGAACAATTATATTCTAGTAAAAGAGATGTAATTCAAACAGAAATTTTTGTAGAAACCAAAAAGATTTTAGACAAACAGTTTATTCAATTAAATGAAGTTTTAGTTAGAGATGTTACTTTACCTACCACAATTAAAACAGCAATTGAACGTAAATTAAAACAAGAGCAAGAATCTTTAGAATATGAGTTTAGATTAGTTACCGCTCAAAAAGAAGCTGAAAAACAAATTATTGAAGCAAAAGGTAAAGCTGATGCAAACAAAATTTTAAGTGCTTCTTTAACTGATAAGATTTTACAAGATAAAGGTATTGAAGCTACTTTAAAATTAGCAGAATCACCAAATAGTAAAGTTGTATTAATTGGTGCAGGTAAAAGTGGAATGCCTATTATTTTAGGAAATCAATAAAAATATTACAAACAGCATAAAAAAAACCTGAACAATTATTTGTTCAGGTTTTTTTATTTTAGATTAAGAAGAAAACTCTTCATATAATTTTTCCATTTCTGATGATGCGTCATTGTCATATATTATATGTGCTAACATTCGAAGAATAAATCCACCATAATTATATGACTCTTTAGCGTCAGCATCTTGTCCTTCGTATGGATCAAGATCATTTAAATCATCACCATGACTAAAAAAACAAAGTTTTGGTTCATTAAATGAATTTAAATTCTCCGTATCAGCAACTACACAATCTTGTGCTAAATCACAAAACTCTATATAACGATCTATATCTTCTTCTTCTTGATCTTCAATAAAATGTTCGTACATAAAAGACGGAAAATTCAATCTTTTATAGTCTGATTCAGGTTTAAAAAGTAATATATCTTTATGTAAATTGGTTATAGAATCTTTAGTCTCTGTATAATTTTTATCAGTAGGGGAAAAGATAGCCCATACAGGTTCTGGTTCATCACTCCAATTTGTGCCTTGAAATTCAATAAATAAAGAACCTTTTTCCCATTCTAAAGATATTTTTTCGTCTTCTTCTAAAACTCTAAAATTTTGAATTCTTTTTAAAATATGTTCAAATGTTTCTTGACACTTATCAGTAACAATCCATGTTTTAAAATGATTTTTTAAAAAGTCTATTTTTTTTGTAGTTAATTTAGATATCATTAATTTTAGTTATAAGTTTTCACATCTAAAGTACTTTTTTTTAATAGATAAAAGGTATTATATTTTCAAGTAAAAAGTATAAAAATAGGAGCGGGGTTTTATTGTTATTTTGATAAAAAATCAAACAAAAAAAGACAGCTCAATTGAGCTGTCTTTTTTATTATATGATGTAAGAAACTATAATTAATCTCTACTACGTCTTCTTCCAAAACCTGAAGATGCACCGTCACCATTACTTCTTCTTGGTGAAGAACCTGTATCGCTACGTCTTCTTGAATCACCACCACTTCTACTAGATGAAGATGAGTCTCTATCTCTAGGTGCTCTTCCTCTAGGTGCTCTATCACTTCCACCACTACGAGGTTTTCTTCCACCGAATCCACCACCACGAGGTTTTCTTCCGCCACCGCCACCGCGATTAGATTTGGTAATTTCAATGTTTACAGATCTTCCGTTAAAATCAGCACCATTAGCGCTAAAAGCTTCTAGAGTTTCTTTTTCAAAGTTTTTATCTATTTCAAAGAAAGAGAAAGTATCTAAAATATCAATCGCTCCGATTTCTATTTTATCAGCAATTTTCTGATCGTTAATTAATCCAATTAATGTAGCTGGATTTAATTTATCTTTTCTACCTAAGTTGATAAAGAAACGAGTCATGTTTTCATCTGTTGCTCTAGCTCTTGAACTATCTTTATTAGATATATCGTTTAAGTCATCAGATTTATTATAATAAGTTAAGAACTTATTAAATTCTAATGAAACGAATTTTTGAATTAATTCTTCTCTAGTTAAATCCTCTAATTTTTCATAGATACTAGGTAAAAACTCTTCAATTTGTTCATTGTTAACCTCTGTAGCTTTTACCTTTTCAATTAAATGCATTAATTGATTTTGGCAAATTTCTTTACCAGTAGGTACTTTTTTAGCTTCAAATTTCTTTTTGATAATACGCTCAATAGAACGTAATCTACCTTTTTCTTTATTGTTAACTAAAACAGCAGAAATACCTTTGTTACCTGCTCTACCAGTTCTTCCACTACGGTGATTGTAGTTTTCAATTTGGTCTGGTAATTTATGGTTAATAACGTGTGTTAATTCAGTAACATCTAATCCACGAGCAGCAACATCAGTTGCAACTAAAATTTGAATTGTTTTCTTACGGAATTTCCCCATAACACTATCTCTTTGTTGTTGAGATAAGTCTCCATGTAACGCATCAGCACTATAACCATCTTTAATAAGATTATTAGCTACTTCTTGAGTTTCACGTCTTGTTCTACAGAAAATAATTGCGTAAATATCAGTATTTACATCTGCAATTCTTTTTAATGCTTGGTAACGAGTTCTTTCGTTTACTACATAATACTCGTGAGTAACATTATCAGAACCTTGGTTTTTTTCTCCTGATGTTATTTCAACAGGGTTATCCATGTAGTTTCTAGCAATTGCTTCTACTTCTCTTGGGAAAGTTGCTGAAAACAATAAAGTTTGTTTTGTTTCAGGAGTAGCGTCTAATACTTTATCAAGTTCATCTTTGAACCCCATGTTAAGCATTTCATCAGCTTCATCTAAAACTAACCATTTTACGTTTCCTAATCTTAAAGCTCTACGATTTATTAAATCGACAGTTCTTCCAGGAGTTCCTACAACAATTTGAGCGCCTCTTTTTAAGCCTCTTATTTGTTCTTCAATATTAGAACCACCATATACCGTTACCACTTTTAAATCTGGTATGTATTTAGCGAAATCTTTAATGTTATTTCCTATTTGAACAGCAAGTTCACGAGTAGGAGATAAGATAATAGCTTGTGTATTTTTATCTAAAGCATCTATTTGCTCTATAATAGGTAAACTAAATGCGGCTGTTTTACCTGTTCCTGTTTGAGCAAATGCCTTTAAGTCAGCCGTAGATGAAATAATTTGAGGAATTGCTTTTTCTTGAATTACAGTTGGTTTTTCGTAACCTAAATCTGTTAATGCTTTGTTGATAGGCTCTTTTAAGCCTAAATCTAAAAATGTTGACATATATACGTCTGTGTTCTTTTAGATTCGCAGATGCCAGTATCTGTAAATCTGATTTTTAATTTGGACAATAGATTATATGGCTAATAATCTGGTAGTTAATAATCTAAACTTTATTCTAATACAAGAATAAAATCCCGCAAATTTACGCTAAATTACACGAAGTAACAAATATTATTTATTTTTTAGTAAATTGCTTACCTCTGTATTAATGTTTTTAGCTGATAAACTTGTATATCCATTTTTGATAATACCTTGCTTATCAATTAGTACCATACGAGGAAACTTACTTGTAGAAAAATCACAAACTTTACTATTTTTAGGTAGTGTATATTGATGTTTAATAGGTATTTCCTTGGTATATTTATTAGATGTATCGCATAAATTGATTACAATAAAGGTTATATTAGGATTGTTTTTTATCAAATAGTTAGTTCTTGAAGCAATCCAGTCATCTGAAGCATATTTGTTATCTTTAAGTAGAATAACTGCGTTTTTACCTTTTATAATTTTAGATATACTTTTTAATTCTCCTTTTGCATTTATTAACTTAAAAGGAGGTAGTTTATCGCCTTTATTTAATAATTTAAGGTCATTAACTAAACGTTGAATATTTTTCTTCTGGTCTATATCTGTATTTAATTTAAAGAAAGTAAAAAATGTTTTATTTTTATCTTGACTATTAGGTTCTTTAAAAAAATGACTAATAACAGTATTATATAACAGTTTGTTTTTTATTTCTTCAGAAGAAATATTTGAATTAATATTATTTAATAAATTTAATGTAAAGTTTTCAGAATTACCTTCTTTAAGATATACATCATTATATAATTTATCAATCATTAAAGCATAATAAGGACTATAAAAAATTAAAGAATCTTTTTTTGAATTGATATTAGAACGGTAATCAAAATAAGAAGGTACTAATTTTTCAGGAACTTTTTTAGTAAAGTTATGAATAGCATATTGCTCTAAATAAGTATAAACAGGATATAGTAAAGCTATATTTAGTATTTCTATAAACTCTTTTGATACTTTATTTTTAGCATTTTCCTTAAAAAAAACAAGTTTTTCTTGTTTAATTTTTTTTATAGAATCAATTTTTTTTAAAAATTTATCTTGAGAAAGGTTATAAAGTCTATAAAAATTCTTTTCATCTTTTTCTTTTTCTAAAAAAGCTTCAATTAACATGTTGTTTCTTTCTGCATCTTTTCCGCTAAAAACCAACGATTCATCAAAATCCCAAGTATTCAATCTAAAAAGTAAACTGTCTTTAGGTTCTAAATACACATATTGATGTTCAGGACCATGTCCAAAAACATATAATCCTTTTTTAAAATCTTTATAAGAGCCTAAAAAACTATTATCTTTCTTTAAATAAATAGTATCGTTAAATTTATAATTGTCTGATAAAGTAATATAACCACACTTCGGATTTATAATTTTACCTCCAAAATAAGTGATTTCTGGTTTTTTAGGTATATTACATCCAATAAATAATGAAATTAATATAAAGGGAGTTATATATTTAGTCATACGCTAGTAGTTATTAACTTTATAAAGAATTCTGTTCAAAAATAAACAAATCTTCATAGTTTCGTTGTTAATTCGTTGTTAAAACGAATTATCGGCATCAAATGTAATGTGTTAAATATTTCCTTGCAAATTCTTTTTACGCAAGTATATTTTATACTTTTGCACTCGAATTAAAAAAAACTATAAATGTTATCAGTTTCTAATTTATCAGTTCAGTTTGGTAAACGTATTTTGTTTGATGAAGTAAATACTAAGTTTACACAAGGAAATTGCTACGGTATTATCGGAGCAAACGGAGCGGGAAAATCTACTTTCTTAAAAATTATATCAGGAGTACAAGAGGCAACATCTGGTCATGTTCATTTAGAACCAGGTAAAAGAATGTCTGTTTTAACGCAAGATCATTATGCTTTTGATGAGTTTACGACTTTAGATACTGTATTAAAAGGAAATAAAGAATTATATAAAATTAAATCGGAAATTGATGCCTTATACGCTGATTACACCGATGAAAATGCAGAGAAAATAGGGGAGTTACAAGTTCGTTTTGAAGAAATGGATGGTTGGAATGCCGATTCTGCTGCTGCAACATTATTATCTAATTTAGGTATTAAAGAAGAAGACCATTATACTTTATTAGCCGACTTAGATTCTAAGAAAAAAGTACGTATCTTATTAGCACAAGCATTGTTTGGTAATCCTGATGTGTTAATTATGGATGAACCTACCAACGATTTAGATTTTGAAACAATCGCTTGGTTAGAAAATTTCTTAGCTAATTTTGATAACACGGTAATCGTTGTATCGCATGACCGTCACTTTTTAGATGCTGTTTGTACACATATTTCTGATATTGATTTTGCTAAAATTAATCATTTTTCAGGAAATTATACTTTCTGGTATGAATCTAGTCAATTAGCGGCAAAGCAAAGAGCGCAACAAAATAAAAAATCAGAAGATAAAAAGAAAGAATTAGAAGAATTCATTCGTCGTTTTTCGGCAAACATGGCAAAGTCTAAACAAGCTACTTCTCGTAAGAAGATGATAGACAAGTTAAATGTTGATGAAATTAAACCTTCTAGTCGTCGTTATCCTGCAATTATTTTTGATAGAGATAGAGAAGCTGGAGATCAAATTTTAAACATCGAAGGATTATCTAAAGAATTTGAAGGTGAACCATTATTTGCCAATGTTGACATCAATTTAAATAAAGGAGATAAAGTTGCAATTATTTCTAAAAGTTCGAAAGCTGTTTCTACTTTTTATCAAATTATATCAGGTAACGAAGAAGCAGACTCAGGAAAATATAATTGGGGAGTAACAACTACGCAATCTTATTTACCTTCGGATAATTCATCTTTTTTCCAAGATGGAGAATTAGATTTAGTAGATTGGTTACGCCAATACGCACAAACAGAAGAAGAAAGAGAAGAAGTATTTTTAAGAGGATTTTTAGGTAAAATGATTTTCTCTGGAGAAGAAGCTTTAAAGAAAAGTAATGTTTTATCTGGAGGGGAAAAGGTTCGTTGTATGTTATCTAGAATGATGATGACAAGAGCAAACATCGTTATGTTAGACGAACCTACAAATCACTTAGATTTAGAATCTATTCAAGCATTAAACAACTCTTTAATTAACTTTAAAGGAACGGTTTTATTCTCTACTCATGACCACGAGTTTGCGCAAACCGTAGCAAACAGAGTTATTGAAATAACGCCAAAAGGTGTAATTGATAAGTATTCAACTTTTGATGATTATTTAGCTGACCCAAAAGTTAAAGAATTAAGAAAGAAAATGTATTCATAATATATTTTACAACATATTTATAAAAAGGAAGTACAATATTTGTACTTCCTTTTTTTGTGCTTTTTTTTGAAGCAATTTCCCGCTTTCCGCACTCGCTTTTTTTATTTTTTTAAAAGAAAAAATAAAAAAGAGCTCAAACAAAGCTTCAATCGGGGCTAGGCTATCCGTTTACCTAAATTTATTTTAGTTTTACATCCTTATTTTGATAATTTTTGCTAATAAAATGATACTTTTATCCGTAAAAATAAAGAGTGCCTTCTATGAAAAAGATGAATACCCGAACAGGAATTTTTTTTAAATGAAGTTTAAACTAACTCTAAAGAAAATCAAAATAATTATTTGATTACATTTAAATTGCTTAGAAAAAAATACTATGACAATACAAGAATACATTACCAAAATAAATACGCTTTTTATAACTGGTAATGCCCGAGAACACTCTTACAGAGGCGATTTACAAAATCTTATTATGGCAATTTTGCCCGATGTTTTAGTAACCAACGAACCCGCAAGAGTTGCCTGTGGTGCGCCTGATTACGTATTAACACGCAAAAATATTCCTATCGGGTATATTGAAGCGAAAGATATCGGAATCGATTTAAAAAGTAAAACCCTAAAAGAACAATTCGACAGATACAAAGCTGGTTTAACAAACTTAGCTTTTACCGATTATCTAGAATTTCAGTTTTATAGAAATGGCGAATTAACCACAAAAATTGCCATCGCTAAAATTGAAAATGGGCAAATTGTTGGAATCCCTGAAAACTTTAAACAGTTTACACAACTGATAAAAAATTTTGCACAGATAATATCGCAAACCATAAAATCGCCCACAGTATTGGCGCAAATGATGGCGGGTAAAGCCAAATTAATGGCGAATATCATTGAAAAATCATTAAATAAAGATGACCAAAATGAACATCGCTCGAATATAAAATCGCAAATGTTGTCGTTTCAACAAATGCTAATTCATGATATTGATAACAAAGCTTTTGCCGATATTTATGCACAAACAATCGCTTACGGAATGTTTGCCGCCCGATATCACGACCCAACATTAGAAAATTTTTCAAGACAAGAAGCCGCCGAATTAATTCCAAAAAGTAATCCGTTTTTACGTAAACTTTTTCAAGATATTGCGGGCTTCGATTTAGATGACCGTATTGCGTGGATTGTAGATGAATTAGTACAAATATTTTTAGCTTCCGATGTTTCCGACATCATGAAAAACTTCGGTAAAAGCACCAAACAAGAAGACCCCGTTGTACATTTTTACGAAACGTTTTTAGGAGAATACAACCCTGCTTTGCGAAAATCTCGTGGTGTTTGGTACACACCGCAACCCGTAGTTAATTTTATTGTTAGAGCGGTTGATGATGTACTAAAATCAGAATTTAACCTTGCACAAGGGATAGCCGACACTAGCAAAACTAAAATAAAAGTAAAAATCCCTACTAATGATAAACGTTCTAAAAGTGGTTATAAAGAGGTAGATAAAGAAGTACACAAAGTACAAATTTTAGACCCCGCAACAGGTACGGGAACTTTTTTAGCCGAAGTTATAAAACACATTCACAAAAAATTTAAAGGACAACAAGGAATTTGGAGCAACTACGTTTCTAAAGATTTAATTCCTCGTTTAAATGGTTTTGAATTGTTAATGGCAAGTTATGCAATGGCGCATCTTAAAATGGATATGCTACTCACAGAAACTGGCTACAAGCCCAAAGACGGCCAACGTTTTAAAATATTTTTAACCAATAGTTTAGAAGAAGCCCACAAAGATAGTAATAACTTATTTAGTAAATGGTTAGCCGATGAAGCCGACCAAGCAAATGCTATTAAAAGAGATGCCCCTGTGATGTGTATTATTGGAAATCCGCCGTATAGCGGTGAAAGTTCTAATAAAAGTGACTGGATTATGAAGTTAATGCAAGATTATAAAAAAGAACCTGGTGGAAAAATTAAATTAAAAGAACAAAATTCCAAATTTATAAATGATGATTATGTAAAATTTATGCGTTTTGGGCAACACTTTATTGAAAAAAATGAAAGCGGTGTTTTAGCTTTTATCAATCCGCATGGTTTTTTAGACAATCCAACTTTTAGAGGAATGCGTTGGAATTTATTAAAAACCTACGATAAAATTTATACCATAGATTTACACGGAAATTCAAAGAAAAAAGAAACCTGCCCCGATGGTTCGCCCGACCAAAATGTGTTTGATATTATGCAAGGCGTAGCAATTACGTTTCTTATTAAAACAGGAAAGAAAAAAGCCCACGAATTAGGAAAAGTTTTTCATTATGATTTATTCGGAAAACGTGATTTTAAATATTCTTTTCTTACTGAAAATAATTTAAAATCAATAAATTTTGTTGAATTACCCAACAAAGCACCCAATTATTTTATGGTGCAAAAAGATTTTGAAGCAGAAGATGAATATAATAAAGGAATTTATCTTACTCAATTATTTAATCAAACTTCTTTAGGTGTTTTATCAAAAAATGATAGTGTTACAATTGAGTTCGAAAAATCATCATTAAATAAAACAATTGAAAATTTTAAAACTTATGATGAATTAGAATTACGTAAAATTTATAATCTAAAAAAAGATAGTAGAGATTGGATTTTAGCAAAAGCTAAAGAAGATTTAACTATAAATTATAGTGAATATAATTTCAAAAAAATTACTTATCGCCCTTTTGACAATAGATGGACATATTTTACAGGTAAACCAAAAGGTTTTTTTGCATATAGTCAAAATAGAATTATGAAAAATATGCAAGATGGTAAAAACTTTGCATTAATATCAGGACGGCAAGGTCAAGCTGTTGGAAATATGCAATGGAATCTATCATTTATAACTAATAAAATTTCCGACCAAAATATATATTATCGTGGTGGTGGCTCAGTTTTCCCTCTCTATTTATATCCCGAAGAAAAAAAAGATACTGATATTTTTTCCGAAGATAAAAAAGGAGAAGCAATAGCACGAGTTCCAAATTTAGATAAAAAAATCATCAATAAAATTGCTAAAAAATTAGGTTTAAAATTCACGAATGAGAAAGAGGAAACCGCAAAAACTTTTGCCCCAATTGATGTTTTAGATTATATCTATGCCGTTTTACACTCGCCAAATTATCGAGAAACGTACAAAGAATTTTTAAAGATAGATTTCCCTAGAGTTCCTTTTCCTAAAGATGAAAAAACATTTTGGGACTTGGTAAAATTAGGCGGAGAAATACGCCAAATTCATTTATTAGAAAGCCCAATTGTAGAAGATGCAATTACGCAATATTTAGGCGATGGCGATAATATAATTACCCGAAAATTAACAAAAACAGATATTGGTTATGAAGCTGTAACCGATACACACGGAAAAGTTTGGATAAACGATATCAATTATTTTGATAATGTTCCTTTAGTTGCTTGGGAATTTTATATTGGCGGTTATCAACCTGCTCAAAAGTGGTTAAAAGACCGTAAAGGACGAGAATTAGATTACGAAGATATTTTTCATTATAATAAAATTATCGTTGCTTTAACACAAACCGACAAAATAATGAAAGAAATTGATTTGATTGATTTTATAGAAAATGACGAGAAATAAAATATTTGATAAAATAACGTCATGCTGAATTTATTTCAGCATCGCATAAAGTGAAGAACTAAGGAAAATCAGGATGTGAAACTGAAATAAAATCCCTTTGACGGATTCGATTTTATGCTATAAAAAATTTAAAAATTAAGTTTAAAAAATTAAATAGGTTCTAAATTTTATAGCTACTTGTTTTGCGTTAGGGATTGAAGCAATTGTTTGAGCTCCTTTTTATTTTTTCTTTTCAAAAAATAAAAAGAGCGAGTGCGGAAAGCCCGACCTTTAGGTAACGCCCAAATTATTTATCTTAAAAATTATATTTATAAAACCATAAAAAAAGGCGAACACATACGGTTCGCCTTTTTTATAATTTTATTACAAAAATTTACAAATAAATTGTCAGTTCGAGTGATTTTTTTTCCTTCAAAAAAATTGTATCGAGAACTTTTTAGTATTAAAACCACTCGAATTGACAAATTCAAGTTCTAGGTAGTTTCTGTAGTGAAAAAACTAAACACATTACCACCGTAACGCTTGTCGTAACTGTGGTTTGGATGCTGAGTTAAATCGGTATGTTTATCATGTTCGATAATTAAAGTACCTTCTTCATTTAAAAGCTGACGTTCAAAAACTAAATCGGCAATTTTTAAAAATTTATCTTGGTCAAAATCATACGGCGGGTCAGCAAAAATAACATCCGATTTTAAAGCTGTTTTTTCTAAAAACTTATATACATCGCTTTTATAGATGTTCAGTGTCAAAATCGAGCTCTTTAGCAGTTTCGTTCAATGTATTTTACACATCCGAAATGTGCATCAACAGAATGTATTGTTAAAGTACCACGTGAGGCAAATTCGTAACTTATGTTTCCTGTACCTGCAAACAAATCTAATACAGCAATACTATCAAAATAATAATCGTTATTTAAAATATTAAATAATGATTCTTTCGCCATATCGGTTGTTGGACGTACGGGTAATTTTTTAGGTGCAGAAAGGCGTCTGCTTTTATATTTTCCTGAAATAATTCTCATTAGGATACTAAGATAAAATTAGAATAATTTAATTTAAAAACTCTTTACTATTCTAATATAGTGAAAGAAGTTTAATATTGATGATAAAAAAACAACTATTATGTTTTATAAAAAGAAAATCCACCCAAAATTAATTGGATGGATTTTGTTTTATTTGCGAAAAACGTTGTTTATCGCTATTTATTAGTGCTTTTTATTATTAGCAATAATTTCAGCTTTATCGTAAGACGGAGGCCAGTTACCACCCGTAGTTACATCTTCTAAAGAACCAACAGAAACAAAAGCCCCTTTAATTTGGTCAGTTTCTTTAGCTTCTAATTCTTGTTTTACTAAAGAATTACTCATTCCTTTAAGAATATCTTTTTTATCAGCTTTAACTTCGAAAACAGGCACAAATAAACCTGCAACTTTTTCAACTTTACCAGTTGCTAATTTAAATTCTTTATCAGTTCCAGGAATTTTAAACATTCCTTTGTAGTCTTTACCAGCAAAATATTTTGATACTGGCTCAGTACCAATCGTATCAACTTGTTTTTTAGATACAGTAACGAAAATTCCACCACCTCTATCTACTTTTTCTTCAACATTTGTAGTTTGTGTTAAAACTAACTTTCCTTTTTCAATGAAGTTAACTAAAGAGTCTTTATTATCGGTATATGACCTATTAACTTCTTTATACTTTACTTCAGCATCACGAATTAATTTTAAATTTGTAATAACTTTGGCGTATCTTATTTCTTTTTCCTTAGCAAAATGGATAGGTTCCATAATACCAGAGTAAATTTTATATGTTAAAAAAACCGTAGCTCCTAATAACAAAATAGACACTAACCATCTGATTTTTAATGGTACGAATTTAACGATAAGCAACGCTAAAAGAATTGCAACTACAGTAGCTGCTAAAATCATTAATAATAAATTCATTTTTTTTGTTTTTAATATGTGATATACGCAAATCTACAATTTTTTTCAATCATGAAAATATTTATCGATTAAATAGATTTATCTTTGGTAATTATTTATTCTATGATAGCGACTGCAACAAAATTTAGTAAAGAAGTTCTTAAAGATTTTCCATATCAACCCACTTTAAAACAAGAATTACTATTAGATAAATTAGCCTGTTTTATATTCGATAACAACGATAATGCCTTATTTATATTAAAAGGGTATGCTGGTACAGGTAAAACAACCATTATAAGTACAGTTGTTAATAATCTAGAAAAAGCAAATAGAAAAGGAGTTTTACTCGCGCCTACAGGACGTGCCGCGAAAGTTATCTCAGGATACTCTAAAAAGAAAGCATTTACAATACATAAAAAAATTTATTTCGCTAAAAAACAAGGAAATAGCGGAATGAGTTTTGTAAAGCAACCTAATAAACATGTTAATACCATTTTTATAGTAGATGAAGCTTCTATGATTTCTGATGCACAACAAAATTCAAAATTGTTTGAAAATGGTTCTTTATTAGATGATTTAATTTCATATGTATATTCTGGTAAAAACTGTAAACTTGTTTTTATAGGAGATACAGCCCAACTACCACCTGTAAAATTAACGATAAGCCCTGCTTTAGAGTCAGATAAACTTTCTTTTGATTTTAATAAAGATGTTATCGAAATTGAATTAGATGAAGTAGTGCGTCAAGAGCAAAACTCAGGTATTTTAGCCAACGCAACTGATTTGCGTATGTTGATACAATATAATACTACTGATTTTCAATTTAATATAAATTATCCTGATATTATTCGATTAGAAGATAGTTACGATATACAAGATGCTATTACTACAGCATATGATGGTGATACCGGAGTAGAGGACACCGCTTTTATTGTAAGGTCTAACAAAAGAGCAAATCAATATAATGATCAGATTAGAACAAAAATTCGTGGACAAGAAAACGAAATTTCTACAGGTGATTATGTAATGATTGTAAAAAATAATTATTTCTGGCTAAAAGAATCTTCATCCGCAGGTTTTATAGCCAATGGAGATATTTGTGAAGTAATGCGAATCAATTCAATTAAAGAATTATACGGCTTTAAATTTGCTGAAGTTGAGGTTCGTATGATTGATTACCCAGATATGCCTGCTTTTGAAACCGTTTTATTATTAGATACCCTTTCTAGTGAAAGCCCTTCTTTAACTTACGAACAGTCTAATAAGTTATACGAAGCTGTAAAAGAAGATTTTGCTGGAGAAACTAAGTATAAACAGTTTATGGAAGTAAAAAAGAATAAATACTTTAATGCACTTCAAGTAAAGTTTTCGTATGCTATGACTTGTCATAAATCTCAAGGAGGGCAGTGGGATACCGTTTTTATAGAACAACCTTATTTGCCAGACGGACAAAGTGTAGAATATCTACGTTGGTTATATACTGCTATTACTAGAGCTCAAAATAAATTATATTTAATAGGGTTTCAAGATGATTATTTTTTAGATTAAATTTATTACAAATATTAAATAATTTTTATTTAAAAAAAATATAGTCTTTTTTAATAAAAAACAAACTATTAAATATCAACTCGTAGTGATTTTTACTGAGATTAACCTCCTTAACGTCTTATTATCAAAGATTAAAAATAAATATACTTTATACTAGTTTAGATTTTTTTAAGGTGAATTAATAACGTTTTATTAACATTGTATGTGACTTTTATTTTATCTTGTTGTCTAATAAACAAAAAAGAGCTTATTAAACGTCAAAAAAAATACTATGAAAAAACTAATCTTAATACTAATTATTTTTATTTTTCAAAATACTTTTGGTCAAAAAGTTTGTCTTTCTGATCAAAATAATAATGAAGTAGATTTTAATGAAATAATAACAGTAGATAAATGTGCAACAGACGTTAAAGAAAAAGAAAAATTAAATAAAGATTTTGTTGTTATAAAAAAAAGAAGGTTAGTTAAAAGTAAAAGAGGTAAAAAAAGAAATTTTCAATTAAATAAAACTTCTTTTGATCCTGTTAAAATTAAAGAAATTAAAAATAATATAGAAAATATTGCTTTATCTATAAGTGAAACAAAAAAAATAATTTCAGTTGTAGATGTTGATCAAATTCCTTTGTTTATTTCAGATAAAAAAGAAGAGGATTCTTTTGATAACTTTAATAAAAAAATAGCAAATCATATAGATAATAATTTAAAGTACCCTACAAATGCTATAATCCATAAACTTCAAGGGATTGTTAAAGTAAGTTTTATAATTGATACAGCTGGTGAAATAAAAGCTATTAAAGCAGCCTGTGATAATAGTGATATCTTAAAGGAAGAGGCAAAAAGAATTATTTCATTACTTCCTAAATTTATTCCAGGTGAGCGTGAAGGTAGTAAAGTAAATGTTTTTTACAGCTTTCATATGGAGTTTCTATTAAAATAATCAATATTTAGAACCTGTTTAAATTTCAAATAAAGTATTTTTTAGATAATAAAACAAAGAATTACAGAAAATCAGGATGCGAAACTGAAATAAATTCAGTTTAACGAATTCGATTTTCTAGAGATAAAAGGTTTTAAATGAACTCTTATTTTGATAAAAAATAAAACTCGAAGTTAGCAAGCTTCGAGTTTTTTTCTTTTCAGGTTAACAATTCTCCCATCAACAATTTAAAACATTTTGTAAATAGTTCTCCATAGTTTGTTAATTAAATTTGAAAGATAAAATCAATAATCATACCAAAGATAGCTAGTTGTAAATTAAATAAAAAAAAATCTCCAAGAACCGAAGTTCTTGGAGATAAATAAAGATTAAATAAAAGCTTTATTAAAAAGCTGTACCTGGAGCTTCAGGTACAGCAGGACTAGCTGCTTGTGCCTTTTGAGGGTTTAATACAATATAAGTACCAATAGCTGTTAAAGCAGCATACTTACCATATTTACCCATTTTCTTTAAAGCCTCTCCACGGCTTATGTTTGTGTCTTTAGATATATCTTGTTTTTTCATCTTGATTTTTTTTCTTAATTATTTAAAATAACTTTTTTGTTAACCTTTTTAGCTCCACTTGTTACGTTTATAACATAAACTCCTGAAGAAACTTTAGGTAAGTCTATTACTTTAGTTCCGTTAGAGTTAAAAGTTTTAGCCATTACTTGTTTTCCTATTGCTGAGTAAATAGTAATTGAATTATCTTCAGCTTGTAATCCTGTAATAGTTAACTCGTTTTTAGCCGATTGATATACAGAAATATCATTTAAAGTAATTTCATCATCATTTACTTTATTAGAAGTTGTGTGTACAAAGAATTGATCAGCTGTACTATTTCCTCCTTTTAAAGCTACACTATAATTTCCTTCAGATAAATTAACAAACTCGTTATTTTCTTTATCTTCTATAAAAACTTGTGTATCATTAGGTAAATTAAATGAGTCAGCAGAAAAAACAATTGTTTGATCAGTCGCTACTTTTAATTCAACAGGAACGATAGTTGTTTCTAAGTTTTCTTTAGGTAAAGACTGAACAGCATATTCTTTAGTGTTTTCTTTACTAACTAATTTAGAATACATATTAAAGTTACTTTTAGTTCCTTTAAATACAGTACCATCAAAACCATTATCAAAACCAGTTGTAGCTCCTTCTAAATAATATAATTTAGTAGTTTTAACGGCTCCGTTACTAGAAGTAGCAGTTATGTTAACTTGAGTTTTAGTATTTGCTTGTTTTTGAAAAGTATCAGTACCATGTGATTGATTAGCTTTATCAAAAGTTACATTAGTATTTGCTGCAGCACTAATAAAGAAACCTTGTCCTGGAGCTACTTGAAAAGCATCATCAATTCCTGCTAATTTTAAATCATAACTACTAGTTGCTTGATTCCATACCCAAGCAGTAGCTTCAGATACCACCGTTGTTAAAGGATTCGTATTAAAAAACTCTCCTAAATTAACATAAGATGCGTAAGGATTACCTACTAAATTATAGCTATTTGTAGCTGTCGTTATAGGATAAGTAACAGTATTTGAATTTAGAACTCCAGTAAAAACAAGTTCACCTGCTGTATTTAATTTAACAGAGTAACCTTTACCTGAAGTAGCATTTCCTGTTGAAGCTCCATTTTGGTAATTCCAAACAGTACCATTATTATTATATGATGCTAAACCTACATTACCACTGTTTCCTAATGCAAAAATATTATTAGCTAATACATTTTCAATTGTTTCATCTTTTAAAGGAGAACTTACTAAGTACCAGTTATCAGTAGCTAAGTTTCTTTTGTAAGTAACAGTAGCTGTTAATTCTGCATTTGCTATTAAAGAAGCTCCTGATTCTATAACAACTGTATTTGCAGTAGTAGCAGTGTTAATTATAGGAAACATATTAGCAGTAGCTAAAATAATTATATCACTATCGTTAGCAGGTAAAGTATTTCCTTCCCAGTTTGCTGCATTATTCCAGTTATTATCACTAGCTCCTGTCCATTTAGAAGTTTCTTTTGTAATAACAATAGCATAATCATTAGTATTTCCACTATCATAATTACCGTACGGTAAATCACCATCAGTACCTTCAACATAATGTCCCATTACTCTAAGAGCAACTCTTTTACCTACAGCTGCATTAGCAGGTACAATAATATTTTCAGTAAATTCAAATTCACCACTAGCATTATAATTAGAAGAAATTACTTCTTTTGAAACTAATAATTCATCAATAGAAAATTCACTATCAAAATTCCAGTCTGCCCATATTCTTACTCTGTTAACATCAGCACTACCTCCAGCACCTTTTTGAGTTTTTATAGTAATAGGATAGGTATCTCCAACTTTTAATTCAGTAGAAACAGTATCATAAAAACTATGAGATTGACTTAAATATGGTTGATGATTAATAGTATTTAAAGTTACATTATTTACATTAAAGTATCCTCCAAAATTAGGACTACTATCACAATATGAAAGCGCAGAAGTTATATATGCTATATTTGTTATTGTTTTTTTATCTCCATTAGCGGTTGTAACTTCTAAACTAACGTCAAAAACACCAGCTTCAGGGAAAACAATATTTTGTGGGTTTCTAAGAGTTGAAGTACTTGGAAGACCACCTTGAAAAGACCAATTCCATGCTGTAATTGTATCATCATTAGCAGGGATAGAAGAATCAGAAAAATTTACTTGTTGAGCAAAGTTAACGTTAGTTTTATCTGCAAAAAAGTCAACAGTAAAAGGTGTATCAGCAGCTAAAATAGAAACTCCATAATCTTCAGATTCACCACTATCTATATAAGAACAGGCTGTATCTCCATCTGTACCTTGTACATAATGAGCTAATACTCTAAAAGCAATATCACCTAATTCAGCATCAACAGGAATTGTAACATCAGTAGTAAATACATAGTTACCATCAGCATCAACTTCAGAATTAACATATGATTTTGTAGCGTATAATTCACTTGAATCATAAATAAAATCTTTATTCCAGTCAAACCAAATTTGTATTCTTGCATTATCATTAGTACCACCAGCACCTTTATTAGCAGTAATTGTTAATGGGTATGTTTGTCCTTGTTTAGTTTTAAATTTTAAGGTAGGAATATAGTTCGAAATTCCATCATATCCAGTTTCATTAGTAGTACCATTAAAATCTACTTTAGTAATATGTGTGTAAAGTTGGTATCCTATACTAACATTACAAAACTCAGTATAAGTATCTTTAAAGTTTATATTTAATTTTAAGTTATCACTATATAAATCAGCAACATTACCATTTACCATAGGGTCTAAAAAGGTAATTACTAAATCAGAAACCGAGTTTACAGCTTCATTATTAGTTGCTGTACCTTCTAAATATAAAACAGCTTTTGTACTACTATTTAATGTAATTCTTGACGTTAAACCAGCAGGTAAATTAGAAATTGTATAATCAGTACCTAAAGTTAAGTTACCTGAATTATTAGTAAAAGTACAATCAACACAATTTAAATCAACAGTAGACTCAATTACACCATCATTTAAATAACGTTCTTCTAGAGCATTAGATGAAGATATTATTCTTGCTCCTAAATCAGATGAAAGCCCTGTTGCTATTAAGTTAGCTTCTGTCCATAAAGTATTTCTTGAAACAGAATTATCTAAAGCATTTGTCATTCTAGCAACCTGTCCTTGCGTAAACATTTTATAACAATCTGTGTAATCCATAAAGTTTTCACTGTTTATTTCTTGATTTAAACAGTTTTGTAATACAGCACATCCAGTTCCTGAAGAATTACTAGATAATGAAGGTGTATCTGCAACACCATCACCATCATTAGGGTCATTATTACAAATACCTTTATCAAAAGTATGAGCTAAATCTAGGTAGTGTCCAAATTCATGAGTTAATACAGAACGAAAATTTTCTCCTGTATTAGTACCTAAAAAACTACCATTATATACAACTCTTGCTATATTTTGATCTGACATATCTTTACTTGGATACCAAGCAACTCCTGAATTATAATAATCACCATCTCCATATAAATCTCTTGCTATATAAACATTACAGTATTTGTAATTATCCCAAGCAACATTTTGTACAATAGTTGAACCATAGTTACCCATACCAGAAGCTTCACTATGAAAAACCACACCTGTAGTTGGATTACCATCAGGATCTAATTGTGCTAATTTAAAAGTAATATCTAAAGGCGATTTTATTACATCAAAAGGAGCATCAATTGTTGTATAATCTGCATTTAAACCTTGAAAATCTTCATTAGTTAATGTTAAAGCTTCCTTAATAATATCTAAATCTACAGTAGACCCATTATTAAATTCAGTACCAAATACATGAAAAACAACAGGTACTACATATGGTGCTACTTTTTTAGATTTGTTAGCAAGTTTTGCTTTTTTTCTTAATTGTTGTGCTTCAGTTCTTGCATTTGGTTTTTTTTTATACAAGTCCTCCATAACTTGGTCTGTACCACAAGTACGTTTATTAAATTCTTGAGAATTTACATTCTTAGAAATTAACAATACTACACTTAGTGCTAATAAGTGAATAATTTTTTTCTCATTTTTAAGGGTTTTTAATTAAAAAAATTTGCTCACAATATACGTTTTTTAAGCATGTTAATTAACTGTAACGTAACGGTTTATTAACATGCAGATCAAATACTCAGTAGATTCTTATTTATTTTAATAAGAGTCTATATTCTAATTAAACTTGTAATTAAGTTAATTTTTAGATAAAAATTTAGCATAAAAAAAAGCCTCAATAATTATTGAGGCTCTTAGAAAATATAATATTTCTAATTATTTAAAATAAGAAAAATCTTCTCCGTATTCTATTTTTAATAAACTTTCATAAATCATTTTAATAACATTTTCAACATCATCACGATGTACCATTTCAACCGTTGTATGCATATAACGTAACGGTAATGAGATTAATGCAGAAGCAACACCACCATTGCTATAAGCAAAAGCATCCGTATCAGTTCCTGTTGCTCTTGATAACGCAGAACGTTGAAAAGGAATGTTATTTTCTTCGGCAGCATCAATAATTAAATCACGTAATTTTTGCTGTACAGCTGGTGCGTAAGCAATAACCGGTCCTTTACCAATCTCTAAAAGACCTGCTTTTTTTTGATCAATCATTGGAGTAGTAGTATCATGTGTTACGTCGGTAACAATAGCTACATTTGGTTTTATAGTTTGCGTAATCATTTCAGCACCACGTAAACCTATTTCCTCTTGAACAGAATTTGTAATATATAAACCGAAAGGTAAATCTTTTTTATTTTCTTTTAATAAACGAGCGACTTCGGCAATCATAAATCCACCCATTCTGTTATCTAGAGCACGACATACGAATTTGTCTCCGTTTAAAATATGAAATTCATCTGGATATGTAATTACACAACCTACATGAACACCTAATTTTTCAACTTCTTCTTTAGTACTACAACCTGTATCAATAAAAATATTATCAGGTTTTGGAGCTTCTTCGTTTGCTTTATTTCTTGTATGAATTGCTGGCCAACCAAAAACACCTTTTACAAAACCATTTTTAGTATGAATGTTTACAATTTTACTAGGTGCAATTTGATGATCAGAACCTCCATTACGAATTACGTAAATTAATCCATCATCAGTAATGTAATTTACATACCAAGAAATTTCATCGGCATGTCCTTCAATAACAACTTTATATTTAGCATCAGGATTAATAATACCAACAGCAGAACCATAAGTATCAGTAATAAATTCATCAACATAAGGCGTCAGATAGTCCATCCAAATTTTCTGTCCTTCCCATTCATAACCAGTAGGAGCAGCATTATTTAAATATTTAGCTAAGAAATCGATTGATTTCTCGTTTAAAATTGATTTATTTTTAGCCATAATTTATTGATTTAGGTTTTATTTTCTTATTCTTTTTTAATCTTCCTTTTTTTCTTGAGGATTATCAGCTCCCCAAAAACTACGCTTTTCAATAAATTCTTCTTGTTCTTTAAGTTGTTTTGGTGTTAATACCTTTAAAAAAGAAGGATGTTGTTCTATAGCATATTCAATTTTTTCAATAATACTTGCTACATCTTCATTTTCATAATCAATATCTAAAGGTTCTTTAACAACCATTGATTGTAAAACATTACGTTTTTTTATAACCAATCCTTTTTTATCAAAAGAACGTCTAAAACCATCAATAACAATAGGAACTACAACAGGTTTATATGTTTTAATAATATGAGCAGTACCACGACGAACAGGTTTAAAAGGTGTTGTTGTTCCTTGCGGAAAAGTAATTACCCAACCATCATCTAAAGCTTTACGAATATTAGAAATATCCGACATTTTAACTTGTCTTTTTACATCCTGACCTTTACTTCTCCAAGTTCTTTCAACAGAAATAGAACCTGCATAAGCAAATATTTTAGGTAATATACCTGAACGCATTGTTTCACCAGCAGCTATATAATAGGTGTTTAATTTTGGAGTCCATAAGTAGCCTAAGTTTTTAATGTTATCATCACGACCTTTTAAAGAAGCATTAAAAACATGAAACATAGCAGCTACGTCAGCAAAATAAGTTTGATGATTTGAAATAAATAATACGTTTTTATCAGGAAGGTTTCTTAAAATTTCAGATCCTTCGATTTGTAGTTCATTAAATTTTCGGTATCTACCATGAGAAATAATACCAAGCGCTTGAATAAGAAGCCTTTTAACAAACAATATGTGTCCGAAAGGATTCCTTTTTAATAAAGGCATTTGTAGTTGTTTTTTAATTGTAACAGCTAAACTACAAAAGAAATAGAAAATATTACTATTTTAATAAATCTTTAATTTCTGACAACATCATTGCAGTTGCCCCCCAAACAATATAATCATTTAATTTAAAGCATGGTACAGCTACTTTTTTCATATAAGATGTTTCCATTTCTTTTGATGTTAAATTACGGTCATTTAACAAATCACTTATTAAAACCTCTATTAAAGTATCAACTTCGTAATTTTTTTTAAAAGATGGTTTTTGATGAGTAAGTCCTATAAAAGGAGTTACTAAAAAATTACTAGGTGGTATATAAGAATCTGAAATTTTACGAATAATTTTAATATCATCAGAAAAAACACCTACTTCTTCAAATGTTTCTCTTAAAGCTGTTTCTTTAAGATTTGAATCTTTTTCAGCTATTTTTCCTCCAGGAAAACTAACTTGAGCAGAATGTTTTCCTTTATAACTAGCTCTTAAAGTAAGTAAAAAACGAGTATTATTGTCATCATCAGGATAAAATAAGGCTAAAATTGCTGCTTTTTTAGGGTTTTTACTTTCAATTAATTTTTGAGAAAATTGTGTTCTTAATTTTGGTGCAAGTTTTAATTGAGAAGCTAAGCCACCTAAAGGTTTGTTTTGTAAATCTTCAATTTTATTTTTAAAATCAGAAAAAATCATTCTTTCTTTTAGCTTTTTAGTTTAAAGTAAAAATACATATTTATAAACTTGTAAATAAAGTAACTTGGCTTGAAATTTGATTTATTAAAAATATAACTAACTTTAATTAAATGAATAGAGAAAATAAATACACAAAATTAGCACTCAGTTTATTATTTGATGCAATAGGATTAATCTCTTATGCCATACCTGCTTTAGGTGAATTATCCGATGTTGTTTGGGCACCAGTATCAGCATATTTAATGACAAAAATGTATAAAGGAAATAAAGGTAAAATAGCCGCTGGTATTTCTTTTATTGAAGAAGCAATCCCTGGCTTAGATATAATCCCAACTTTTACAATAATGTGGTTGTATACATATATTTTAAACAAACCTAAAAAATTAGAATCAAAGACAATTTAATAGCTCTTTTATATCAACAATAAAAGTCGATTTTACTAGCTTACCACTAGTGTAACAAACACTTATTTAATACTGTTTATATATTAAATAGTTAAAAATCAGCAAGGTAAATCCTATAATAAAAGGAGGATAGTTTTTTGCTTTATTTTCCGTAAATTTGCAGTCATAAATTATAGATTGACTATGAAAATATCATACAATTGGTTACGACAATTTTTACAAACTGACTGGGAAGCTGAAAAAACAGGAGAATTATTGACAGACTTAGGTTTGGAAGTAGAAGGAATAGCAACTGTTGAAAGCATCAAAGGAAGCCTAAAAGGTATTGTAGTTGGTGAAGTAAAAACATGTATAAAACACCCAAATGCTGATAAGTTAAAAGTAACTACAGTAGATTTAGGTGATGGAAATCCTATTCAAATAGTATGTGGAGCTCCTAATGTAGATGTTGGTCAAAAAGTACCTGTAGCTACTGTTGGTACAATTTTGTATGATGATAATGGAGAAAGTTTTACCATTAAAAAAGGTAAAATAAGAGGTGAAGAAAGCTTCGGAATGATTTGTGCCGAAGACGAATTAGGTTTAGGAAAAGGTCATGACGGAATTATGGTTTTAGATGAAAACTTAGTTTCTGGAACACCATGTGCTGACGTTTTTAAGATAGAAACAGATTATGTTTTTGAAATCGGTTTAACTCCAAACCGTGCAGATGCAATGAGTCATTTTGGTGTAGCTCGTGATTTACGTGCTGGGTTAATGCATCAAGGAACTAATTTAGAATTAATTTCACCTTCTGTATCTGATTTTCATGTAGATGAACGTACACTAAGAATTGATATTGAGGTAGAAGATAAAAATATTGTTCCTCGTTATTGTGGAATTACTATTACTGATGTTGAAATAAAAGATTCTCCAGAATGGATTCAAAATAGATTAAAAGCTATCGGAATTGCTCCTAAAAATAATATTGTAGATATTACAAATTATGTTTTACATGAGTTAGGGCAACCATTACATGCTTTTGATGCTAATAAGATTAAAGGAAATAAAATTGTTGTAAAAACCTTAGAAGAAGGAACAAAATTTACAACTTTAGATGAGGTTGAAAGAGAATTATCTGCTGATGATATTATGATTTGTGATGCAGATGATAATCCTTTATGTATTGCAGGGGTTTTTGGTGGATTAAAATCAGGAGTAACAGAACATACTACTTCTATTTTCTTAGAAAGTGCTTATTTTAACCCTATTTCTATTCGTAAAACGGCTAAAAGACACGCTTTAAATACCGATGCTTCTTTCCGTTTTGAAAGAGGAATTGATGTTAATTTAACAGAATATGCTTTAAAACGTGCTGCTTTATTAATTGAAAAATATGCTGGAGGAAAAATATCTTCTGATGTTTTAGGGTTTTATCCTGATAAAATAGAAGATTTTGAAGTATTCTTATCTTTTGAAAATACGTATAAATTAATAGGACAAGAAATTCCTAAAGAAACTATTAAAAATATTTTAGCTTCTTTAGATATTAAAATAAATAGTATTACTGAAGGTGGTTTAGGTTTAACAATTCCTTCTTACAGAGTAGATGTACAACGTGAAGCTGATATTATTGAAGAAATATTAAGAGTTTACGGATATAATAATATTGAATTTTCTCACAAATTAAATACATCGATTTCTTTTGATAATGATAAAAATGTTAAAGTAGAAAACATTGTTGCAAATCAGTTAACCTCATTAGGGTTTAACGAAACAATGGCAAATTCTTTAACAAAAGCTGATTATATCGGTTTATCAGAAACCTTAAATGAAGCGCATAATGTAGAAATGTTAAATCCGTTAAGTAACGATTTAAAAGTGATGCGTCAATCTTTATTGTTTAGCGGTTTAGAATCTATTTCTTATAATATCAACAGAAAAAATAATGCGTTGAAATTTTATGAATTTGGTAAAACATATCATAAATATGAAAGCGGATATCAAGAAGATAAACATTTAACCTTATTTGTTACAGGAAATAGAACAAAAGATACTTGGAATTTAGCTAATAAAACTTCTGATTTCTTTTATTTAAAAGGAATTGTAACTAATTTATTTAGCAGATTAGGTTTTGATAATTTAAAAGCTTCACCTATAAAATCAGATTTATTTTCTGAAGGATTAGTATTAAGTTTAGGAAAAACAAAATTAGTAGAATTTGGAGTTTTAAAAACACAAATTTTAAAAGAGTTTTCTATTAAACAAGAAGTATTATTTGCGGATTTTAATTGGCAAAATATTTTAAATTTAGCAGGAAATAAGAAAATTAAAGTTTCTGAATTAGCGAAATTTCCATCGGTAAAAAGAGATTTAGCCTTATTATTAGATGATAAAGTAGAGTTTAAAGAAATTTATAATCTTTCTTTTCAATCGGAAAAGAAATTATTAAAAGAAGTTGATTTATTTGATGTGTATCAAGGTGATAAATTACCAGAAGGTAAAAAATCATACGCAGTAAGTTTTGTTTTACAAGATGAAAATAAAACACTTAACGATAAACAAATTGATAAAATAATGCAAAAACTACAAACAACTTTTGAGAAAAACTTAGAAGCTGTTTTAAGATAATTTAAAAGCTCCGTTTGGAGCTTTTTTTATATTTAAAAATAAATTAGTAGCAGTCAATTCAATAAAAAAATATGTATAAATTATTAATTCGTCCAATTTTCTTTCTTTTTGATCCAGAAAAAGTTCATTATTTTACTTTTTCATTAGTAAAAATACTGTCTAAAATACCATTTGTTTCTTCAATATTTAGAAGCATGTATCAGGTTAACGATAAAAAATTAGAACGTAATTTATTCGGATTAACATTTAAAAATCCTGTTGGTTTAGCTGCTGGTTTCGATAAAAATGCAGTACTATATAATGAGTTAGCAAATTTTGGTTTCGGTTTTGTTGAAATAGGAACTGTAACTCCAAAAGGTCAGGCGGGAAATCCGAAGAAAAGATTATTTCGTTTAAAAGGTGATCAAGGAATTATCAACCGAATGGGTTTTAATAATGAAGGATTAGAACTTGCAATTCAACAATTAAAAAAGAATAAAGGAAAAATAATTATCGGTGGAAATATTGGGAAAAATACTGATACAACTCCCGAAAATTATACAGCTGATTATTTAACTTGTTTTAAAGGATTACATCCTTATGTAGATTATTTTGTTTTAAATGTAAGTTGCCCGAATGTTGGTAGTCATGCAAAATTAGATGATGTTTCATATTTAAAAGAATTAATTACTGAAGTACAAGAATTAAATAATAAGCAGGCAAAACAAAAACCAATTTTATTAAAAATTGCACCAGATTTAAATAATCAACAATTAGATGAAATTATTGAATTAGTTGCAGCAACTAAAATTGATGGTGTTATTGCATCGAACACTTCTGTAGATAGAGATAACTTAAAAGTATCGAAAGAAAGATTAAGTGAAATAGGTAATGGTGGAGTAAGTGGTCAGCCAGTTAAAGATAAAAGTACAAAAGTGATTAAATACTTAGCTGATAATTCAAACAAAGCATTTCCTATAATTGGAGTTGGAGGTATTCATTCTGAAAAAGATGCCTTAGCAAAAATTGATGCAGGTGCTGATTTAGTTCAAATTTATACAGGTTTTATTTATGAAGGACCTAGTTTAGTTAAAAAAATAAACAAAGCTATTTTATCTAGATAAATAATTTTTAAATAAAAATTAAATAAAAATGAAGTAATCTATATGATAGTTGCTTCATTTTTTTTTGCATAAAAACAAAGACTAAAAAATGTTAGAAATATTACTTTCTTTTTCAGTGGCAACAGTAACTTTGGCTATTTCACCAGGACCTGATAATATTTTTGTATTAACACAAAGTATTGTAAATGGTAAAAAATATGGTTTAGTAACTGTAGCTGGTTTAATGACAGGTTGTATTATTCACACAACTTTAGTGGCTTTTGGAATTTCAGAATTGATAAAGCAACAACCAAATTTATTTTTTAGTATCAAATTATTAGGTGCTAGTTACTTATTATACTTAGCTTATCAAGTATATAAGAGTGATGCTAAAATTACTTTTTCAACAAATAATATTGTTAAAAAATCTACATTTCAATTATTTAAAAAAGGCTTTTGGATGAATGTATTAAATCCGAAAGTAACTATTTTCTTTTTAGCTTTTTTTCCGCAGTTTTTATTTTCAGAAACATTATCAACTGTTATTCAATTTTATACATTAGGTGGATTATTCATAGTAATTTCATTTATTATGTTTTCAGCTATTGCAATTTTAGCAGGTTCAATTTCAAAAAATATAAAAAAAAACGCCCAAATAGGTGTTTACCTAAAATGGGCGCAAATAATTGTTTTTACAGGAATCGCAATATTAATTTTGTTGTAAAATTAACCTTCTTTAACATATCCCCAGTTTTCACCGGTTTTAATTCTGTGAAGTTGCATTTCTGAAACACCAAATTGTTTTGCAATCATTTTTAAACGAGTCCTTCTATTAGGGTCGTTTAATTTTCTTTTGATTAGCATTACTTTAGTTTCTGTAAGTTTTGCAGTATTAGGTCTGTGTTTATGAACCTTATTTACATACTCAGGGTTTGTAAATTGATGTACTTCTTTTTCTCTTTTTGTAGCCCATTTAAGATTTTCAAGTCTGTTGTCTTTTTTATCATAATTTAAATGAATGACATATTGATCACCTTCTTTACGAGGTAAAAAAGTTTCAGCAACTAGTTTATGAACATACCTACTAGTTGTTTTTCCATTTACACGTTGTTTTAAAGGTAGGTTTTGGTAACCATTAATAAAAGATACTTTTACTAATAATTCTTCTTCGGTTTTACAATTAATAATTCGACCGTAATTGGATATTTTAAAATTTTCTTTTTCAGAGATTTTATTATCAAATATTATTTCTTTCCACATTTCATTTCTGTAGTTTCGTATCATATTTTCAATATTTTATCTGAACTTTAATAATAAATAGCATTTTATTATTTTACGTAAAAATACAAAATTTCTTTTAATTATATTTATTAGTATTAAAAAGCTTATTTTCAGCTACATATACATAATAATAGTATTACTTATAAAAGAGCCTATCCCACTATTAAGCTACATTTTTATCAATATTAAAAAAAACAGTAGCTAATAATATTTTTAATAAAACTATCCGTATTTTTATATTAGTATAATTCTGTTATGTAAAAAAAATATTTACTTGGCATAACAATTGTTTTATATAAACATCAAAATAGTACTTTAATTA
Organism: Tenacibaculum pacificus; assembly: GCF_027941775.1. Classification (NCBI taxonomy): domain Bacteria; kingdom Pseudomonadati; phylum Bacteroidota; class Flavobacteriia; order Flavobacteriales; family Flavobacteriaceae; genus Tenacibaculum; species Tenacibaculum pacificus. The sequence continues at coordinate 1,261,617 of NZ_CP115917.1, read as the reverse complement.
AAAATATTACTAAAATACTGTTTACTAGTTAATTAAAAGTTTAAAAGTGCATTTTATAGTATTTTAAATAGTATAAAAATGTCACTATGACACCTATAAAAAATATGAGCAAATCAAAAATAATACATTTAGACAATTTGTCGCTTCAAGATGCTTTTAATGAGGATTCAGAATTAATCCCATTATTAACTCCTGAAGATGAAGAATTAATTAATAAAGAAAAAATTCCTGCTGAATTACCAATTTTACCACTAAGAAATACTGTGTTATTTCCTGGTGTTGTAATTCCTATTACCGCTGGTAGAGATAAATCTATTCAGTTAATAAAAGATGCAAATAAAGGTGATAAAATCATTGGTGTTGTTGCACAAAAAGATGTTGCTATTGAAAATCCTAGTTTAAATGATATTCATAAAACAGGTGTTGTCGCAAAAATTTTACGTGTTCTTAAAATGCCTGATGGTAACGTAACTGTTATTATTCAAGGACAAAAACGTTTTGTAATTGATGAAATTACACAAGAAAACCCTTATTTAAAAGCAACAGTTAATGAAGTTATTGAATATAAGGAAATTGAAGATGAAAAAGAATTTGAAGCAATTATAGAATCTATAAAAGAACTAGCTTTAGAGGTTATTAAAGAAAATCCAATGTTACCTTCTGAAGCTTCAATTGCTATTAAAAATATTCAATCGAATTCATTTTTGGTAAATTTTATTTCATCTAATATGGAATTAAGTGTCGCCAAAAAACAAGTATTACTTGAAGAAGATAATTTAAGAGAACGTGCTCTTTTAACATTAGGTAACTTAGATAATGAACTTCAGAAATTACAATTACGTAATGATATTCAATCTAAAACTCGTTCTGATTTAGATAAACAACAACGTGAATATTATTTACATCAGCAATTAAAAACCATTCAAGATGAATTAGGTGGTGTTTCTCATGATCAGGAATTAGATGAAATGAGGATAAAATCTAAAACAAAAAAATGGAATAAAAAAGTTAGTGAAACATTTGAAAAGGAATTAAATCGTTTAAAACGAATGAACCCTCAAATGGCAGAATATGGTGTACAACGTAATTATTTAGAGTTAATGTTAGAATTACCTTGGAATATTTATTCTAAAGATAAATTTAATTTAAAGAGAGCTCAAAAAATATTAGATAGAGATCATTTTGGTTTAGAAAAAGTAAAAGAACGTATTATAGAACATTTAGCCGTTTTAAAATTACGTGGAGATATGAAATCGCCAATTATTTGTTTATACGGACCTCCAGGTGTTGGTAAAACTTCGTTAGGGAAATCAGTTGCTGAAGCATTAGGACGCAAATATGTTCGTATGTCATTAGGTGGTTTACGTGATGAAGCTGAAATTCGCGGACATCGTAAAACTTATATTGGTGCTATGCCTGGTCGTTTAATTCAGAATATTAAAAAATCGGGAACTTCAAACCCTGTTTTTGTTTTAGATGAAATTGACAAGTTAAGTCAGAGCAATCAAGGAGATCCTTCTTCAGCAATGTTAGAGGTTTTAGACCCTGAGCAAAATACAGAGTTTTATGATAATTATTTAGAAGTTCCTTATGATCTTTCTAAAGTTTTATTTATTGCGACCGCAAATAATTTAGGTCAAATTCCTTGGGCATTACGTGATCGTATGGAGCTTATTAATGTTACAGGATATACTATTGAAGAAAAAATTGAAATAGCTAAAAAATATTTATTACCAAAGCAATTAAAAGAACACGGATTATCTACGAAGCATTTAACTGTTAGTAAAAAACAAATAGAAAAAATTGTAGCAGGATATACACGTGAATCAGGTGTACGTGGTTTAGATAAAAAAATTGCTAAGGTTGTTCGTTTTGCAGCGAAATCAATAGCGATGGAAGAGGAGTATAATATTGATGTAACCAATGAAGATATTGAAAATATTTTAGGTTCACCTCGTTTAGAACGTGATAAATATGAAAATAATGATGTTGCTGGTGTTGTAACAGGTTTAGCTTGGACAAGTGTTGGTGGAGATATTTTATTTATCGAATCTATTATTTCAAAAGGAAAAGGTGCACTTTCTATTACTGGTAATTTAGGTAAAGTAATGAAAGAATCTTCTACAATAGCAATGAAATACATTAAGGCAAATGCAGAAGAATTTGGTATTAATCCTGAAGTTTTAGAAAAAAATGATGTACATATTCATGTACCAGAAGGAGCAACTCCTAAAGACGGACCAAGTGCTGGTATTACTATGTTAACTTCATTGGTTTCTGTATTTACACAACGTAAAGTTAAAAATAGATTAGCAATGACTGGTGAAATTACGCTTCGAGGAAAAGTATTACCAGTAGGTGGAATTAAAGAAAAAATATTAGCAGCTAAACGTGCTAATATTAAAGAACTTATTTTATGTGCTGATAATAAAAAGGATATTGAAGAAATTAAGAAAAGTTATTTAAAAGGTTTAACTTTTCATTATGTAACTGAAATGCATGAAGTAATTGATATTGCACTTACAAAGCAAAAAGTAAAAAATGCTAAGAAATTAGAATAAATACTTCTTTTTTAAAAAACCTCTCAAATATTTGAGAGGTTTTTTTTGATTTTTAACGGTTAATATTAGTGGTAAAATAAATATTAAAAAAAATTAGCATATTCAAAAAATACTTTTAAATCAATAAATAAGAGTTTTTAATACTCCAGTTCATTTTTACTTTATTTAAAGTATAGTAAGCTTATTCTTTAAATTTCATTTTGCATATTTTTTAAAACACAGTATTACAGAATGTTATTGATAATTAAATTTTAATAAATATTTATTATTGTAATAAATTATTTAAGATTAAAACAATAAAAAGTGTATAATTATTAGTTTATTAAAAATATGCGTTATTTAGGACTTTAATATATTTAATATATCATTGTATTAAATTTTTATAATTATCGAAAAAAAACACATCTATTTAATCTTTTTTTTGTCTAAAATTCAGATTTTTTATTAAAATACATTTTTTTCTTAGTTATTGGATGTAAAAAGACTAAAGTATCTGAATGTAAATGTAATCTTTTTGATTTTTTCCCATATAAATCATCTCCAACAATAGGAGTATTTAAACCTAAACTATGAGAGGCATGCACTCTTAATTGATGTGTTCTTCCTGAAATAGGGTAGAAGTAAATTTTTGTTTTCCCTTCTTTTCGTTCTATAACTTCCCAGTTTGTTTTTGTGGGTTTTCCGTACTCATAACATACTAATTGTCTGGGTCTATCATCTAAATCTACACGAAGAGGAAGCGTAATTGTGCCTTTATTTTTAGTAACAATTCCATCTAATAAAGCTGTATATCTTTTTTCAATTGTTCTATTAATAAACTGACTTTGTAAAAATTTATGAGACTCTTTATTTTTAGCTAAAACTAATAAACCTGAAGTAGCCATATCTAAACGGTGTACAATAATAGGTCCTGAAATATTTTTTATTTGTTGTTTTATTCGAGTATATACAGAATCTTTAATATGAATTCCTGGTACTGACAAAAAATCTTCAGGTTTATATACTACTATAAGCTCATTATCTTCAAAAATAATTTCAATTTCTTTACCAATAGCAGGATTTTTTAACAAAGGATTTGTGTCCATTTCAATTCCAGATAACATATGTGTTAAAATAGGCTTACATTTTCCTTGACAAGCAGGGTAGAATTGCTGATGTTTTCTGATTTCTTTATTTGGTGATTTTCCCCACCAAAATTCTGCCATTGAAATTGGTTTTAAATCATGTAAAAAAGCATACTGTAGTAGTTTAGGCCCCGCACACTCTCCAGAACCAGCCGGTAAATTGTGAAGAGAAACTCCTGAGAACAATTCAGTTAAGTTTTTTGTTTCTTTTTTTGAATTTAAAAACTGATACTGTTTCGCAATATACATTTGTAATTCAATGGATTTAGCTTTGCGTTTATCTATTAGACTATTTATTTTATGTGTAAAAAGTAAAAGTTTCTCTTTTGTAGGTTTTAAAGTATGTTCCCAGTAACGCTTTACGTTATTAAAAAAATGTTTAGACTCTATACTTTCTTTACTTAATTTACTTTTTAAAACAATAAATTCTTCAGGGGATAGTTTGTTTATCGCTTTATCTCTTTTTAAACTTCGATTTTTCTTAGCAATTTGTAGTGCTTCTTTTTTTTCTTGAATATCAGATATAGCTCTTTTACTTTCTAATTCATTTTCAATAACTAATTTTTTGTATTCAATATTTGCAACTAAAGATTCTAATTCGTAATTTATTTCTATTAATGTTTTTTTTCTTTTAAGTAATAAGAATCTTCTGAAAGCATATCATAAACAGGGGGAATAAATTTTACATGTGTATTTGTCTCAGCCAATTTCCCTGAAACAGCTGTAATATATCCAATTTCATTTTCTTTGTTTTTTACAACTAAAACTCCAAACATTTTACCAATAGGAATCCCTTTTTTAGATGAATTTAACCCGAAGTTATGCTCAAAATCAGTTTGATTTTTTAAATAATTAATTATTTCTTTTGTAGCTAATTTACATAAAGGGTGTGGTTCATAATAAAATGGGAAAGTAAATTTCTTAGGAAGTTGTATTTCATTTATAGGACTAGAAAAATATTGAAAATGTGTGTTCAAAATAGAGTGACTGTTTTAAGCAAATATACTTTTTTTGAACTTATTTTATTTACTACTTTATTAATCTCATTCATCTACTATAAAATTATATTTTCATTATAAAATAAGGTAGGGTAGAGATGTACTCTTTTTTTTAAATAAGAGAGGAGTATTCAAAACACTAGATTATTAAGAACTCTTTAAATTGTCTAAAATAAATAGACCTTCTTTATGAATGGAAGTACTTATTTTATCTAAATTAAATGAACAAACCAAGATAAGATAAGTGTAAGTAAAAGAGCAGAGGAGTTTGTATTTTTAAGTTTAAAAACAAAAATAACATAATCGCTGACTTACTAACCTTTACAAATGTAAACCTGAAACACATTGTTAGTTAACACGTGACACACCTTGTATTTGTTTACTATTGTCATCAACGCATCGAGTTATCTAAATCGCGACAAGTTACATATGTGTAAAAAAATAAGTCTGAAATTTTATTACTCTTATTGTTTTTTCAAACCCTGACCTACCCTAAGGCTAGAAACTGCAAACTGTTCGAGTTAAAGAAAGAGAGTAGTGTGCTTTATTTCATCTTATTTATTAGCTGTAGCCGGTTTATTAGGGTTTATGTATTTGTGAATGATTAAATAAAAGTTTACTAACACTCAGAAATCGCTTAGTTGACAAATGTAACACTACTTAAGTTTTTATTTTTAAGTAATTTATTTTCAAAAAAATGGCGGTCACACAGAGTTAAAGATTGATTACTTTTGTAAAAAGAATTGATCCCGGTCAAGTAAGATACTGATTTAAAAAAAATTACTTTTGCGTTTAAATTCTAATTCAACAGTCAACAGAGTTTTTATTTTCTTCATCTATATTTCATAAATTCTTTCCCAAGAAGTAAAAAAGGAATCATTAGGTATTGATAAATAAGAAACGGTTGTCCTGTATTTATCGGTGCTAATATAAAATGAGTTATTTCTATAAAGACATTTTTATGTTCATATATATAGAAACCGTTTTCTATTTTTTTAGCTAACATATATGAATACAGATTTATTTTGATAGTAGAAAATACTAAACCAGTATTATTTAAATTTTCTTTTGTTCTGATTTCAAAAACCAATTCTCTTTTAATTTCTTATCTTTTGAACTACTAATATCAACGTTGAAATGGGGGAGTCTTACGTTAAAAAAACATAAGCGTAAGAATTAATAAAGGGAATCCTATAGGGATGAAAAAAAGAAATTTAATCCAATTATTACTAATTCCTTTATAGAAAAAAGTATTTATAATTATCAAAAAAACTGCAATTAAAAAAATAATTCCTAATCCATAAAAGAAAGTTAAACCTTTAGTCATTACATTTCCAGCAGCTTCGTTACCCGAAAAAGGCATATGTTTACATATTTTTTTAAAGCTATTAAAACTACAATTGAATAGAATATTACCGAGATAATTATAATCATATTACTATTTATCAACATGTATCTAACTAAATTTATCTAAAAAAAACGGCTTTATTTTTACTTGTTATTTTTATCTGCTAAAAAATAACAAGTAAAAATAAAGCCGTTTTTTGATGTGATGATGTGATTTTTTCAAATATAATCAATCAAACAAAAGTAATTTAAAATACTTATTATTTATTTAATACTTAAAAATGAAAAATGATAATTAATACCTAAGTTAAAGTAAGCATTACTTAGGTTACCTCCACGTGCTTTTACATAACCTAAACCGCTACGGATATCTAATTTATCTGTCAGTTTATAATTAATTCCAATACTCGGTTTTACGATTAAACCTTGCCCTGTACTAATTCCACCACCACCAGCAGCACCTCCTAAAAGCTGTACAAATACCGATGTTGTATCATTAAAAAAAGTATTTGATTGCACTCCTAAACCAACAATACCTTCTGCATAAGCACCCGCCGCACCAAAATTTGCAAACGAAGTTTGACCTGCTCCGTAAACATATTTATTCAAGAAGAAGTTAATTTGCAACGATATTTGATGCATGTTTTGAGTGAAACCACCTTTATCATCTCTTGCGGCATTCACATATAAATCTTGTTTTATGATTGCTTCTAAACCTTTAAATTTAGCTTTTGAAAATGTTTTTTTCTCTTGAATAGAAGGGGTAATTCCGTCTTTATCGATGTAATATTTCAATCCAAAACCTAAGGTAGAAGAGCTAAAATGAGCATCAGGAGTCATTAAAAATCCTTTATTAATTGACACATATATGTTATCAAATAATTTTTGTTCAATAGAAACATCAGGATAAATTAAGAAACCTCCTTTAGTATCGACATCGCCACCTCCACCAGCTCCAACACCGAATTTAGCTAAGATATTTGTACGGTTTTTATTCATTAAAGCATGGTATCCTGCACCTAAAAAAACATCCATATACCCTGCTTTTATTCCATGATATGCACCATCAGCTTTTATAAAATAGAAGATTTTTTTATTTAAATAAGAGTTAAATTCAAAACCAGCTAAACGTATTGTTTTATCTTTATAACTACCTTTAGTAACATCTAAATTATTTAAATGAACTAGTAAAGAAACTCTATTACTAGTGTTATTCCAAAGAGTATTTTTTAAATCATCTAGTATAAAAGAACTTTCACGTTCTTTAAAATCTACTGTTTCAAAAGACAAAGGTATTTGAATAGCAACGTTAAATTGATTGCTTTTAATTGCTCCTTTATCAAAGAAATCAATATAACTATACCCAGCAGTTGTTGAAAAATACTTGAAATTATAACCTAAATTTAGATGAGGCAAAATAAAAGCACCACCGCCATCAGGAGCAGAAGCACCGCCACCACCGCCAAAATGAAAACCAGCATCAATAAATAGGTTTTCGGTGATTTTTTGTTGTACACCAGCATTAACTCCCAAAGTAAAAAAACCACCACGAATTCCGCTTACAGCGCCATAAATACCAGCACCTGCATAACTCCAATCATTTAGTTTTAAGTTATAATGAACACCAGTAAAACCCATGTTTTTTTCATTATCAGGCATTTTTATTGATAAGAAATCAACTTGTCCAAATCCTATTTGAGTTTCTTTTTTAGGTGTTTTTTGTCCGTAAAAAAAATGAACACTTATAGTAAATGCTACTATAAGTGTTCGTTTAATAAATTTAAATAACATTTTATTAATTGTTATGTTGTTAAAAAGTGTTTTAATCGTGTATTTTTTGACGTTTTCCATCAATATAAGAAGCAACAAAAGCATCTTCAATTCCAAGTGTAATTAGTTCTTGTCTTAACTCTTTTGCTTCTTCTAGAGTAGTGAATAAGCCTAATGAATATTTAAAATATCCGTCTTTAGAAGTAATTATCGATGGTATTGTTTTAGATGATAATAAAGGGAATTTTTTATCATAAAGAACCCCTATCTGAACAGAGTACATTGTTTCACCTGTTGTATTGTTCTTTACTTCATCAATAGTATCTTCTAGGTTTTCAGAGTCAATTCCTGAATTTGAATTTGTTGAACTAGAATTTTCCAAAGCTCTTAAAGCTCTTATATTAGCTCTTTTAACACTATCTAAAACTCTACTATTTTCTTTGTTTTTTATAACTGCAATATCATCTTCACTAAAAGAAGTAGCTCCTCCTGTATTAGTATAAAAATAATAACAAGCTCCTAATGAAAGACCTAGTAATAAACCTAATAAAATTGTCGTAATTTTAGATTTCTTCTGAGAAGATGTTAATATTTTTTGCGTTTCACTTAATTCATTTTCAGCTTCTTCTCTTTTTAACTTGTTGTTATCTAAGTCTTCTTGCATTAAAACAAGCTTTTCTTCTTCTATAAAAGGCATAATATAAATTTATTTTAAATGTTAATTTAAATTTTGTCTAAAGTACAAATCTTTTTTTACTATTGTTTAATTACAGTAATAATCACCGTTTTAGAAGCGGGTGTATGACTAATTCTAGCCTTGCTTTTTATCGGAACTAATACGTTTGTTTCAGGAAAATAAGTAGCTGTACATTGCTTAGGAATGCTATAAGGAATGACTAAAAATCCAAAAGCATTTCTTTTTTCTCCTTGAAAATGACTTGTTAAATTCACTTTATCTAATTTTGATAATCCTTGTTTTTTCAATGTCTTCAGGATTCATAAAAATAACTCTTCGCTCATTTAAAACACCTCTATAACGATCATCTAAACCATAAATAGTCGTATTATATTGATCATGAGTTCTAATTGTCATCATCATAAATTGATTATTATCTAAAATAATATCAGAAGGTAAATTCTTTGAAAAGTTTGCTTTTCCTGTTAAAGTAGGAGTGTAGTCATTATTTCTAGCATTATTTGGAAGATAAAAACCACCTTTTATTCTGACTTTTTCGTTGTAATTTTCAAACCCAGGAATAGTCGCTTCAATCTTATTTCTAATGAAATCATAGTTAGTAATAAATAACGACCAATCTATTTTGGTATTTTTTAAAGTTGCTTTGGCAATACCTGCTACAATTGCGGGTTCGCTTAATAAATGTTTAGAACTAGGTTTTAAATGTCCATTCGATTGATGAACAACTCCCATCGAATTTTCTACAGTAATAAATTGCGCACCAGATTCTTGAATATCTTTTTCTGAGCGTCCTAAACAAGGAAGAATCAACGCTTTTTTTCCATGGATTAAATGACTTCTATTTAATTTTGTAGAAATTTGCACTGTTAAATCACAATTTCTTAATGCTTCTGCGGTGTATTCAGTATCTGGAGTTGCAGAGATAAAATTACCGCCCATACCTACAAAAACGGATGCTTTTTTCTGATACATAGCCTCAATAGCTGAGATAACATCGTAACCATTTTTACGTGGTGCTTTAAATTTAAACTCTTTTTCTAAACCATCTAAAAATGAAGGTTTTGGTTTTTCCCAAATCCCCATCGTACGATCTCCTTGTACATTAGAATGTCCACGAACAGGGCAAGTTCCTGCGCCTTTTTTACCGATACTCCCTTTTAATAACAGTAAATTTACAACTTCACGAATATTATCTACACCATTTTTATGTTGAGTTAATCCCATTGCCCAACAAATAATTATCTTATCATTATTGATGATTATTTCAGTAGCTTCTTTAATTATTTCTAAAGATAAACCTGTTTGAGGAAGTAGCTCTTCAATTGTATAAGCTTCTAAATCAGTTAAAAAATCATCTAAACCGTGTGTTTTTTCTTTTATAAATTGATGATTAAAAACTCCGCCTTTTTCTTCTTCTTGAGTTTTCATTAATTTCAAGATGATTTTAAGCAAAGCAACATCTCCATTAATTTTTACTTGAAGAAATAGGTCTGTTAATTTATCACCAGAACCAAACCATTTTAAAGGATTCTGAGGATCAACATAATTCATCAATCCAACTTCTGGTAACGGATTTATTGTGATTATTTTACCACCATTTTGCTTTGTATTCTGTAAAGCACTAAGCATTCTAGGATGATTTGTCCCAGGGTTCTGTCCTATAACTATCACTAAGTCAGAATGACTAAAGTCATCCAGCGTGACTGATCCTTTACCGATACCAAGAGTTTCTGAAAGTCCACTTCCGCTACTTTCACGACACATATTTGAGCAATCAGGCAGATTATTTGTTCCGAATTTACGTACAAATAATTGATATAAAAAAGCAGCTTCATTACTTGTTCTGCCAGAAGTATAGAATATTGCTTCGTTAGGGTTTTTTAATTTATTTAGCTCGTTACCAGTAATATAAAATGCTTCTTTCCATTGAAATTTCTTCGTAATTAGTAGCACCTTCTCGTAAAATCATGGGATGTGTAATACGTCCACTTTTTCCGATTTCATAATCTGACCATTCAGATAATTCTTGAACCGTATGTGTTGCAAAAAATAGTGGAGATACTCGATTTGTTGTAGCTTCTTCTGCAATTGCTTTTGCGCCATTTTCGCAATATTCTGCTAAAAAAGCTCTTTTTTGATCAGGATCTGGCCATACACAACCAGGGCAATCGAAACCATCTAATTGATTAATGTTTTTAAGCAACTGAATTCCTTTTACAACTCCAGTTTCAGTAAATACATGATTTAAAGCTGATTGTATCGCCTTTGTTCCAACTGATTTTTTAGGAACTTCAATAAGTTTTATTCCTGTTAAGTTTTCAGGAGGTTGTGCCTGTATGTTTTGTTTTTTATCACTCATAATCTATGTATTGAGGATTTGTATAAACTGTCATTTTATTGTTTCTACTAAAGCCAATTAAACAAATCCCGAACTCTTTTGCAAAATCAACAGCTAAAGAAGAACAGGCAGAAACAGCAATAATAATAGGGATTTTAGCAAAAAAAGCTTTAGAAACAATTTCGTAGGAAACACGTCCGCTAACAAGCATATAACTTACTTCTTTTAATTGTTTTTTATTGATTAAATCTCCAATGCATTTATCAACAGCATTATGACGGCCAATATCTTCTTTAATCGTTAATATTTCTTTTTTATTATTAAATAAAGCACAAGCATGACTTCCTCCAGTTTTTTTAAATAGATGTTGTAAATCACTCATTTTTAAAAACATATCAAATGTTACATTAATTGATTTATCATATTTATTTATAAGTGGTTTATCAGTTGTTTTTAAATCTTTTAGCTCTTTTTTTCCGCAAATACCACAAGAAGAAACTGATAAAAGTGTACGTTTATTTAAATAACCTTTTCTTAATTTATCGATAGGTATTATAACATTTAAAATAGCTGAAGCATCTGTGTTTATTTCAATAACGATAATCTCTAATTTATCGCTACTTTTATAAATGTCTTCAGCATACAAAAGACCTCTGATTAATTCATTATCATCACCAGGAGTTCTCATTACAACAGTATAAGATTCACTATTTATATTAATTTGAAGTGGTGCTTCAACAACAAGATTATCATCTATTTTTAAAGATGTATTTTCTGATAATTTTATAGATTCGTAAATATTTGATTGTTTCATATGGTAACAAATATATTTAAAAATAGGTGAGTTTATAAATTTAAATCATGCTTAAAATTAAACTATTCTAGTATTTTAGAACACTGAATTACGATGAGTTCATTATCACTATTTGTTGTGAAAAACAAGTAAGTATCTCCGCCATCTTTTAGCTTTGTTTCAGTTCTAATTTGAGCAACACTTTTTGGGAAATTCCGTGTCGTAATATTAGCTTTTAACATCGTTAAAACTTTCTTTATTTTTTTCTTATTATAGGGGTAAACCTCTATTATTTTAAAAGTTCTTCCAGGGAAATCACTTATGATTTTTTCTGAACTATATAAGTGAGAATGTTTATGTAATTTATGAACATCATAGGAATTTGAAACCTCATTAAAGCCACCTGATTTTAAAATTGAAGCATTCGGCTCATACAAGAAATTAATAGGAGGTAAGCACTCTTTTTTGATTTTATTATTCAAGTAAAAATTAAAACTTTGTTTATTATATTTCAGTAAGTTAACTGTTTTTATCTCAATAATTTGATTAGATTCTTTTTTCAATAAAAAAAGCAACTCTTTTACTTCATTATTTACAGCAATAACATGAATTTCTTTTACAAATTTCAACTCATTTAAGGTTGCTGTAATATCCAACATTGGTGAGTTTTTAATTAAGATTGTATCTGATTTCTCAAACAAAAAATCAAGATTTTCAGGTACATTTGGTAAGCAATCTTTCAATAAAAAAACCTTTCCTTTTATTTCATCCCTACGAGATGGGTCAACATAAATGCAATCAAATTTTTGAGTTGATTTTTTTAAATAATCCAGTCCGTTTACAGCAATTGTTTTGATATTATTTACCTCTAATTGCTTATAATTATGAGAAACTATTTCAGAAATATTTTCATTGATTTCAGCATGAATTACTTGTTCAAATTTTTTCGAAAAATAAAAAGTATCAATACCAAATCCGCCAGTAATATCTATTAATGATTTTCCTGAAACCAAACCTGATTTATAAATCGCTGTTGCTTCAGAAGAAGTTTGTTCAATACTAATTTTATCAGGATAATAAATATTTTTTTTAGCAAACCAAGTCGGTAATTTTGTTTTTGATTTTTGCTTACTAATAATCTGATTCGATAATTCTTGTATTGAAATTGTATCAAAAGGACTTCCTTTTAAAATCAATTTTGTGATATCAGAATTTAAGTTTTTATCAATAAATTCTTGTGGCTCTTTATGTAAAATAGTTGTATTCAAATTTCAATAATTATTTAGATGTAATAGCTGGCTTTTATCATTCTATCATTTCCAGAAAAATCTTTTTTTAGCTCAATATTTTTAAAACCTTTATCGATAAGCATTTTTACAGTTTCTTTTCCTAAATATTGATTTATCTCAAAAAACAGTAAACCATTTTCTGTTAAATGCTTTTTAGCTAAATCGGCAATTTTATCGTAAAAAATTAATGGATTATTATCATCAACAAACAACGCCAAATGTGGCTCATTTTCTAATACATTATTTTTGATTTCAATTTTTTCCAATTCTCTAACGTATGGAGGATTAGAAACGATAACATCAAAATTTATATTAGAAGTGGAAGAGTTGATGAAATTTAAATCATCAGCTTTTAAAATATCTTGTTCTATAAACTGAACATCAACATTATTCAATTTTGCATTTTCTGATGCAATTTTTAAAGCTTCTTTAGAAATATCAATTGCTGAAACATCAGAATTAGATAAGTTCTTTTTTAAACTAATCGGAATACAACCTGTTCCTGTACCAATTTCTAAAATAGTGAGGGGTTTTAAAACCTCATCACGTTGTAAGTTTTTAATATCAGAAAATTCAGAAAGTATCCATTCAACTAATTCTTCAGTTTCTGGACGAGGAATTAAAGTATTTTTATTTACTAAAAAAGGATATCCATAAAACTCGGTGTTTCCCAAAATATACTGAATTGGTTCTTCATTTTTCAATCGCTGAATTACATTGTTAAATAGTAGTTGTTTTTCTTCAGGAATTTCAAAATCAGATTTCATAATAACATCAATTCTTTGAAAACCTAAATAATCTTCAATTAGATAAAAGAAAAAAGTATCTATTTCTGTCTGAGGATAAGTATATTTTAAATCATCAGAAAAAATAGTTTTAAAATGTTGTAAATTCATAAAGATTTATAAAGTGTTTATAATTCTTCTTAAAAAGTTTCTTATTTTATCAGAACCTCATCAAAAGAAGAATATGCAAATTTAAAAGTGTGAAGCTTAAATAAATTCAGCTTGACGGATTTAATAAATTAAAGTAACTTATTTTTGTGCCGCAAATTACCTAAAAAAATAAGAACCTATATGAAGAAATTACTGTTTTTTATCGTTTCGCTAAGATTACTGTTTTTTATCGTTTCGCTAAGTATTGTAAGTTGTTCTGTAAAAAAGAAACCAATATTTTTAAAAGTAGATGATATTAAAGTGATATCTGTAGCATCAGATACCATTCGATTAAAAGCGAGTGCCTTTTTTAAGAACCCAAATGATATTGGCGGAAAACTAGCAACAGACGAAATTAAAGTTATTGTAAACGGAACTCAATTAGCACAAGTTTCATCCGAAGAATTTAAAGTTCCTGCACGTGATGAATTTTCAATTCCTTTGAATGTAGCAATTCCTGCTAAAAAAGTATTCGGAAATAACAAAAACGGAATTTTAGGCGGATTATTAAATTCGTTATTAAACAAAAGTGTAAAAGTTCAGTTTAAAGGAGATTTACGTTACAAGGTTTTAGGTTTTTCACATGTATATACTATTGATAAAACAGAAGACATTAAAATAAAATTCTAAATACTAATTTCTTGAATCACGAAAAATATATAAAACGCTGTTTACAGCTCGCTAAAAACGGAATCGGAACAGCAAGACCTAATCCATCAGTAGGAGCTGTTATCGTTTATAAAAACACAATTATAGGAGAAGGCTACACAAGTAAGTATGGTGAAAGTCATGCTGAGGTAAATGCGATTAATTCTGTAAAAGATAAAACTCTTTTAAAAGATACAACTATTTATGTTACACTAGAACCTTGCTCACATTTTGGTAAAACTCCGCCTTGTGCCGATTTAATCGTAAAACATAAAATACCAAATGTTGTTATCGGTTGTGTTGATACAAATAGTTTAGTTGCAGGAAAAGGAATCGAACGTTTACAAAATGCAGGAATAAATGTAACCGTTGGCGTTTTAGAAGATGAATGTAAAAAACATCATAAACGATTTTTTACTGTTCAGAATAAAAAGCGTCCGTACATTATTTTAAAATGGGCAGAAACTACGGATGGTTTTGTAGCTCCGCTACAAAAAAAAGAAATTCACAAAAACCTGTTTGGATTTCGAATCCATATTCGCAACAACTGGTTCATAAATGGCGAAGCGAAGAACACGCTATTTTAATCGGAACAAATACAGCTATTTCAGATAATCCATCTTTAACGGTTCGCAGTTGGGCTGGAAATAATCCTGTGAGAATTGTTTTAGATAAAAATAATAGAATCCCTTTAAACGTAACTGTTTTTGATAAAAAAGTAAAAACATTAGTTTTAACAGAACAAGCTGATATTTTATCCGAAGAAAAAAAAGATAATAATATTCTATATCAACAAATCAATTTTTCATCCCGCGTAGCGGAACAAATTTGTGAAGTCTTACAAAAACATAAAATACAATCTGTAATTATTGAAGGCGGAACAAAAACACTTCAAACTTTTATTGATGAAAATTTATGGGATGAGGTTCGTGTTTTTGTTGGTGAATCAATATTTGAAAATGGAGTAGTAGCGCCTAATTTAAAAGGAAGCTTACATAAATTAAAGAAAAAAGAAAACATCGAAGGAGATGTTTTAAAAACATATATAAATGATTAAAAATATAATTTTCGATTTTGGTGATATTTTCATCAATTTAGATAAAGAAGCCACTTACAAAGAAATGGCTAAGTTAGGCGTAACAAAAATTTCTGAAGATATGGTTACAACATATCATCAATATGAAAAAGGTTTAATTTCTACGGATGAATTTGTTGCTTTTTATCAAAATAAATTTCCGCAATTAAATCGTGCCGATTTAATAAATGCTTGGAATGCCATTTTATTAGATTTCCCTAAAAAGAGATTAGCGTTTTTAAAAGAATTATCGGCATCAAAAAAATACCGTTTGTTTTTATTAAGTAATACGAACGATTTACATATTTCATGGATTCAAAATAATTGGGGAGCAGAATTATACGAAGAGTTTAAAAACTGCTTTGAACAATTTTATTTATCACATGTAAATAAATTTCAGAAAACCAGATGCAAATATTTATGAATTTGTTTTAAACGAAAACAATTTAACAGCTTCTGAAACAATGTTTGTTGATGATTTAAAAGAAAACACCGATGCTGCGAAAAAAATAGATATCCAAGTTTGGAATTTAATTCCTGGAGAAGAAGATGTAGTTTCGTTATTAGATAGAAAAGAGTTTTAAAAAGTGATATACCTCATCATAAGTATTTTAATATCAAGTTTACTGTTTGTAATATTCAAATTGTTCGCTGTTTTTAAAATAAACACCTTACAGGCAATTGTTGTTAATTATATTATTGCTTTGTTATTCGGTCTTTATACTTCGGAAGCAACACTAAGAATTACTGAAATACCTCAACAATCGTGGTTTGTAGGAGCTTTTATTTTAGGTATATTATTTATTTTGATATTTAATGTAATGGCTATTACAGCTCAAAAAAATGGATTATCAGTAGCTTCAGTTGCAGGTAAAATGTCTGTAGTAATTCCTATTGTTTTAGGTGTTTTTTTATATAATGAAAGTATCGGATTTATAAAAATAGCAGGAGTTGTTTTAGCACTTGTAGCTGTGTATTTAGCATCTGCAAAAAAAAGCGATACAACATCGGTAAGTTTAAAAAACCTGCAATATCCGATATTATTGTTTTTAGGTTCTGGTTGTATTGATGCTGGATTAAAATATATGGAAGTTACTTATGTTTCTGAAATTAATACACCGATTTTTATAGCAACTATTTTTGGAATCGCTTTTATCTTTGGATGTTTTTTTATGATAACACAATTATATAAAGGAACACTTAAACTTAAATGGAAAAATATAATAGGAGGAATCGCTTTAGGAATTCCTAATTATTACTCTATAGAGTTTTTATTAAAAGCCCTAAAAACAGAAGGCTTAGAAAGTTCTACATTATTTACCATTAACAATGTATCAGTAGTCATTTTAACAACCGTTTTTGCATTGGTATTCTTTAAAGAAAAGCTAATTAAAAAGAATTGGATAGGAATAGGATTAGCAGTAATTAGTATTTTATTAGTAGCTACAGCATAAATGAGTGATATAAACGAAATAAAAGATACCTACAAAACAATTGATGTTTCATCAGAAGAAACATTGTTTAAAGATAGAAATAGTAAATTCTTCGGATATGCTTTTCCTGTTTCATCAGAAGATGAGGTTAAAGAAGCAATAGAAGGATTACGAAAAAAACATCATACAGCACGTCATTTTTGTTACGCTTGGCAATTTGGAATTGAAGCAGAAAAAATGCGTTTTAGAGCAAACGATGACGGAGAACCAAGTAATTCGGCAGGAATGCCTATTTATGGGCAGATTCAAGCTTTTGATGTAACAAACATATTAATTGTGTCTGTTCGTTATTTTGGCGGAACAAAACTAGGCGTAGGCGGATTAATAAACGCATACAGAACCTCAGCAAAAATTGCTTTAGAAGCTTCTGATATCAAAGAAAAAACAATCGATATTGAATATCAATTAAACTTTGGTTACGATATGATGAATAAAGTTCAACGTGTTGTTAAAGAACGAAATTTAAATATCACAGCTCAAAAACTAGAAATGGATTGTCAATATACGATATCGGTTCGTAAAAAAGATGCACAAACAGTTTTTGATATCTTTGATAATCTGTTTAAAGTGAATATTAAAATTATTGGAGAAGAGTAAAATTAATAATATGATAAAAATAAAAACATCTTTAAGCTCTTTAGCCTTAATATTGATATTAACGAGTTGTGGCGCTAATAAACCTAAAATTCATCATCTAACTGAAGGAGAAATAAAAACATACAGAAACGCTCAAAATTACACGGTAAAACTTCCCGAAACTTGGAAAGCAGTTGCCGATCATGATTTTGTAACATATACACCTAAAAATTTAGGCGCTATCTTTTATAAAAATACCGTTCAAATATTTAACATTACACCAAAAAAAACAGGAGCAGTAATAGAAAGTGAAAAAATAACACTTCAAAAAGTTACAGAAGATTATATTAATCATCATTTTACACAAAAAGAAGTCTCGCTTCAAGAAGTAACTAAACATCAAACTAAGTTCGGAACAACCTACGCACAGCACTATAAACACGATTGGAATTCGGTAAATTACGACACAATAAGATTCTTTTTTGAAGTAAAAGGGAATTATTACACGTTTACTTATTCTTCCGAAGAAAAATATCAAAAAAAATACCAAGCAGATGCCGATTTAATTTTCAAATCATTAGCGTTTAAATAATAAATATAAACAAACGATGGTACAATACAATATATACGTACCATTGAATACCAAACAATACCATCATTGAAAAACCCTATTATATTTTTCTCATTATTGATATCAGCAAATATAATAGGGTATGTCTTTAATATTATAATTAGTAAAGTTTGGGATAAGCGACATAAACATCATACAAGCACTTTTAAAAAAGAAGTGCTTTATTCTTTACTAATATTGTTGATAAACATTCTTATTGCAATTCCTGGTTATATATTATGGCAAATAGATATCATAAATTTTTCTTCGGATAATTTTATAATTTCGTTTGTAGCACTTTTTATATTGATGGATTTTTTAATGTATGTTTTACATTGGTGTTCTCATAATATAAGCTACTTAAATACGATTCACGCAAAACATCACGAACATACTATTGAATTCAATGCTGTTAGTTTATATTATATGTCGCTTTGGGAAGCTGTCTTGTTTGGCTTATTGTTAACTACGGTATCAATCGTGTTTTCATTGAACTTATATAGTTTTATCGTGTTTCTTGTTTTTAACTGGCTTTACGGAGTCATTACACATTTAAACGTGCAAACAGAAAAAGACATTTTGATATTCACAACAAACAGTTTTCATCAGAAACATCATCAATTGAACTATCGTAATTATGGGTTTTATACTGTTTTTTGGGATAAAATATTTAAAACGATAAAAAAATAGGAGTGTGCATCCTTTTTTATCCTTTTAAAATCAATAAAAACAAGAACTTATATTCTTTAATTTTACGAAATCCGTAACAACGCTCGGAGAGGTGTTTTAAATAATGTAAATAATAAGGCTAAAAAATAAGAATATCATAATAAAACAACGAAGCAAGTATTTAACTTACTTAAAACCAAAGGTGTTTATAGGTTTTTAAAATTAAACATCGTAAATTTGCACGCCTTTTTACGAGAACAGATTTAACAAAGGCAGCAAACAAATTTATATTTTAATTCTCTTTTATATTGATATCGCTAAGAATCTGATCAGTAGAAAGATACAAAAACTAGTTCAGACATGTCTGAAGAAAAAAACACAGCTGCTGAAGCAGTAACAGTAAACCCAGCAGAATTTTTAGCAACATTTAACTGGCATAAATACGAAGAAGGTATTGATGAAGTTGATGAATCTAAATTACAAGAATTCGAAAAAGCGTTAGAAGGAACAGTAGGTTTCGTAAACGAACGTGATGTTATCGAAGGAACAGTTACAAGAATTACTGATAGAGATGCAATTATCGATATCAACTCTAAGTCAGAGGGAGTAATTTCTTTAAACGAATTCCGTTACAATCCAGGTTTAAAACTTGGAGATAGTGTTGAGGTATTAGTTGATAAAAGGGAAGATGCTTCTGGTCAATTAGTATTATCTCACAAAAAAGCACGTGTTATTAAAGCATGGGAACGTGTTAATAATGCACATGAAACTGGTGAAATCGTTAACGGTTTTGTTAAGTGTAGAACTCGTGGAGGTATGATCGTTGATGTATTTGGTATTGAAGCTTTCTTACCAGGATCTCAAATTGATGTGAAGCCTATCCGTGATTACGATCAGTATGTAGAGAAAACTATGGAATTCAAAGTTGTGAAAATCAACCACGAATTTAAAAACGTAGTAGTATCGCATAAAGCGTTAATTGAAGCTGATTTAGAAGATCAGAAGAAAGAAATCATTGGTCAATTAGAAAAAGGACAAGTATTAGAAGGTGTTGTTAAAAACATTACTTCTTATGGTGTCTTTGTTGATTTAGGTGGTGTTGACGGTTTAGTTCATATTACTGATTTATCTTGGTCTCGTATTAACCACCCGAATGAGGTTGTTGAATTAGATCAGAAATTAAATGTTGTAATTTTAGACTTTGACGATAACAAATCTAGAATTCAATTAGGTTTAAAACAATTATCTGCTCATCCTTGGGAAGCTTTAAATACTGATTTAAAAGTTGGTGATAAAGTTAAAGGAAAAGTTGTTGTTTTAGCTGATTATGGTGCTTTTGTAGAGGTTGAAGAAGGTGTTGAAGGTTTAATTCACGTTTCTGAAATGTCTTGGTCTACTCACTTACGTTCTGCGCAAGATTTCGTAAAAGTTGGTGATGAGGTTGAAGCTCAAATTTTAACTTTAGACCGTGAAGACCGTAAAATGTCTCTTGGTATGAAGCAATTACACCCAGATCCTTGGACTGATATTACTACTAAGTACCCTGTAAACTCTAAGCATACTGGTACTGTACGTAACTATACTAACTTTGGTGTGTTTGTTGAATTAGAAGAAGGAATTGACGGATTAGTTTATATCTCTGATTTATCTTGGACTAAGAAAATTAAGCATCCTTCTGATTTTGTTACTGTTGGTGATAAATTAGAAGTTCAAGTTTTAGAATTAGACGTTGAGAACCGTAAGTTAAATTTAGGTCATAAGCAAACTCAAGATAATCCTTGGGATGCTCATGAAGCTACGTATTCTATAGGTTCTACTCACGAAGGTTCTATCAAGGAAAAGAATGATAAAGGTGCAACTGTAACTTTTGCAGATGGTATCGAAGCATTCGCTCCAACTCGTTTCTTAGAG
Source organism: Tenacibaculum pacificus (assembly GCF_027941775.1). NCBI lineage: Bacteria > Pseudomonadati > Bacteroidota > Flavobacteriia > Flavobacteriales > Flavobacteriaceae > Tenacibaculum > Tenacibaculum pacificus. Next base: position 1,240,783 of record NZ_CP115917.1, on the reverse strand, counting down.
AAAGAAGACGGTTCTAAATTAGAAAAAGGTGATGCTGTAAAGTTCATCGTTACTGAATTTAGTAAAGAATACAGAAGAATTGTTGTTTCTCATACTTCTCTTTTTAAAGAAGAAGAAAAGAAAAACATCAAGGCTGCTGCTAAAAAAGCTGCTGACGTAGAAAAAACTACTTTAGGGGATATTGGTGGATTAGCTGAATTAAAAAGAAAAATGGAAGGGAAATAATATTTCTTTATCATAAACTCTTAAAACCCGTTACGAAAGTAGCGGGTTTTTTTATGCCTTATTTCTAGATTTCATAGTTAATACTACTGTTAAAGCCATTCTGATTTCTTATTATTTTCTTTATTACCATTATATTTGTAGTGAAAATCAAAAAAGTAATTAAAAAACTATGACACTTATAAAATCGATATCAGGAATTAGAGGAACAATAGGAGGAAAGCCTAGCGAAAACCTTACGCCATTAGATGCTGTTAAATTTGCAGCAGCTTACGGAGCTTTTATCATCAAAAGAAACCCGACAGCTAAAAAAATTAAAGTTGTTATTGGTAGGGATGCTCGTATCTCTGGTAAAATGATTAGCAACCTAGTAGCAAACACTTTAGTTGGATTAGGGATTAATGTTGTTGATTTAGGTTTATCTACAACACCAACTGTTGAAGTTGCTGTTCCATTAGAAAAAGCTCAAGGAGGAATTATTTTAACAGCTTCTCATAATCCAAAGCAATGGAATGCTTTAAAGTTATTAAATGAAAAAGGAGAGTTTTTAAACGGTGCAGATGGAGAAGAAATTTTAACTTTAGCAGATAATGAAGATTTTACTTTTGCTGAGGTTGATGAATTAGGAAGCTACAGAAAGAATAAGCGTTATTTAAAGAAACATATCAAGGAAGTTTTAAACTTAGATTTAGTAGATGTAAAAGCTATTAAAAAAGCAAAGTTTAAAGTTGTTGTTGATGGGGTTAATTCTACTGGAGGAATTTTTATCCCTGCTTTATTAAAGGAATTAGGCGTTAAATGTATCGAATTATATTGTGAGCCAAATGGTGATTTTCCTCATAATCCTGAGCCTTTAAAAGAGAATTTAACTGATATATCTAAATTAGTAGTTAAAAAGAAAGCCGATTTAGGAATTGTTGTTGATCCTGATGTTGATCGTTTAGCTTTAATATCAGAAGATGGTTCTATGTTTGGGGAAGAATACACTTTAGTTGCTTGTGCGGATTACGTATTAGGTAAATTAGGCGGAGGAAATACCGTTTCTAATTTATCATCATCAAGAGCTTTACGTTATGTTACTGAAAAACATGGTGGAACTTATACAGCTTCAGCAGTAGGTGAAGTAAATGTAGTTCAAATGATGAAAGACACCGATACTGTAATTGGTGGAGAAGGAAATGGTGGAATTATTTATCCTGCATCTCATTACGGACGTGATTCTTTAGTTGGTGTTGCGTTGTTTTTATCGCATTTAGCGAAAAAGAAAATATCTTGTAAAGAATTAAGAGATTCGTATCCAAGTTATTTTATGAGTAAAAACAAAATTCAATTAACTCCGAAAATTGATGTTGATGAGATTTTATCAAAAATGACTTTAAAATATCAAAGTGAAGATGTTAACACAATTGATGGTGTAAAAATTGATTTTGAAAACGAATGGGTTCATTTACGTAAATCGAATACTGAACCAATTATCAGAATTTATACAGAAAGTACTAGTCAAAAAAAGGCTGAAAGACTTGCTGAAAGATTCATAACAGAAATAGAACAAATAATAAAATAACAAGTTTTGAAATTAAGAACAATTAGTTTGAGTTTACTGATGATAGCTTTAACGGCATCATCAGTAATAGGACAACAGAAAGAAGATGGTAATAAGGGTGAGAATTTCATCATCAAAAAAAAGAAAGTAACTAATAAAGGAAAATTTTTCGCATATTGGGGATGGAACTGGTCTAGTTATAGCGATTCTGATATTCGATTTAAAGGAGATAATTATGATTTCACTTTATCTGATGTAAAAGCACAGGACAGACAAACTAAATTTTCTTTTAATAAGTATTTTAATCCAGCTAACGTTACCATTCCGCAAACAAACTATAGAATAGGATACTTCTTTAAAGAGAACTATACCGTTTCTATTGGTGTTGACCATATGAAATATGTTATGATTGCTGATCAAGATGTTAAAATAAATGGTGATATAAACGTTGGGAATGCAAAATATGACGGAAGATATAATAACGATAACATCACTTTAACGGATGATTTTTTAACTTTTGAACATACTGATGGTTTAAATTATGTAAACGTTGAGGTTAAACGTTTCGATGATGTTAGTCACTGGTTTGGTTTAGATTTAGAAAACTTACAAATCAATTTAACTGAAGGTATCGGTGTTGGTATTTTATATCCAAAAACAAATTCTAAATTATTAGGAAACGATAGAAACGATGAATTTCATTTATCTGGATATGGAGCTTCTATAGGAGCTGGTGTAAATATCACTTTTTTAAAGCACTTTTTTGTACAAGCTGATTTAAAAGGAGGACATATATATATGTCTGATATTAGAACAACAAATAATTCTTCGGATAGTGCTTCACAAAGTTTTTTCTTCCTTGAAAACACTCTTTTAATAGGGGGTAAGTTCAATCTTTAAAAAGAAGTAAAAAGGTTAAAAACAAAAGAACCGAATTAATTAAACAATAAAATATCGAATTTTATGAATAATAATTTAGAAGAGCATTTCCAAAAATTTAGAAAACAAATTGTAGGTGTCAATCAAGTATATGAATCACCATATGGTGAACAAAAAATGATGTACACAGATTGGACCGCAAGCGGAAGATTATATATGCCGATAGAAGAAAAATTGTTACATAAATTCGGTCCTTTTGTTGCTAATACACATACAGAAACCTCAACAGCAGGTGCTGCTATGACTTTAGCATACAATGAAGCAAGAAGTATTATTAAAACTCATGTAAACGCTTCTAAAGACGATGTGTTAATTACAGAAGGTTCTGGAATGACAGGGGTTGTTAATAAATTACAACGAATTTTAGGTTTAAAGGTTTCTGAAAACTTAAAAGAATATACCAATATTCCTGATGAAAAAAGACCGATTGTTTTTGTGAGTCACATGGAGCATCATTCAAATCATACTTCATGGATAGAAACTATTGCTGAGGTAGTTGTAGTTCCTTGTAATGAAGAAGGATTGATTTGTTTAGATACTTTTGAAGACACTATTAAACAATATGTAGATAGACCTATAAAAATAGCGTCTATTATTGCAGGTTCAAATGTAACGGGTATCAAAACCAAATATCATAAAGTAGCTTCTTTGATTCATAAATATGGTGGTTTATGTTTTGTTGATTTCGCTTGCTCTGCACCTTATGTCGATATAGATATGCATCCGAAGAAAGAAGATGAATATTTAGATGCTATTTTCTTTTCTCCTCATAAATTTTTAGGAGGACCTGGTAGTTCTGGCGTATTGATTTTCAATAAGAAATTATATAAAAACATGATTCCTGATAACCCAGGCGGAGGTACGGTTAGTTATACAAATCCTTGGGGTGGTCATGATTATTTTGATGATGTTGAAACTCGTGAAGATGGCGGAACACCAGCTTTCTTACAAACGATAAAAATTGCATTGGCTATTCAGGTGAAAAATCAAATGGGTACTGATAATATTAAAAAACGTGAAGATGAGGTAAATCTCGTTATGTTTAAGTGTTTAGAAAACTTAGAAGGCGTAAAAATATTAGCACCAAATCATAAAGAGCGCTTAAGTATTTTCTCTTTTTATTATGAAAAATATCATTTTAACTTAGTTGTAAAGCTACTAAACGATCGATTTGGTATTCAAACAAGAGGAGGTTGTTCTTGTGCGGGTACGTATGGACATTTTTTATTAAATGTAAATCAAAATACATCAAACAAAATTAAGGATCAAATACTAGAAGGATGTAATACTGATAAACCAGGTTGGGTGCGTTTATCAATACATCCGACTATTACAGATGATGAGGTACAATTTATTTGTAATTCATTAATCACATTGACTGAGAATATTGAAGAATGGTCAAAAGACTATCAATACCACATAATTAAAAACGATTATACACACATATCTGCCCAACCTATTGAAAAATTATTAATAGCAGATTGGTTTACCTTATAATATGAATTTACTAAATACCGATTTTTTAGAAGAAAATTATTTAACAATAAAAGAAACAAAAATATCAGGAAGATATGTCACTTTTAAAGATATTGAGCCACTTTATAATGATTTAGATATAAATATTAAATCAAAAATAATAGGTCAATCTGAAGAAGGTAGAGATATTTATCAATTAAAACTAGGCTCAGGAAAAACAAAAATACTTGTTTGGAGTCAGATGCACGGAAATGAAAGTACAGGGACAAAAGCTGTATTTGATTTTTTAAATTTCATAAAGTTATATGCGAATACGGATGTTGTAAAATCAATTTTAACTAATTGTGATATTACAATTGTTCCAATGCTAAATCCTGATGGGGCAGAAGTATACACTCGTGTAAATGCTAATCAAGTTGATTTAAATAGAGATGCTGTTGATTTAAAAGCTAAAGAAAGTAAGTTGTTGCGTGAAATTTTAGATACTGTAAATCCTCAGTTTTGTTTTAATCTTCATGATCAAAGAACTATTTTTGGAGTTGAAGGAACTAAAAACCCTGCAACCATATCGTTTTTAGCGCCATCAGAAGAAGTTACTCGTAAAATGACAAAGGGTCGTAAAGAAACAATGAATGTAATTGTTTCAATGAACAATTTATTACAAAAATTAATACCAAATCACATTGGTCGTTACACAGATGAGTTTTATCCGACTGCAACAGGCGATAATTTTCAGAAGCTAGGACACAATACAGTACTTATTGAAGCTGGTCATTTTCCTGATGATTACGAACGTGAAACTGTACGTAAATATAATTTTTACGCTTTTTTACAAGGAATTTACCATATTTCTAAAGAAAAAAACTTTACAGAGCACTTAGATTACTTTGCTATCCCTAACAATATCAAGAATTTCTATGATGTTATTTATAGATCAAAAAATAATGAAAAAGATGTAGCCTTTCAGTATGTTGAGAAAATAGAAAACAGTAAATTTGCACTAACTTTAGTTGAAGAGAAAATAGGGGATTTGTCATTATTCTTAGGTCATAAAGAATTTAATAAAAAAGAGTAACTCTTAAATTATTTATCAATAAAAGTCTTTTAAATAAAAAAAAACTGTATTTTAAGTGATAATATCAGAAAAAAAAGAATGAAGAAGTTTGTATTAGATGAGATTGATCATCAAATTTTAGACATTTTAATTGAAAATGCGCGTACTCCTTTTACTGACATTGCAAAGAAATTATTAGTATCAGCAGGTACTATTCAGTGTGCGAGTTAAAAAAATGGAAGATGAAGGTATTATTCAGGGCTCAACATTATCGTTGAATTATGATAAAATGGGATATACTTTTATTGCTCACGTTGGTGTCTATTTAGAGAAATCATCTATGACTCAACACGTTTTAGATAATTTAAGATTGATACCAAATGTAACAGTTGCCTACGTAACAGCTGGTAAATATAATATTTTTTGTAAAGTAAGAGCAAAAAGCACAAATGATGCTAAAGATATTATCTATAGAATAGATGATATTACTGGAGTAAATCGTACTGAAACAATGATTTCTTTAGAAGAAAGCATTAATGATAAAAAACGCTTGATGCACGCTATTTTTCAAGACATTTAAAAAAAAGGACTACTTTAAAGTAGTCCTTTTTTTATTTAAATACTCCACTTAAAACGTTCGAAAACAGTATTCCAATCACTTGGTAAACTTGATTTTATTAAAATTTTTTCTTTTGAAAAAGGATGTGTAAATTCAAGTGAATACGCGTGTAAAAATAAATTTTCACAGTTAAAATTATCAATAAACATCGTATTGTGATTCTTGTCACCATACTTTGGATCACCAATAAGAGGATGACTTATTTTATTCATATGAATACGTAATTGATGTAATCTACCTGTTGTAGGTTTCATCTCAATTAAGCTGTATCTTGAGCTGTCGTAAGGTTTTACAGAAATATCAACAATAACAGTCGATACTGTTTTTAAATGCGTTTCAGCTTCTTTATAAACATCAGAATCTCTTCCTTTTACAGGAGAATCAATAACTTTAGATTCAGGAGAATGTCCTCTTACAATTCCGTAATATGTTTTCTGTATTTCATTATCAGTAAAAAGTTCCTGAAACTTAGAAACGTGTTTTGTTTCTTTTGCTAATAAGATAATACCAGAAGTTTTTCTATCTAAGCGATGAATAGGGTAAAATTTAGCTCCAAATTGATTAAACAGTAACTGCAGTAAAGAATCTTCTTCAGAAACATTTCTTGAATGATAGGCGTGATGAACGACTATGTTATTCGGTTTAGAAACACAGATTATATATTCATCTTCAAAAAGAATAGTAAGGCTCATAATTATTTTATTTAAAGCAAAGATATTATATATGATTGATGAGAGTTGTGATATTTTCATCAAATCAATCTGTTTCAACGACCAATGTTAGTTAGTAGTATCTATGTCAAAAAAAAATGAAACAGAAAAAATCACACTAATCACATTTAAATTACTACCTTACTTAATTAACCTTTTATATAAATATATATTCATATAGTCGTCCTATAATTAATATTATGTTAAATAGAGTTTTTTTATTTTTTATTTATGGTGTGTGTATATCTATTCTTTCATCCCCTTCACTTTTTCTTTTTTTCTTTTTTTTATCTTTATCTGTCTGTGTCTGTTTGTTTGATTAACTAAATAAAAATAGTTTCACTTAGTTAATTGTATATTTGTGTTTTCATATCCACGCTAACGCTAAAACAGTATTTTTAATTCCTATGCCTTTTAAAAAATTAAATCCAGAAATAAAAGAAAAGTTAGAATCGCTAGAAATAATAACACCTACACCTTTACAGGCAAAAAGTATTCCTGCTATAAAAAGCGGTGCTAATGTTTACTGTACAGGTCCTAAAGGTAGCGGAAAAACAACCACACTCGTGCTTACAACCTTACATAAATTAAAATTTCAAGATGTCGGTACTAGTCCAAGAGCTTTTGTTCTTGTAGAAAATAACGAAAGAGCTTTAGAAGTGTATAATGCCTTTTCTGCATATACTAGGTATAAATCGATACGTGTTTATGTTGCTGATGAAAAAGAGCATGTAGATTTACAAAAATCAGAAATTTTTGAAGGTGTTGACATTCTTATATCTACTCCTAAAAGAATGAATAAATTATTCTTATTAAACGGAATAAGTCCATCTCAATTAATGATTTTCAATATAGATGATGCAGAATTCTTAAAAGATAACAATTCATATGCTGCATTGATGGCAATTACTCAAAGCATTAATAAATGTCAATTTGTATTATATGCTGATAAAATGAATCCAACAATAAAACGTTTCGAAGATTATTTTATGAAATACGCGAAAGTAATTAGCGTAAAATAATTATATATTTTTTATCATAAAACAAGAATTAGGTCATATATATGACCTAATTCTTGTTTTAAAAATAGAACTACTACTCTACTGTTCTGATAATTATACGTTTACTAAACTAAAATTAGATTGAAGTGTTATAATCTCTGCATCAGGGTCTGTATTGTGTATAATTGATTCAATAACAGATAGATTTTTATTATTCTTTGTAATCAAAATCATTTTTTCACTAGAATCTTGATGCATTATTTTTATCGTATTCTGATACATACTTTTGTTATCAGTAATACTTTTCTGAACTAAATCATTCTTTTTAGAAAAAATAAGCAATGTTTTGTTCTGTACGTCTTGTTTTAAAAAATATTCAATTGTTTTACTTGTTGCGATAATTGTTATCAAACAATAAATAGCAATAGTGTAATTACCAAAAGTAAGAACTCCTAAAATTATAATTAAAGCATCAATAATAAGTATTAGTTGATTGAATCCAATATTAATTTTGCTTGATAAAATTCTGGCTAAAATATCTTGACCACCAGTTGTAGCACCTGCTTTTTTAACTAAGAAAATAGTTATACCGATAGATATTCCTCCGAAAATTGCTGATAATAAGATATCATCTACAATAACACGACTTTTTGTTATCGATAATAATAAATCTAATAAAAATGATGAAGAAATCATAAAAAAAGCTGTTTTAAGCCCTGTTTTCTTTCCTAATAAGCTAGTACCCCAAAGTAATAAAGGAATGTTAATACATAAGGCTATAAGACCAATAGATGAAACACCTATTAATTCAAAAAGAACAGTACCTAATCCAAAAACACCTCCTGGAACAATATTATAAGGTATTATAAATAAAGAAAATCCTAAAGCGACTATAAGAGCCCCTGCAAAAACAAGTGCATAGTTTTTTAGTTCAGCACTTATTTGTTTTTTTATGTTGATAAAATCTATTTTCATCATTTAAAACTTTAAAAAAATATATAAATTATTGTTGTTTCTTTAATTGGATAATCATTTCTTCTGACATTTCTCTTAAAGAATAGTTTGGTTTCCAATTCCAATCTTCTCTGGCAGCGTCATCATTTATAGAAGCAGGCCAAGAATCAGCGATAGCTTGTCTAAAATCAGGTTTATAACTAATCTTAAAATCAGGATACCATTCTTTTATCGAAGTAGCTATTTCTTTTGGAGTAAAACTCACTCCTGCTAAATTATAAGATGTTCTAATTTTGATAGCTTCTTTTGGAGCTTCCATAATTTCTAAAGTTGCTCTAATTGCATCATCAATATAAATCATTGGTAAACAAGCATCTTCTTTTAAATAACAGGTGAAATCTTCGTTTTTAATTGCTTTATGATAGATGTCAACTGCATAATCTGTAGTTCCTCCACCTGGTAAAGATTGATAACCAATAACACCAGGATATCTTATAGAACGTACATCTAAGCCATATCTTAAGAAATAATACTGTGCCCAATTTTCTCCAGCTGCTTTACTGATTCCGTAAACAGTTGTCGGATCTAAATATGCGTCTTGTTTTGTGTCGACTTTTGGTGCGCTAATTCCATAAACAGCAATTGAGCTCGGAAAAAATACTTTATCTAGTTTCTGTTTTACTGAAACTTCTAAAACACTAAAAAGTGATTTTAAATTAATGTCCCAAGTTTGAATAGGGTTCTTTTCTCCATTAGCAGATAATATTGCTGCTAAATGATATATTTGAGTAACTTTATGTTTTATTACAATTTTTGCTAAATCAGCTTCACTTGTGGCATCTAATATTTCAAAAATCCCATCATAATCAATAGTACGAATATCTGATGCTATTACTGCATCTTTACCATATTTTTCTTTTAAAGATTTTGTTAATACCGTACCTAATTGCCCTCCTGCTCCTGTAACTAATACTTTCATCTTATACGATTTTTGTTTCAGTGCAAAAATACACATATAAGCTATTTCAAAGTAAAATACACTTTATTTTGATATAAAATAAGTAATTTTACCTACTTTTAACTGCAAAAACATTCTTTATCACTTTTAAAAATAGTTTTACTTATTTTAAAAAGTAATTTTAACTGCAAATTTCTAATCAATTATGATAAAAATAGATGAAACTGATTTAAAAATATTAAGAATATTACAACAAGATTGTAAAAAAACAGCTAAAGAAATTTCCGAAACACTAAATTTAACGGTGTCTCCTATTTATGAAAGAATTAAACGCTTAGAGAAACTAGGTATCATTAAAAAGTATGTCGCTATTTTAGATAAAAAAAACATAGAAGTACCGGTTACAGCTATCTGTATGGTTTCGCTTCGTTACCATGATGAAGGTTTTATTGATAAATTTGACGCACAAATAAAAGAGCTAAAAGAGGTTCAGAAATGCTATCATATGGCAGGAAAAGTAGATTTTTTTTTACAGATAAACCTAAAGGATTTAGAAGATTATCATGATTTTGTCCGTTTAAAACTTTCTAAAATTGATAATATTGGTATTCTTGAAAGTTATTTTGTTCTTAAAGAAATTATAGATAAAACAGAATATCATTTATAATTTTAAAAAAAAACCTCAACAACACAAATTAAATAAAAATTAAATTAGGGGAAATAAAAATCCCCATCTTATGATGGGGATTTTTTGAAAATATATGGATTATATATTAGATCACTTTTACGTTCACTGCGTTTGGTCCTTTGTTTCCTTCTTCTAAATCAAATTCAACTTCGTCACCTTCTCTAATCTCATCGATTAAACCTGAAATGTGTACAAAGTGATCTTTTTCAACACCTTCTTCTGTAATAAATCCAAATCCTTTAGTGTCGTTGAAAAATTTTACTATTCCTTTACTCATTGTAATGTAAATTATATTGTTAGTACTTATTAATACTGCAAATATAGTTCCATTAATCTAAAGTATGGCAGGATATAACTCTATTTTATCTAAAAAAAATAAAATTAACTAACTATAACACAGTCTTATTGCCCTTTTGGTGATTTTTTTACCATAAATAATACTTGTATTTTTATGTTTTACGCTTATTAAGAGACTTTGTAAATCAATATAATTATATTTCAGAGCAATAAAAAACCTGTACAGTTTTATAAGCAAGGTTTTAATTTATATTTAATTTAAATTCCTGACTAACTTTTCATATTTAAAACCTCATTTTTAAGTACCTTTCTTCTCTTCCTTAAATTATTTTTATTTCTTATCGAATAAAAAAGAATGAATATTCATTTTTATTTATATACCTTTGTATTAGAATAGAATATAAAATGGCTAAACTTCAAAAAAGTATTGACAAACGAAATGCACTTGTAAAAGCAACTATTGAGTTAGTTAACAATAACGGTTTTCATGCAACTCCGATGAGTAAAATTGCTAAAATGGCAAATGTATCTCCAGCAACTATATATCTGTATTTTGAAAATAAGCAAGATTTAGTAAATCAAACCTACATAGAGGTAAAATCAAAATATACCGATTATGCTTTTGCAACTTATAACGATAAAGTATCTGTAGAAATTGGTTTTGAAGTCATATGGAAACGTATTGCCGATTTTAAACTAAAAGAGTGTGAAAACGCCATGTTTTTAGCACAATGCGATAATACACCAATAATTGATGAGCTAAGTCGTCAGGAAGGAACTAAACACTTACAGCCCCTACTAGATCTTTGGAGGCGTGGTAAAAAAGAAGGAATCATAAAACCAATGTCTGATTACATATTATATGCTTATGCAATTAACCCCTTATCATTTTTAATTATTTCTCAAAAACGTGGCGAATTTACTTTAGATAAAACTCATATTGAAGAAGCCTACCAATCAGCTTGGAATAGTATAAAAGTTTGTAGTAGATAAATTACCTCAACTAAAATAAATATTAAAATTATGGAATTATTAGATAAATTAAATTGGAGATATGCCGCTAAAGCAATGAACGGTGAAAAAATTTCAGAAGATAAAATAACTCGTATTTTAGAAGCTGCTCGTTTAGCACCAACATCAAGCGGATTACAGCCTTTTGAGATTTTTGTGATTAAAAACCAAGAGATAAAAGAAAAGATTAAACCTATCGCTTGGAATCAATCCGTAATTACAGACTGCTCTCACCTACTTGTTTTTGCTGCTTGGGATACCTATACCGAAGAAAGAATTAATCATATGTTCGATTTAACAAACAAAATTCGAGGTTTTAAAAACGAAGGTTGGGAGAATTACCGTCAAATGTTATTGAGTTCTTATCCGCATAAAGATTCAGAAGAAAACTTTAATCATGCAGCTAAACAAGCATACATTGCTTTTTCTCAAGCAATTACAGCCGCTGCTTATGAAGGTGTTGATGCTACACCTGTAGAAGGTTTTGATCCTACAGCAGTTGATGAAATTTTAAACTTACGTGAAAAAGGATTACGTAGTGCTGTTTTGTTACCTATCGGATACAGAGCTGAAGACAAAGATTGGTTGGTAAACTTAGTAAAAGTCAGAAAACCTATGGAAGAATTAGTAACGGTAATTGAATAAAACAGCATTAAATAAGAAGAAATTTGAAAGAAATAGTAGTTGAAATGGCGTACTAAACAAACGTTACTTAAACTTAAGTATTATTTATATGAAAATATTACAAACAGTAGCTATAGTACTTACTATGATTACCGCATCAAGTTGTAAAGATGCTAAGAATAAAAGAATTTCTTCGGAAGAAAAAATAACTGTAAAAAAATATAACAAAATGAACATAATGAACATATTATTTGTTTTAACATCGCACGATAAATTAGGGAGTACTGATAAAAAAACAGGATTCTGGGTAGAAGAATTTGCCAACCCATATTATAACTTATTAGATAAAGGCGCAACGATTACTATTGCAACACCAAAAGGTGGCGCTGCCCCTATTGACCCAAATAGTGATTCGCCTGATACTGCTACTCAAGATACGGAGCGTTTTAATAAAGATGACGCTGCAAAAGCTAAAATTGCAAATACAAAGGTATTAGCAAATATTAATGCTGATGATTTTGATGCTGTTTTCTACCCTGGAGGACATGGACCTTTATGGGATTTAGCAACCGATGCTACTTCAATTGCTTTGATTGAAGAATTCAACAATCAAAAGAAACCGATTGCTTTTGTATGCCACGCACCTGCCGCTTTAAAAGAAGTAAAAAATGCAGATGGTTCTTTTTTAGTAAATGGTAAAAAAGTAACAGGTTTTACAAATACAGAAGAAGCTGCCGTTGGTCTTACTGATGTTGTTCCTTTTTTAGTAGAAGATATGTTAACTAAAAATGGTGGAATCTATTCTAAAAAAGAAGATTGGAATGCTTATGCAATACAAGATGGTAATTTAATTACAGGGCAAAACCCAGCATCTTCTGAGTTAGTTGCCGAAAAATTATTAGAAAGCTTAAAATAATTTCAATTTTTAAAATGAAGTAAAAATGCCTAGCCCCGATTGAAGCATTGTTTGAGCTCTTTTTTGTTTTTCTTTTCGAAAAAACAAAAAAAGCGAGTGCGGAAAGCGGGAAATTGCTTCAAATTAAAATATTTTCTTTTTTGATAATTTTATAAAAAGTAAAAAGCCCATCATAATGATGGGCTTTTTTATAAATAACTTGAAAAGATATATGCTTAGATTACTTTTACGTTCACTGCATTTGGTCCTTTCTTACCTTCTTCTAAATCAAATTCAACTTCGTCACCTTCTCTAATCTCATCGATTAAACCTGAAATGTGTACAAAGTGGTCTTTTTCAACTCCTTCTTCTGTAATAAATCCAAATCCTTTTGTTTCGTTGAAAAATTTTACTGTTCCTATACTCATAATGTTACTCTATTTAATATTTTAATAATTACTAACTAGATTGCAAAGATGATGCCAGAAACTATAAAAGTCTTACCAGTCAATAGGAAAATAATCCTTTAAGAACTTACCAGACCAATGTTTTCCTGTATTTATACCATCAATTAATGGATCCATAACACGTGCCGCACCATCCACAATATCTAAAGGCGGTTGAAAATCGTGTGTTTCTACTTTCTTTTTAGATAACTCAGCAGGATCTTCATCAGTAACCCAACCAGTATCCACTGCATTCATATAAATACCAGATTTTGCAAAAGTAGATGCTGAAGTATGTGTTAACATATTTAAAGCCGCTTTTGCCATATTTGTGTGCGGATGTCTATCTACTTTTTTAAATCGATGAAACTTACCTTCCATTGCTGTTACATTTATAATATGCTTTTTACCTGTGTTTTCTTTCATCATTAAATTAGATAAACGATTACATAATACAAATGGAGCAACAGCATTAACTAACTGTACCTCTACCATTTCGGTAGTTTCAATTTCACCTAATCTTAAACGCCAGCTATTCGTTTTTCTTAAATCTACTTGTTGTAAATCGGCATCTAATTCACCTTCTGGAAAAACCTCAGCAGTTTGTAACGAATTATCAAAACTATATGGAATTTGAGATAATGCTGCTGAATTACGCAAACCTATTCCAGGTTCAGGACCGTGCCAAGTAACTGGTAATACATTATTTTTACTTGTTTTATCCGTAGGGACACTTAAACTTGATAACTCCTCTAAACAGCTAATATGATCTTTTAATAAAGTTTGGGCTAACTTAGGAAGTTTATCAACAGGAAGCTTTTCATTTTCCATTAAATGAAAGTAAAAACCTGAAGGTCTTCTTACGGTTTGTGCCGCATTATTGATTAAGATATCTAATCTATCGTATTTTTGCTCTATATAATTACAAAAAATCTCTACACTTGGGATATGACGTAAATCAAGTCCGTGAATATGTAAGCGATCACTCCAATCTTTATAATCTTCTTCTTTAGAAAAACGAATTGCTGAATCCGCAGGAAAACGAGTTGTTGCAACTACCCTAGCCCCCGAACGCAATAGCATTAACGTAATATGGTATCCAATTTTTAATCGAGAACCTGTAATAACAGCTACTTGATCGGTTAAATCTGTTAATTGAAAACGTTTTGCATAATTTAAATCACCACAATCTTTACACATTGTATCATAAAAATGATGCAATTTCGTATAAACGGTTTTACAAACGTAGCAGTTTCTAGGCGATTCTAGCTCTAATGTATCTTCGGATAAATCCGCAGCAGCTAATAATTTAGGAGCAACAAATAATGCCGATTCTCTTGCTGAACGAATTCCTGTTGATTTTCTAGCGTGTGTGTCTTTGGCAATCATTTTACGTTTCGCAGCTTTTTTGGCGTCTTTTCTTCTACGCTCAAACTCAGTACGATTCGGTCTTGTTAATTCACCTGCAGCTTTAAAAAGAGCTACTCTTTCATCTTCAGGTAATTCAAAAAGCTGATTTGTATCTGCTAATAAATGTTGTAATGTAGCGATACAAGATGCTATATCTATACTCGATTTTTGTTCACTCATATCAAACTACTTTTTAGTTTTTTTAGTTTTACGTATATTTTTTTTGATATAAAACAATGTCTTTATGACGATAATTTATATTCGGGCGCGAAATTACTGCTTTTTAACGAGTTTTTACATTTAGATATCATCATCATTCTAAATTTACTTTTAAAACCTCATCTAAAACATAATTTATTAAACAAAAAAGAGATTAACCTTAACGGTTAATCTCTTTTTTGTTTAATTTTAAATCAATAAAAAACTACTTAACTAAAGTAACTTTTACAGCATTCATTCCTTTCATCCCTTTTTCAAGTTCGAAACTTACTTTGTCATTTTCAGAAATTTCATCAATAATACCACTTACGTGTGTAAAATATTTTTCTTGATCTGCTGAATCGATAATAAAACCGAATCCTTTAGATGAATCAAAAAATGAAACAGTTCCTTTTCTAATAGGATCAAACGCTTCTTTATCGCCTTCTAAAGTTTTAGGAACGCTAACTTGAATGTCTTCTGCGTTAATAACTATTGGTTTTTGATCTGGATCAGGAGGAGTTGAAGATAAATTCCCA
Source organism: Tenacibaculum pacificus (assembly GCF_027941775.1). Classification (NCBI taxonomy): domain Bacteria; kingdom Pseudomonadati; phylum Bacteroidota; class Flavobacteriia; order Flavobacteriales; family Flavobacteriaceae; genus Tenacibaculum; species Tenacibaculum pacificus. The sequence continues at coordinate 1,225,199 of NZ_CP115917.1, read as the reverse complement.
TAAGCATCAGTATATGCGAATTCAATTCCTGTTGGACCATTTTCTCTTATGTCTGCCTTACGAGCATCCATTTTCTTTCTTTTATCTTCACGTTTTTTTAAACGCTTTTTCTCTTTTTCATTCTTGTTAAATGATTGCTGAGATTTTGCCATAATATTTAATATAGAATTATACTACTAGTTTTAATTTAGAATAAGATTATGAAGCCCTCTTTTAAAGGGAATCATTAGAATTGCCCCAATATACCCCAAATTGTGTTAATTTTTGTGATTTTTATTATTTATTTTTATAAAATTAGTGTTTTATAAAATAAAATAAAAGCTTTTCTGCTTATAATAAAATAAAAAAGTCCATCAAAAATGATGGACTTTTAAAACTTGAAATATTTTTTTTAGATCACTTTTACGTTCACTGCATTTGGTCCTTTTTTACCTTCTTCTAATTCAAATTCAACTTGGTCACCTTCTCTGATTTCATCGATTAATCCTGAAATGTGTACAAAGTGATCTTTTGTTACGCCTTCTTCAGTGATAAAACCAAAACCTTTAGTATCATTGAAAAATTTTACTATTCCTTTATTCATTGTAATGTAATTAAATAATTTATAAACTTACTTATCTATTTGCAAAGATGCTACCATATTTTCACATATGACACATTTTGTTCATTTTTATTTCTTAATTTTATTTCTTAACTTCCTTTTTTGGAGTTACTGTATTTGATTCTACTAAGTAATTTGCTAAAATTTTATCAACTAACTCCTCTTTTGTTAAATGATGAAAAATAGTTTTTACTTTTGATTTAAAATCTTCAGAAACATTTCTATTTGGCTTTGTTTTGAATATTTTTTTAGCCCAAATTAAACCGTTATTTTCTTCAATGCTTTTAGCATCTGCCTTTTTAAATGGTTTAAAAACGATTCCTAATTCTTTTTCGAAATCAGCAATATCTTTAACCTCATCTTCTTGTAAGATAGTTAAAGAAAGTCCTTTTGCTCCTGCTCTTGCAGTTCTTCCGCTTCTGTGTACGTAAGCATCATAAGTATCAGGTAGATGATAATTAACAACATAAGAAACATCTTTTACATCAATACCACGAGCAGCTAAATCTGTAGCTACTAAAATATCAATATAACCTTCTCTAAATTGTCCCATAATTCTATCACGAATCCCTTGGGTTAAACTTCCGTGAATTGCTCCTGACGAAAATTTATTAATCGCTAAATTTTTAGCTAATTTATTAACAGCAGCTTTCGTTTTACAGAAGATAATACCACGTTGTCCTTCTTTCGAGTTTAAAAAATGAAGTAATACTTCTAATTTTTCAATAGGTTTTACCACCACATACTGATGATCTATTCCTTGATGCCCAACCGTTGCCATATCAGCTTCGATATGCGCTACGTGTTTAGACATGTAATTCTGAACCAGTTGTTTTATAACTCCAGACATGGTTGCCGTGAATAATAAAGTTCTTCTATTTTTTGGAATTCCTTTAATAATAGTATCTACCTCATCTTTTAAAGCACTTACCATTTCATCTGCTTCATCTAAAACAAAATACTTTATTTCTTTTATATTGATAGCTCCACGCTTTACTAAATCGACTAAACGACCTGGTGTTGCAATTACAATATGCGTAGTAGTAGCTAAACGCTCAATTTGAGGTTTTATAGGAATACCTCCACATATAGAAGCAATACTTACTTCATTATTTGTAGAAAAAGAAACTAAATTATTATAAATCTGCTGACCTAATTCTCTTGTTGGAGCTAATATTAAGGTTTGTATCGTTGTTTTTTCGGTATCGATAAGTTGTAATAAAGGCAATCCAAAAGCAGCAGTTTTACCTGTTCCTGTTTTTGCTAAAACAACAACATCTTCTTTTTGATTTAGAATAACAGGTATCGTTTTTTCTTGTACATCTGTTGGAAGAGTAATTTTTAAATCAACTAAACGCTGTTGTAATTGTTTATTAATTCCTAAATCTGAAAATTGTTTTGGCATAAAAATATTTTTTGGCAAAGATAATCACACTTTACAGGAAATACACTTCTTTTTATTTTAGTTTTTTATCAGAAAATTATAAAAAAGATTGATTATTAAATAATTCAGGCTTTGCTCCTTTAATATTTTTATAAAATTGATAAAAATGCGTAAAATCTTCTTTGATATCACCTGTAGGATAAAAAGGTTTTGAAAGTTTTACTTCTTTATTTTCAAAATCGAAACCAAGCATTACAATAGGCACATTTGCGCCTTGCGCGATGTAATAAAAGCCTGTTTTCCATTTATCAACAAATTGCCTAGTTCCTTCTGGTGATATTGCTAATCTAAACTCATCATTTTCATTAAAAACTTTAACAATTGCTTCAACTACATTAGTACTTTTACTTCTATCGATTGGCGCACCTCCTAGCGATTTAAAAAACCAACCAAACGGTGGTTTAAATAGTGCTTTTTTTCCTACAAAGTTAAGTTTTGTACCTGTAATTTTTTTTGAAAACAAACCAACCATAAAATCTTGCCAACTTGTATGTGGAGCACCTATTAATACATATTTTTTAAGTTCTTTTGGAAATTCGCCATTAAACTTCCAACCTAAAACTTTTGTAAATATAAATTTTGATATCATATTTTATAAAATAAACGTCAAAAATACAGCTTTATTCTCAATGGTATGAATCACGATTGATCTAGTATGTTATTATTACATCGTTATCACCTATTTTTTCTACTTTCAATGTGATAAAAATAAAAAATCTTAGTTTATATTTGGTTAACCACGTAAAAACTTGAAAATCTAATGAATACATCTATTTTAATCGCCTCAAGCACTTTGCTTTTTGGTTTTATTATCGGAAACCTTTTATCTAAATTAAAGGCCAAACAATTAACAACTGATTTAGAAAAGGAATTAACTGGCTTAAAAATTAATATTTCAAACTTAGAAACTCATAAAGAAGATATTCAAAACCATTTAAATGAGGCTGTAAAAGAAAAGGAAATTGTTAGTACTCAACTGGTCATTAAAAAGGAAGAACTAAAAAATTTTCAACTAAAATTTAATGAGAATAAAGAAGAAGTGACAAAGCTACAGGATAAATTTACTAAAGAATTTGAAAATTTAGCAAATAAAATATTAGAAGAAAAATCAACTAAATTTACTGCTCAAAATAAAGAAAATATCGACAATATATTAAACCCTCTTCATTTAAAAAAATTAAAACTTTTGAAGATAAAGTAGATAAAACTCATAAAGAAAGTATCGATTATCATGCTGCTTTACGTCAACAAATTATTGGTTTAAGAGAAATGAATTTACAGATGAGTAAAGAAACCATTAATTTAACAAAGGCTTTAAAAGGTGATAATAAAATTCAAGGAAATTGGGGGGAATTAGTTTTAGAGCGTGTTCTAGAGAAATCCGGTCTAGAAAAAGGTAGTGAATATTTCGTACAACAATCATTTATAAATGATGAAGGAAAAAGAGTATTACCTGATGTTGTTATTCATTTACCGAATAATAAAAAGATGATTATCGATTCAAAAGTATCGCTTAAAGCTTATGAAGAATTTGTAAATACAGAAGATGATGATATTCGAAAAAAGCAATTCTTAAAACAGCATATTAATTCTTTAAGTCGTCATGTAGAGCAATTGTCCGAAAAAAAATATGAAGATATCTATAAAGTTGAATCTCCTGACTTCGTGTTACTTTTTATCCCTATAGAACCTGCATTTGCAATAGCTTTAAATCAAGATAATTCACTATATAATAAAGCTTTTGAAAAAAACATTGTTATTGTTACTCCTACAACATTATTAGCTACTTTACGTACTATTGATACTATGTGGAATAATGAAAAACAGCAACAATATGCTTTAGAAATAGCTAGGCAAGCAGGTGCTTTGTATGATAAATTTTACGGATTATTACAAGATTTAATAGGTATTGGTAAAAAAATAGATGCTGCAAAAGGAGATTATAATAGCGCCGTGAATAAATTAGTAGATGGTACAGGTAATCTTATCAATCGTATTGAAAAAATAAAGAAAATGGGAGTGAAAACTAAAAAATCATTACCTGATAGTATTTTAAATAGAGCGCAGGCAAAAATTTAAATTAAAATATTTCATTTGAATAACCAAAATAAATTAAATCCTCCTGAAATTAAAAAAACCTCAACTTAAAAATATAAAGTTGAGGTTTTTTTATCACTCTAATAAAATTATTCTTTTAACCGTTTTACTAATTTATCAACTGTTAAACCTTGTGCTATAATAGAAAATACAACTACAATATAAGTAATTACTAGAAATAAATCTCTTTCCATACTTACAGATAATCCTAAAGCTAAAGCTATTGATATTCCGCCTCTCAAACCTCCCCATGTCATAATTACATCGGTGTTTTTCACGAAATCTAATTTTTTTTCAAAGATTTTTATCGGCACAAACAAAGAAATATAACGGCATATTAAACAGATAGGAATTGCTAATAAACCTGCTAAAACAAATCTCCCTTCTATTACTAACACTAACATTTCCATTCCTATCAATACAAATAAAATGGCGTTTAATAAGATATCTAGTAATTCCCAAAACTTATCGACATACTTCTCTGTAGTTTCAGACATAGAATTAGCTCTTACTGTATCGTTTCCTACTATTAAACCTGCAGTAACCATCGCTAAAGGAGCTGATAAATGAAATTTGTGACATAATACTGTTCCTCCCATTACGGTTGCTAAAGTGATGATTACTTCAATATCAAAATCATCAATAGATTTTAACAAGCGATATGTAACCCAACCTAAAATTAATCCAATACCAATACCTCCTATTACTTCTTGTCCGAAAAGCTGTAATACGTCAATTGTACTTACGTTTGCTGTATCTGATTCTGCAATTTTAAAAATAGTTAAAAAGATAACAACACCTACACCATCGTTAAAAAGAGATTCTCCAACAATTTTAGTTTCTAATTTTTTAGGAACTCCTGCTTTTTTAAGAATACCTAACACAGCAATTGGGTCGGTTGGTGAGATTAATGCTCCAAACAACAAGCAATTGATAAAGCTAACGTCTAAACTAATAAGTTGTAGTGCAAAAAACATAACAATACCTACTAAAAAAGTTGAGGTTAATACTCCTAATGTTGAAAATAACAATATTGGCCAACGCTGTATTTTAAGTTGATCAAAATTAGTGTGTAATGCTCCCGCAAATAGCAAGAAACTTAGCATTTCATCTAATAATAAGGTTTTAAAATCGATTTGAGAAATAATCGATTTCTCAAAGTTTAATAATGTTGGATCTATAGTGCTAAGTAAAAGAACAGCTAAGGTAAATAAGATGGTTAAAATCATTAAACCAATTGTATTTGGTAACTTTAAAAAGCGAACATTTATATATCCGAATATTGCGGATAAAAAAATTAGCACAGTTGAAATTATGTAAATATCATTCATAGTTAAAATTCATATATATGTATTAATAAATAAGTGTTTAATTTTCATTCAATACAAAAAAGCACCGATTTAATTAAAATCAGTGCTTTTTTATTTTGTACTTAGTAGTTAGAGTTATAAATAAGTTTTAACTTACATTATAAATAGTCTACGGTGTTGCATTAAATTATGAACATCTTCACTAATTTCACTAAGTTTTTCTTCGTTTGTCGCATTTTGAATAGCTGCATCAATTAAATCAACAACTACTTGCATATCCTCTTCCTGTAAACCACGAGTAGTAATTGCAGAAGTACCAATACGGATACCTGAAGTTACAAATGGACTTTGAGTATCAAAAGGAACCATGTTCTTGTTTACAGTAATATCTGCTTTTCCTAATGCTATTTCAGCATCTTTACCAGTAATATCTTTATTTCTTAAATCGATTAACATACAGTGATTGTCTGTTCCTCCAGAAATAATATTGTATCCTTTTGCTACAAAAGCTTTCGCCATTGCTTGTGCGTTTTCTTTTACTTGAATTTGGTATTCTAAAAACTCATCAGTTAAAGCTTCACCAAAAGCAACAGCTTTAGCAGCAATAACGTGTTCTAAAGGTCCACCTTGATTTCCTGGAAAAACTGAAGAATTTATCAATGTTGACATTTTCTTTAACTTTCCTGATTTTAATTTTAATCCAAAAGGATTTTCAAAATCTTTACCAATCATAATAATTCCACCACGTGGTCCACGTAATGTTTTATGAGTAGTTGTCGTTACAATATGACAATGAGGTATTGGGTCAGATAAAATTCCTTTAGCAATTAAACCTGCTGGATGAGAAATATCTGCCATTAAAATAGCACCAACACTATCAGCAATTTCTCTAAACTTTGCAAAATCCATATCACGAGAATATGCCGAAGCTCCTGCGATTATTAATTTTGGCTTATGTTCTTTAGCTTGTTGTTCTAAATGATTATAATCAATTTGACCAGTTTCTTTATCTACTCCGTAAAAAACAGGATTATATAATTTTCCTGAAAAATTTACAGGTGATCCGTGTGTTAAGTGTCCTCCGTGAGACAAGTCAAAACCTAAAATAGTATCTCCAGGGTTTAAACATGCCGCAAAAACTGCCGTATTAGCTTGTGAACCTGAATGTGGTTGAACATTTACGTATTCAGCTCCAAATAATTCTTTAGCTCTGTCAATTGCTATTTGCTCTACAACATCTACAACTTCACACCCACCGTAATAACGTTTACCAGGGTATCCTTCGGCGTATTTGTTTGTTAAAATAGAACCTTGAGCTTCCATTACTTGTTCGCTTACAAAGTTTTCAGAAGCAATCAATTCTAAACCATTTAGCTGACGTTCTTTTTCTTCTTGAATTAAATCAAATATTTGATGATCTTTTTGCATCTTATCTTTTGTTAAATAATTATCCAAATGTAATAATTTTATTAATAACAATGAACTAATACTATATTATTATAAAATGTATTATTTTAACTTTTTTTCATAATGAATATTGGTTTTAATTGAAAAAATATGTAGGTTTGAAGGAAACTAAATAGAACCCTAAATGAAAATAACAGCAAATAATCCGAATAGAAAATCTTGGCTAACTGTTAATAAAAAATCAGATTTTCCTATTCAAAACATTCCTTTCGGAGTATTTATAACGAAAGATGATATTATTACTATTGGTACTAGAATTGGTGATTTTGCTATCGATTTAGGTGCCTTACATCAATTAGGGTATTTTGAAGATATTCCTTTAACTGATGATATCTTCTTACAAGATACTTTAAATGATTTTATTGCTGATGGACGTAAAACTTGGCGTTTAGTTCGTAATAAAATTGCTGAAATCTTTGATGTAACTAATGGTAAATTACGTGATAATGCAGAACATAAGTATCAAGTAATTTTTAGAATGGAAGATGTTGAAATGCAACTTCCTGTAGCAGTTGGTGATTATACCGATTTTTACGCAAGCAAAGAGCGTGCTACAAATGTTGGTTCTTTATTTCGTGACCCTGAAAATGCCTTATTACCTAATTGGTTACATATTCCTATTGGTTATCATGGTAGAAGTTCTTCTATTATCCCTTCAGGTACACCTGTTCGTCGTCCTGTTGGGCAACAAAAACCTAATGAAGGAGAAACAAAACCCAATTTTGGAGCTTCAAAATTATTAGATTTTGAATTAGAAATGGCATTTATAACTACCGTTGCAAACGATTTAGGAGACAGAATTCCTATTGAAGATGCTGATGAATATATTTTTGGATTGGTTTTGTTTAATGATTGGTCTGCTCGTGATATACAGGCTTGGGAATATGTGCCTTTAGGTCCATTTTTAGGAAAGAGCTTTGCTTCTACTATTTCTCCTTGGATTGTAACTTTAGATGCTTTGCAACCTTTTAGAGTTGATAACCCAAAGCAAGTACATGAGCCTTTACCTTATCTGAAAAAAGAAGGAAAAGATAGTTTTGATATTAATTTACAAATGGCGATTCAACCAGAGGGAAAAGAAGAAACTGTTGTTTGTAATTCAAACTTTAAATATATGTATTGGACTATGGCACAACAATTAGCACATCACACTATAAATGGATGTCCTATAAACGCTGGTGATATGATGGGGTCTGGAACCATTTCAGGACCTACTAAAGATAGTTTTGGTTCTATGTTAGAATTAACTTGGAGAGGTCAAAACCCATTAAAATTAAATGACGGTTCTGAGCGTAAATTTATCAACGATCATGATACTGTTATTATGCGTGGATACTCTGAAAATGATGAGGTTCGTATTGGTTTTGGAGAATGTACAGGTAAAGTTTTACCAGCTATTGAATTTTAATTTAAATGCACCTCAACTTATTCCCTATTTTAAAATAAAAAACCAGTTCAAAATATGAACTGGTTTTTTATTTTTTATTCTTCGTCTTCTTCCTCTTCTTCTGGTGGCGGATGACCAAAAATATCTTCATATATCTCATCAAAATTTGAACGTAAATGAGAATTTAACTTCTTTCTATAATCATCTTGTAACCAATCAATAAAATTATGAGTACTTTTACAGATACATTTAGAATATCGATGTATTCTATCATCAATTTCTCCTCCTAGTTTTTTCGCTAAGATTAAAGCATCAAAAACATCTTCACTATTTTCTACACAAATTTTAGCATGATGGTCTATTGACTTTTCTAAAACTTTTTTTGAAGATTGTCCTGCCTGAATCGTTTCGATATAAACCTTTTTTACATCAAAGTATAAATCTTCAGATTTTGAAAACTCTTCTCTAACGTTAGCTGGTAACTCATATCTAAATTCATTTTCAATTTCCTCATCAGATAATAAATTATCTAAATAAAAATTAGGAGCTCTAAACATTTTATGCCAATCTAAATCAGCACCCCAAGGTCCAAAACGATGAAAGTTATTTCCTAAATCAATTACATTAAAATCATTTTTTCCTTTAAAAATACGAGACCCTCTACCAATCATTTGATAATAAAGAGTTAATGATTTTGTTGCTCTATTTAAAATAATTGATTTTACTGAAGGTTCGTCAAAACCAGTTGTTAAAATACTTACAGAGGTAATAATTGCGTCTGGTGTTTCATGAAACCATTTCAAAATAGCATCACGTTCTTTTTTAGTATTCGTGTTATCTAAATGCGCAATAGGGTAACCTCCCCTTTTAAAAGTATCGTACACGTGTAACGATGTGTTAATCCCGTTATTAAAAATCAATGTTTTTGTTCCTTTAGCACGTTCTTCGTAAGCTTGTAGAAGCTTCGATAACATATCTGTATTTGTATATAAATCTTCTGATGATTTTACGGTGTAATCTCCGTTTGCTCCTATTTCTAAAGATGTTAAACCAACATTATATGAGAATACATTTGCTCTTGCTAAATATTCGTTTTGTATTAAGGTACCAATACTTTCACCTGCAATTAAATCATCATAATTGTCTTTCATTGGTAATTTGATATTCGAACTTAACGGTGTTGCTGTTACACCAAGTACAAACGATTTATCAAAAAACTTAAACAATTTCGTAAATGAATTATAATGTGCTTCATCAATAATAACTAAACCTACATCAGAAATATCTAACATCTCGTCATTTAAACGATTGTTTAAAGTCTCTACCATTGCAACGAAACAATCGTATTTGTCTTGATCTTCTAAATCAGCTTTACTATCGATAATTTTATTCTCTACACCAAATTCTCCAAGCATCTTTGCAGTTTGCTTACATAACTCAATACGATGCGTCATTATCAATACCTTTTTTTGATAATGTTTAATAAACTGACGTGTAATTTCTGAAAAAATCACTGTTTTACCTCCACCTGTTGGTAATTGGTATAATAAGTGAAAATTTTCAGGAGCATTCTCAAAACATTTAAATATTTTAAACAATGCTTCTTTCTGATAATCGTATAAATTTTTTCCTTTGGTTTCTTGTGTAGGTGTGTTTTCGTTGCTCAATTTTATGCTTTTTTGTAGTACGCAAAAATACGACGTATTTAAATAAATCCCGTTAAAAACGGTATCTTTTTTAGAATTTTCTTAAATCAATTTCAGCAATTTCGTAATGAGAAGCATGTGCTATTGCTACTTCTTTTTGAATAATTAAGAGCTGAGGTGATTGATGTACTACTTGAAATTTGTATCCTACTTCATTAGAAACTTCTCTATAAGAAATCAAATCAAGATAATAGACTTTAAAATCTTGTAATGATTCATCAAAAGATTTTTCAAATCGATTAATTGCTACACTACTAATACTACATCGTGTTGAATGTTTAAAAATAGCAATAGGTTCTTCATTTGATTGATTTTTTATTTCTTCTAACTGCTCTAATGAGGTTAATGGAATCCAATTTAAAAAAGAAATTTTTTCTTTTTTAGTTTCTTTATTATTTCCAAATAATGTGTTTAATATACTCATACTAATTGTTTTTTAAATTTGTCGATATTTTCTTTAAAACCTTTCTTTTTTACTTTTTTTTAACAAGAAACAGACATAACGTCATTTTAAATTAAGTAAAACAACTTATTTAAAGACACTTTGTCTGCTTTTAACAAGTGTAAATCCTTGGTATTACTTTTGACCTTATCCTTATATCTGAAAAAGTTAAGTTAACGATTAATAAAAAATTATGAATTTCAACAATTATACAACAAAATCACAAGAAACCATACAGCAGGCGCAACAGTTAGCGCAATCTTATGGAAATCAACAAATAGAAAATGAGCATATTTTTAAAGCATTATTTACTGTTGATGAAAATGTGTTACCATTTATATTAAAGAAACTAAATATTAATATTAGTATTTTAGAACAGATTCTAGAAAAGCAATTAGAAAGCTTTCCTAAGGTTTCTGGAGCGGAATTAATGCTTTCTCGTGAAACGAATAAAACATTAAACGAAGCGTCTATTATCGCTAAAAAAATGACCGATGAATATGTTTCTATTGAGCATTTAATTTTAGCTATTTTTAAATCAAAAAGTCAGATAACTCAAGTTTTAAAAGATCAAGGTGTTACTGAAAAAAGCTTAACAGCAACCATTGATGAATTACGAAAAGGTGAACGTGTTACTTCTCAAAGCGCTGAAGAAACTTATAATTCATTAAATAAATATGCTAATAATCTAAATAAATTAGCCCAAGACGGAAAATTAGATCCTGTAATTGGTAGAGATGAAGAAATCCGCAGATTATTACAGATTTTATCTAGAAGAACAAAAAACAATCCCCTATTAGTTGGGGAACCAGGAACAGGTAAAACAGCTATTGCCGAAGGATTAGCACACAGAATTATTAGAGGTGATGTTCCTGAAAACTTAAAGAGTAAAATAATTTACTCTTTAGATATGGGAGCTTTAATAGCTGGAGCTAAATTTAAAGGAGAGTTTGAAGAGCGTTTAAAATCCGTAGTAAAAGAGGTTACCTCATCAGATGGAGATATTGTTTTGTTTATCGATGAAATACATACTTTAGTTGGCGCTGGTGGCGGTGATGGAGCTATGGATGCGGCTAATATTTTAAAACCTGCTTTGGCGCGTGGTGAATTACGAGCAATTGGAGCTACTACTTTAGACGAGTATCAAAAGTATTTTGAAAAAGACAAAGCTTTAGAGCGTCGTTTTCAAAAGGTAATTGTTGATGAACCAGATACTGAAAGCGCTATCTCTATTTTACGAGGAATTAAAGATAAATACGAAGCACATCATAAAGTTCGTATTAAAGATGAAGCAATTATTGGCGCAGTAGAATTATCGCAACGTTATATTACCAATCGTTTTTTACCTGATAAAGCTATTGATTTAATGGATGAGGCAGCTTCTAAATTACGTATGGAAATGAATTCTAAACCAGAAAATTTAGATATTCTTGATCGTAAAATAATGCAATTAGAAATTGAAATTGAAGCTATAAAACGTGAAAATGATACCATTAAATTAAAATCATTAAATGAAGATGTTGCTAATCTTAAAGAAGAACGTAATGAAATAAGTGCGAAATGGTTATCAGAAAAAGCCGTTGTAGATGCTGTTCAGCAATTAAAAACAGATATTGAAAATTATTCAATTGAAGCTGATAAAGCCGAACGCAATGGTGATTACGGTAAAGTAGCAGAATTAAGATATGGTAAAATAAAAGAAGCTCAAAAATTATTAGAAGTTCAACAAGAAGCTTTAGAGAATCAAAGTGAAAATTCTTTAATTAAAGAAGAAGTTACTTATGATGATATTGCCGAAGTTGTAGCGAAATGGACTGGAGTTCCTGTAACTAAAATGATTCAATCAGAACGTGAAAAATTATTAAAACTAGAAGATGAATTACACAAACGTGTTGTAGGACAAGAAGAAGCAATTGTAGCGGTTTCTGATGCTGTACGTCGTTCAAGAGCAGGTTTGCAAAACCCGAATAAACCTTTAGGAAGTTTCTTGTTTTTAGGAACTACAGGTGTCGGTAAAACAGAATTAGCAAAAGCATTAGCCGATTATTTATTTGATGATGAAAATGCGATGACTCGTATTGATATGAGTGAATATCAAGAGCGTCATTCAGTGAGTAGATTAGTCGGAGCACCTCCTGGCTATGTTGGTTATGATGAAGGTGGACAATTAACAGAAGCAGTTCGTAGAAAGCCCTACTCTGTTGTTTTGTTAGATGAAATTGAAAAAGCACACCCTGATACATTTAATGTTTTACTACAAGTTTTAGATGAAGGACGTTTAACTGATAATAAAGGACGTGTTGCTGATTTTAAAAATACTATCATTATTATGACCTCAAATATGGGTAGTCATTTAATTCAAGAGAAATTTGAAGGTTTTGATATTTTAAAAGATGATGTTGATGCAACAATGGAACTTGCTAAAACGGAAGTTTTAGGATTATTAAAACAAACCGTACGCCCTGAGTTTATAAATAGAATTGATGATATTATCTTGTTTACTCCTTTATCAGAAAAAGATATCGAACAAATTGTAAGAATACAATTGAATAGTATTAAAAAGATGATTGCTGAACAACATATAATTTTAAATGCTACGAATGAAGCTATCACCTATTTAGCTAAAAAAGGATATCAACCTGAATTTGGAGCAAGACCTGTAAAACGTGTTATTCAAAAAGAAGTATTAAATCAATTATCAAAAGAAATATTATCAGGTGCTGTAACTACAGATAGTAATATTTTATTAGATGTTTTTGATGAGGTATTAGTTTTTAGAAATCAATCAGATAGTAATATTGGTAATAATAATTAATTAAAATTATTGTTCTTTATATCTATATATTAAAAAAGGCGGTGTTTTTAAAACACCGCCTTTTTTTGTTATATATTTGCATTATTATGCAAAAAAAGATTAACATACAGAATAAAAAAGCTCGTTTCGAATACGAGATACTAGATAAGTACACTGCCGGAATTCAACTTACTGGTACTGAAATTAAATCAATAAGACTTGGTAAAGCTAGAATAACTGAAAGTTTTTGTGAGTTTAATGAGCAAGGAGAACTTTTTGTTATCAATATGTATATTGAAGAATATTCTTTTGGTAATAACTTTAATCATAAAACAACTAGTGAACGCCGTTTATTACTGAATAAAAAAGAGTTAAGAAAACTAGAACGAGAAGTTGAAGCTAAAGGAAATACTATCGTGCCTCTTAAATTGTTTCTAAATGACAATGGTTGGGCAAAATTAGATATCGCTTTAGGGAAAGGAAAAAAGAATCACGATAAGCGTCAAACAATGAAAGATAGAGATAATAAAAAAGACTTAGCTCGTATAAAAAAGGATTTTAATTAATGATGATTAGTACATTACTTAAGGTTATTCGCTGGAAAATGCTTTTATACTTAGGGTTTGTGTTTTTTTTATTTAAATATTCTTTTTTATACGGTTATGGATTTAAAACAATACTTTCTTTTTTTGATTTAGCTATTTTAACAATAGCTATACTCCTATTTATTTCGTCTAATTATTTAGTGGTTTTTTATTCAGAAAAGCAACAATCAATAACAAATAATTTTTTTCTACCATACGCTAAAAAATACGCTATTATTTTTGGGGTATTAGGTCTTTTATTAAGTACCTTTTTATCTTTTAAAATTCAAAAACCAATTTATAGTTTACTGTTTATTATTTGTTTTTCTATTATACTTATATATTCTAAGAAAATTGTAGGAAAAACATTTATGAGTAATATATTAAGGCCTTTTTTAAGGTCTTTTCTTATATTATTTGTTTGTTGGTTTGATTCTCCTGTAGATATAACCTCATCATCAGATCTTGATTTATTTATTAAAATACAGGTAATTATTTCGTTATATGTAATTACATCTTTTTTAGCTAATATTATTCAAGAAGTAATTATAGATATAAAAAATGTCAATCACGATAATAAAAACAATAACAAAACCTTACCTATTTTATTAGGTAGAAATAGAGCTAAAAAAACAGCCATAATAATCAGTACTATTATTTGTTTTATTTCTTTTTCAATCACTTTTTTATACGTGAATAATGTTTCTATACGTTATTTAGTCATATTTTTTGGCACAGTTCCGAATTTAGTTTTTATTTACTATTTAATGAATGCTTCAAGTTCTGATGATTACAAAACATTATCTAAAATATTTAAGATTGTTTTTTTTATCGCTTTTATAACAATACCCATAATCTCTTATTACCTTAAACATGTTATCAAATAAATTATCAAACTACAACATTATTTTAGCGTCAAATTCACCTAGAAGACAAGAATTAATAAAAGACTTAGACGTACCTTTTACCATTAAAACAAAAGAAGTTGAAGAAATTTATCCCGAAAACTTAAAAGCTTCGGAAATTACTGATTTTCTTTCTGATTTAAAATCAAAGCCTTTTGAAGATGAATTAACAGAAAAAGATTTATTAATTACTTCGGATACCATTGTTTGGCACAATAATAAGGCACTTGGTAAACCTAAAAATTACGATGAAGCATTTGAAATGCTTAAAAGCTTATCAGATAATACACATCAAGTTATTACTTCTATCTGTATATCAAACAAAAATTTTAAAAATATATTTAACGATACCACTACAGTTACCTTTAAAAAATTAACTGATGATGAGGTTCATTATTATATAAAAAATTACCAACCTTTTGATAAAGCGGGTGCTTATGGCATTCAAGAATGGATAGGTAAAATAGCAATTACTAAAATTGAAGGGAGTTATTTTAATGTAATGGGCTTTCCTATTCATAAACTTTACAAAGAATTAATAAATTTGTAGTTCTATTTTTTTTTAAAAGATTATTTTTGACACATATTTACAACAACACAACTGATGAAAAAATACACTTATACTGAAAAAAAAGATACCCGATCTGGGTTTGGTGATGGTTTAACTCAATTAGGAAAGACAAATCCTAATGTAGTTGCCTTATGCGCAGA
Source organism: Tenacibaculum pacificus (assembly GCF_027941775.1). Taxonomy (NCBI): domain Bacteria; kingdom Pseudomonadati; phylum Bacteroidota; class Flavobacteriia; order Flavobacteriales; family Flavobacteriaceae; genus Tenacibaculum; species Tenacibaculum pacificus. The sequence continues at coordinate 1,209,751 of NZ_CP115917.1, read as the reverse complement.
TTTAACTGGGTCTTTAAAAATGGGAGATTTCAAAAATAATCATCCAGAACGTTTCTTTCAAATAGGAATTGCTGAAGCTAACATGATTGGTATTGCTGCTGGTTTAACTATTGGAGGTAAAATTCCATTTACAGGAACATTTGCAAACTTCTCAACAGGTCGTGTTTATGATCAAATTCGTCAATCTGTAGCGTATTCAGATAAAAACGTGAAAATTTGTGCTTCACACGCAGGATTAACATTAGGTGAAGATGGTGCTACGCATCAAATTTTAGAAGATATTGGGTTAATGAAAATGTTACCTGGTATGACAGTAATTAATACTTGTGATTACAGTCAAACAAAAGCAGCAACTATTGCTATTGCTGAACACGAAGGCCCTGTATATTTACGTTTTGGTAGACCTAAAGTACCTGTTTTTATGACTGATGAGCCTTTTATCATTGGAAAAGGTATTAAAATGACTGAAGGAACTGATGTAACTATTGTTGCTACAGGTCATTTAGTTTGGGAATCATTACAAGCTGCTGAGCAATTAGAAGCAAAAGGAATTTCTGCTGAAGTAATTAATATTCATACAATTAAGCCTTTAGATGAAGAAATTATTTTAAAATCTGTAGCAAAAACAGGATGTATTGTTACTGCTGAAGAGCATAACAAATACGGAGGTTTAGGTGAAAGCGTTGCTCGTTGTTTAGCAACTAACACGCCTACTCCACAAGAATTTGTTGCTGTAGATGATAGTTTTGGTGAATCTGCAACTCCTGATCAATTAATGGAGAAATACGGTTTAAATGATGCAGCTATCGTTAAAGCTGTAGGAAAAGTTATTTCTAGAAAATAATATTTTATACATATATAAAAAAGCATCATTTATAATTATAAATGATGCTTTTTTATGTGCCAATATATTCTATTTTACTACTTTTATATCATCTTAAAAAACAAACTAACAACTAAAACAAAAAAGATGAAAAAAATTATTTTAATGACATTTCTTCTTATAGGAGGAATTCAATTATCTAAAGCTCAAGTAAATTACGGTATAAAAGCTGGGGTTAATTATAATTCAAATTCTTTTTCAGATGTAAAAAATGATGTCCTTTCAGGAGGAGAAAGTAAAACTGGTTTTCATGCTGGTGTTTGGTTACGAGGAAAAATACCAATATTAGGTATGTATATTCAGCCAGAATTAGTGTACACGCAATTAAATAGCGATGTAATTTTTAAGCCAAATACATCATCTGTAACTGTAAAAACATCATACACCTTAAATAAAATTGATGTTCCTGTATTATTAGGTAAGAAAATTTTTAAATTTGGACGTGTTTTTGCAGGACCATCTTTTCAATATATTATTGATGGAGATTTTGGAACAGATGAAATTAAAGATGTAGAAGCAGATGGTTTTTCAATGGGAATACAATTAGGTGCTGGTGTTGATTTAGGTAAATTTGGTATTGATGTACGTTGGGAAAGAGCATTTTCTGATACCGAAAGCAGTTTACTTAATAAAACAGATGCTAGTGAAGTAAGTTTTGATACAAGAATAAATCAAATAATTGTAGGTCTATCTTATAAGTTCTAATAAATAAAAGTTATAAAAAAAGCCTAAATAATTAATTATTCAGGCTTTTTTTATTTTCTCCTAGTGAGTTTTTACTTGTAAATATCTCTATTTAAAAAATCTGGAGTAGATGGTTTATTAGGGTCGCTAAAGTTATTAAGTGGATTTCCACCTTCTTTATCAACTTCATTCTTTGTTAATTTACTATCTCCATCATCATCATTATCAAGATAATTTACTACTTGATTACTATCAGTATCATCATTCCATGGTTTACCGTCGCCATCAACATCTTCCAATATAGAAGGAACATTATCTAAATCATGATCTGTATCTTCTACGATATCATGTAAATTAATAATATATAATAAGTTTTTATTAGTTAATCCAGCATTATTTCTATATGCTAAACCAGAAGGAAGTAAGAAAAAACCTTCTCCAATATTATTGTAAGAAACAGGACCATTAATAGGAGTTCCATCATCATTTGTTTTTAAAGTACCTCCTTTAAAATGTGAAAATCCATATAGCCAACCTCTAATTAATCTTGTGTAATCACCATTAAACCAAGTTGGAGTTTCTAAATCACTTTCTTTAACTAATTCATCAGAATCAACAAAAGAGCTTAGTCTATAAGTTGTGAAAACAGAATCAACAACAGTCGTTTGTTTTTTAGCTGATATTCCTTGTTTTTTCACAAAGTAATAATATGTATAATCTAAATCATATTCATTTACAGTCTGCATTTTTAATCTATTATCTGTAAACAAAGCTGTTTTACCTGTAATTAAAGGCTTAATTGAATCAACATCATCTTTATAATAATGAGATTTTAAAAACTTAACAATAGTATCTTTGTCTTTTACAGCCTGTGCTTCATGATCGAAATTAGGAATATTTGTATTATTATTTGAACTACATGAGTACAAAAAAATACTTACCAATACGAAATAAAAAAGATGTTTAAATTTTATCATTTAATTCTGAAATTTTAACTTGCAATTTACCATTTTTATACCTTTGTAAAAACTAAAAAGATAAATTTTAACTTTTAATATGAGAATCGACAAATATTTGTGGTGCATCCGCTTATTTAAAACACGAAGTATCGCTACAGATACTTGTAAAAAAGGACATATAAAAATTAATGGTATCAAATTAAAACCATCTAAAGAGATCTTTGGAAATGAAGAGATAACAATTCGAAAAGATCAAATAAATTATAAAATAAAAATATTAGATATACCTCCTAGCCGTGTTGGCGCTAAATTAGTTGATTTATACAGAAAAGATTTAACTCCGAAAGAAGAGTTTGATAAAACAGCTTTATTAAAATATTCAAAAGATTATTACAGAAAAAAAGGCGCAGGAAGACCTACCAAAAAAGATAGACGAGATATTGATGATTATGGTGTCGATTCTGAAGAAAATGACATTAATTTGTAATATCTTTATCTTTTCTTTTTAAATTTTTAAATAAAAAAATGAACGTATCAGATTCTATTATATTAAACAATTTACAAGTTGAACAAAAAATTCGTCGTATTGCTTTTCAAATTTACGAGAGCAATAGCAACGAAAAAGAAATTGTAATTGCAGGAATTGCCAATAATGGTTATTTATTTGCTGAAAAAATACACAAAGTATTATTAGAGATATCTCCTTTAAAAATTGAACTTTGTAAGGTTTTTATTGATAAAAAAAAGCCCAGAAAACCTATTACAACTTCTTTAACTATTCCTGAATACGAAAATAAGTCGTTAGTTTTAATTGATGATGTTTTAAGCTCAGGAACTACCTTAATATATGCTATAAAGCATTTTTTAGATGTTCCGTTAAAACGATTTAAAACAGCTGTGCTAGTAAATAGAAACCACAAGAAATACCCTGTAAAAGCAGATTTTAAAGGGATTTCCCTTTCTACATCAACCAAAGAACACGTTGTTGTTGAGTTTGATAATGATGAAACAGTGGTATATCTAACCTAATAAAAGCGCTAATTCTGTAACAATTTCAGTTACTTTTTTAGCGTCAACGGTTAATTTATGATTTGCTTGATTATAAAAATGACTTCGCTCAAATAAATGTTTAGCTATAAACTCATGTAAATCACCTTTTTCTAATCGAGCTACTAAAGGTCTTTGGCTTTTTTCATTCATTAATCGCTGTACAATTGTATCGATACTTGTTTTTAAATAAACAGTATCTGTATCATCTTCAGCTATTATGATATCCATATTTCCTGCATAACAAGGTGTACCGCCTCCTAAAGATAAAATTACATCTTGTTTTAATGCAAGTATCTCTTTTAAATAATGATGTTCTTGTTTTCGAAAATAAATTTCTCCTTTATTTTCGAAAATTTCAGATACGGTCATATTTTCTTTTTCTTCGATATAATCATCTAAATCAATAAAAGAAAAATTATTTTTTTTAGCTAACAACCTACCAATGGTAGACTTACCACTCCCCATATATCCTATTAATACTGTTTTCATAAATCTAAAAATTAAGCGATTACAAATATCTTAAAAAAAACTATAAAAAATGTTTTTATATTCAAAAAAAAGTTATATATTTGCAATCGCTTAGACAAATAAGCAACAATGACCTGGTAGCTCAGTTGGTAGAGCATCTCCCTTTTAAGGAGAGGGTCCTGGGTTCGAGCCCCAGCCCGGTCACAAAAAGCTAAGCATAATTGCTTAGCTTTTTTATTTTTTAGCACGTATGGCGGAATTGGTAGACGCGCAGGCTTGAGGGGCTTGTATTCGTAAGAATGTGCAAGTTCGACTCTTGTTACGTGCACAAATATAAAATACCTCCTATCTCTATCTCTTTTTTAATATTTTTTATACTACTTTTTGTTTGTTGATTTCAATTTCACAATTTATTAACTAATTTCATATCAATAATCCTTATTATTGTAACATACAAAAAAACTACCTATCCCTTATCGTATTTATATTTATATCTATTTCAAGTTACTCTCAACAACTGAAAGGACAAGTTATTGATTCGGAAACTAAAAAACCTTTGAGCGCTGCACATATTTTAAATTTAAACGCAGTTACTGGTACTATTACTAATGAAAAAGGACTTTTTGAATTGACATCAAAAGCAAATGATACTGTTTTAGTTTCTTTTTTAGGATTCTCTTCTATTAAGCTAAAAGTGACAAACGACCTTTTAAAAGGAAATGAAGTAGTAATATCATTAAGAGAAAAACCTGAAGATGTTAAAGAAGTTGTTATAAAATCAACAGATTTAATTGGTGTTTTAGAAGTTGATGTTAAACAAGTTCCTCAAGATAGATTTACAAGGATTCATATTAACGGATTGCCACAAACTTACGAAATCGGAAAGCCTCAAAAAATATCATCACCTATTGCCAAATTACTAAATCCTGTTGATTTGGTATATAACCTCTTCGGAAGAAAGCCTAAGCAACTTAAAAAAATCAAAAAACTTAAAAATAATGATGATTTACGTAAGATGTTAGCAGGTAAGTTTGATAGAGAAGTAATGATGGAATACCTAGAAATGGACAGGCAAGAACTGAATAAATTACTAATAGATTGTGAATATTCAGATTATTTTATAAAAAAAGCAAGCGATTTACAAATAATTGAAGCAGTATTAAATTGCTACGAAAATCATAAAGCTATTAAAAAAGGTAAAATTGAAATAAACCGAATACCTGATACTAGAAATTAAATAAAAAAAACCAGCAAATATTGCTGGTTTTTTTATGTCTTTAATTAATTTTATATTAAATTGAAAATAAGTAAATTCGCAGATTGAAAATAACTTATTAATACAGCACTAATACAGCAAAATAATGATTCATTTCTTTGGAAACGTTAGCAGTAAAATATTTACTGTTCAAACAACAAAAGAATTATCTACAGAAACTATTTCAAAACTTACCTGGTTATTTGGGGAGCAACCTAAAATAAATGAGACATCTTTAGAACTCTCGTTTGTTGGTCCAAGAGCTGCAATGATTACTCCTTGGAGTACCAATGCCGTAGAAATAACACAAAATATGGGTATTTCTGATATTATCAGAATAGAAGAATTTGACGTTGTTTCAGCCGATTATTCTGATTTTGACCCGATGATTTCTCAAAAATACGATGGTTTAAATCAAGATAGTTTTACGATTGATATTCAACCAGAACCAATTTTAAATATTGAAGACATTGCGGCTTACAATGAAAAAGAAGGTTTAGCTTTAAGTTCAGAAGAAGTTGAGTATTTAGAAGGAGTAGCAACAAAAATAGGAAGAAAATTAACAGATTCTGAGGTTTTTGGTTTTAGCCAAGTAAATTCAGAACACTGTCGTCATAAAATATTTAACGGAACTTTTGTTATTGATGGTGAAGAGATGCCAACATCTTTATTCAAATTGATAAAAGAAACATCTAAACAATTCCCTAACGATATTGTTTCAGCATATAAAGATAATGTTGCTTTTATAAAAGGACCTAAAGTAACTCAGTTTGCTCCTAAAACAGCAGATAAACCTGACTTTTATGAAACTAAAGAGTTTGAATCTGTAATTTCATTAAAAGCAGAGACTCACAACTTCCCTACTACTGTAGAGCCTTTTAACGGAGCTGCAACAGGTTCAGGAGGAGAAATTAGAGATAGACTTGCTGGTGGAAAAGGTTCTTTACCTTTAGCAGGAACAGCAGTTTATATGACTTCTTATTCTCGTTTAGAAGCTTCTATCGATTCAGTTAAAAATACAAGATTTTGGGAAAATAAATTTGAAGCTAGAGATTGGTTATACCAAACTCCGATGGATATTTTAATAAAAGCATCTAATGGAGCTTCTGATTTTGGAAATAAATTTGGTCAGCCGTTAATTACAGGTTCTGTATTAACTTTTGAACACGAAGAAAACACTGCTTCAAGTGATGCAAAACCTAGAAAATTAGGGTTTGATAAAGTAATAATGCAAGCTGGTGGTATTGGATACGGTAAAGCTGAGCAAGCATTAAAAGATACACCTAAAGAAGGAGATAAAATTGTAATTCTTGGTGGTGAAAATTATAGAATTGGTATGGGTGGTGCTGCGGTTTCATCTGCAGATACTGGTGAATTTGCTTCAGGAATTGAATTAAATGCTGTACAGCGTTCTAATCCTGAAATGCAAAAGCGTGCTGCTAATGCGGTTCGTGGTATGGTAGAAAGCGATGAAAACTTTATCGTTTCTATTCACGATCACGGTGCTGGTGGACATTTAAACTGTTTATCAGAATTAGTTGAAGATACTGGAGGTAAAATCAATTTAGATAACTTACCTGTTGGAGATCCTACTTTATCAGCAAAAGAAATTATCGGAAACGAATCTCAAGAAAGAATGGGATTAGTTATCGCTGAAAAACATATTGATACTTTACAAAAAATTGCTGAACGTGAGCGTTCTCCAATATATACTGTTGGTGATGTTACTGGTGATAATCGTTTTACTTTTGAATCTGAAACTAAAGGTGATAAACCTATGGATTTAGCTTTAGAAGATATGTTTGGTAGTTCTCCTAAAACTGTTTTAACTGATAAAACAATTGTAAGAAAATACAAGAACTCAAGATATAAAACTAAAAACTTAAACATCTATTTAGCGCAAGTTTTACAACTAGAAGCTGTAGGATGTAAAGATTGGTTAACCAATAAAGTTGATAGATGTGTTGGTGGTAAAGTTGCAAAACAACAATGTGTTGGTCCGTTACAAATCCCTTTAAATAACGTTGGAGTTATGGCGTTAGATTATAACGGTAAAGAAGGAATTGCAACTTCTATTGGACACTCGCCTATTTCTGCGTTAATTAACCCAGCTGCTGGTAGTAGAAATTCTATTGCAGAATCGTTAACAAATATTATTTGGGCACCTTTAAAAGATAATTTAGCTTCGGTTTCTTTATCAGCAAATTGGATGTGGCCTTGTAAAAATGAAGGTGAAGATGCTCGTTTATATAAAGCGGTAAAAGCTATTTCTGAGTTATCTATTGATTTAGGTATCAATGTACCAACAGGAAAGGATTCTCTTTCAATGAAACAGAAATACAAAGAAGATGAAGTGATCTCCCCAGGTACTGTAATTATCTCTGCAACAGCAAATTGTAATAACGTATCTAAAGTAATAGAACCTGTTTTACAAAAGAATGGAGAAAGCATTTATTACATCAATATTTCGCAAGATTCTTTCAAATTAGGTGGTAGTTCTTTCAATCAAGTATTAAATACTATTGGAAATGAAGCGCCAGATGTAAAGAATGCTAGCTTCTTAAAAGATGCTTTTAATACGATTCAAAACTTAATTAAAGCTGATAAAATTTCTGCAGGACACGATGTTGCTTCTGGTGGATTATTAACTACTTTATTAGAAATGTGTTTTGCTGATGTTAATTTAGGAGCTAATTTTGATATCTCTTCTTTAAACGAAGAAGATTCATTAAAAGTTTTATTTGCTGAAAATGCAGGAATTGTTTTTCAAGCTGATGCTTCAGTAGAAACAATTTTATCAGAAAATAATATTGAGTTCTTTACTATTGGAACAGCAAATGATTCTGGTAAAGTTACCATCAAAAATAATGAAGATAATTTCTCTTTTGATGTTTCAGAAGTAAGAGATACTTGGTATAAAACTTCTTATTTATTAGATGACAAGCAAACTGCAAACGGTTTAGCTAAAAATAGATTTGATAACTATAAAAATCAACCTTTAAAATATACTTTCCCTGCTAATTTTACAGGAAAAATTTCAGATGTTTTAGGTTCTTCGGATAAAAAAGATAAACCAAAAGCAGCTATTATTCGTGAAAAGGGTTCTAACTCTGAACGTGAAATGGCAAACGCAATGTATTTAGCTGGTTTCGATGTTAAAGATGTTCACGTGACAGATTTAATTTCTGGTCGTGAAACTTTAGAAGATATCCAATTTATTGGAGCTGTTGGTGGTTTTTCTAATTCTGATGTTTTAGGTTCGGCGAAAGGTTGGGCTGGAGCATTTTTATATAATGAAAAAGCAAATACGACTTTAAAGAATTTCTTTAAACGTGAAGACACTTTATCTGTAGGAATTTGTAATGGTGCTCAATTATGGATGGAATTAGATTTAATTAATCCTGATCATAAAGTTCATGGTCGATTAGTTCATAACGATTCTAAGAAACATGTAAAGCTCATTTACTTCTGTTAAAATTCAAGAGAATAATTCGGTAATGTTATCTTCTTTAGCAGGAACTGAATTAGGTGTTTGGATTTCTCATGGTGAAGGTAAATTTAACTTACCAGAAGCAGAAACAAATTATAGTATCGTAGCTAAATATGGATATGAAGGTTATCCTAATAATCCTAATGGTTCAGATTATAACACAGCAATGTTATGTGATGCTACAGGTCGTCATTTAGTAACAATGCCACATATTGAACGTTCAACTTTTCAATGGAACTGGGCAAACTACCCTGCCGGAAGAAAAGACGAAGTTTCACCTTGGTTAGAAGCATTTGTAAATGCTAAAACTTGGATTGAAAACAAGAAATAAATTCTATTTATTATTTATTAAAAACAGCTTTTGAATTCTCAAAAGCTGTTTTTTTTTATACCTGTTTGTTTTTGAATTGATAAATTTATTAAAAAATAGTGCCTTAAAATTTTTTACAGAATCTATGTTTTATTACGCTAATCTTAACTCTTACATTTTTTATTTACTTCTTAATAAGAAAATTATGAGAGAACTAAATATCTTCCTACATACTTTAATTTATTCTTCATGAACTTCTTTCTAGTAGCTAATTAATAAACAACTCCCTCTTCCTTTTTAATTAATTTACAAGATAAAAATATAACGGATTTTTCATTTTACAAATGTACAGGAACTAAACAGATATAATTGTAAATCAATTTTCAATAATTCATTCACATTAATACAGAGTGTCTTTTATTTTACATTAGTAAATTGAAATTATTGGTGTTTTTTATATGATAAGATATCTAATATCTCAGTCTATTTAAATAAAGTTATTACTGAACTCAATTCTTTTTTATTTAGAAGACAAAAACAAATTATTTTAAGCATTAAGTACTTTTTGTGTGTTTGTTTCCTTATTAATTAATAGCATGAGAGAAAGAATTCAATCAATATCTTTATACAGAACCAGAATTTATTACTTGTTTCCTTTTGTCTATAATAGGTAACTGCAACTCTTTTTTTAATTCATTTTAATACAAAAATACAATCACTTTTTTATTTTACAAATGTATAACTACATACACGTAACTGATGAGTACAATTGTAAATCACCTAAGTAGTTAGTCATATTTACGTAAGTAAACCAATATTAGTTATTTGTTTTATATGATAATCCCTACTGTATCAAAATAAGATTATATAAAACTAACACTCTTTCGATATACTTTACATATATGTATTAAAATAAATGAAATAATACTATTGATTTTCTTTTACATTTGTGTATATTTGTGTCAAACAAATAAATATAACAATTGTAATCACTATAATTATGGAAATGGAAATTTTAACTAGATTAAAAAAAATACTTTCTCATTATAATTTAACATCATCAACCTTTGCTGATACAATAGATGTTCAACGATCTAGTATTTCTCACCTTTTATCAGGAAGAAATAAACCAAGTTTAGATTTTATTATGAAAACCGTCAATAAATTTCCTGAAGTTGATTTATATTGGTTTTTATATGGTGAAGGTGTTTTCCCTAAAGAAGAAAAAAAGAAAGAAATTATAGCTGAAGTAGTTATTGAATCTGAAAAAATAGAATCAAAAGAAGTTAATATTAATAAAAAAGAAAGCCCTACTCTACTCTCTGATATAGAAGTTTCAACAGATAAAACGGTTGAAACTAAAATAAAAAACAGTAAAAAATTAGTGAAAATTGTTTTACTATATAATGACGGTAGTTTCAATGAATTTAATCAATAAAAAAAAGCGTAGCAATTTAAAATTGCTACGCTTTTTTTTATTGATATATTTTAATTAAGTTAACATTCCTCCGTCAACAGATAATGTTTGTCCTGTAATATAAGCACTCATATCAGAAGCTAAAAATACACATGCATTTGCAATATCTTTTGGAGTACCTCCTCTTTTTAAAGGAATTTCACTACGCCAAGCATCTACAACTTTTTCATCTAACTTTGCTGTCATTTCAGTTTCAATAAAACCAGGAGCAACTACATTACTTCTAATGTTTCTTGAACCTAATTCTAAAGCAACCGATTTAGAAAAACCTAAAATTCCAGATTTAGAAGCTGCATAATTTGTTTGACCTGCATTTCCTTTTAACCCAACAACTGAACTCATGTTAATAATAGAACCAGCACGTTGTTTCATCATTGGTCTAATAACTGCTTTTGTTAAATTAAAGACAGATTTCAAATTAACATTAATAACTTTATCAAAGTCATCTTCAGAAATACGCATCAATAAATTATCTTTTGTAATACCCGCATTATTTACAAGTACATCAATTGTTTTAAATTCCTCTAAAACATTTTTTGCTAATTCTTGAGCTGCATCAAAATCAGCAGCATTAGATTGGTATCCTTTAGCTTTTACACCTAAATCTGATAATTCATTTTCTAAAGCATTTGCTGCTTCAACTGATGAACTATAAGTAAACGCAACATTACATCCTTGGTTTGCAAATTCTAATGCAATACCTCTACCTATTCCTCTAGTAGCTCCTGTAATAATTGCTGTTTTATCTTTTAAAAGTTTCAATGTAATTTATTATTTTAAGAAATCAAATATAAAAATAAAACTTAGTTAATACTCTTAATAAATATAAAGTATAAATAATCTATGTTTTATTATTTTTTTCGTGTTATTTTTTACGAAAAAATTAGTGATTATAGTATCCAAATAATTTAGTTATAGGCTAAATTATTTTTTAAAAATAATCTTATTAAATAATAAAGTTTAGTTATAGGCTAAAATTTATTAAGTAGTAACTTTACAAATATATAATTTTTTTTCATAGTTGTATACTTACTTCTTCTATTTTATAAACATAAATAATAAAATAAATATCATTAAAAAACCAGTAAAGCTAATTACTGGTTTTTAATATTTTATAAATTTCAAGTTAATTTATAAAAAACAACTTGAAATTTATTTTACTAATAATTTATTAGAAGGTTTAAACTTAGTTAAGTTAATTCCTTTTACTGCTGTAATGTATTCTTCAAGAGAAGGAATTCTTCCAAGTATTGTAGATAAAACAACAACAGGTGTAGATGAAAGTAAAGATTCACCTTTTTTAGCATCAGTATCTCTTACAACTCTTCCTTGAAATAAACGAGTTGAAGTTGCCATTACCGTATCTCCTGCTTCAGCCTTTTCTTGATTCCCCATACAAAGACTACAACCTGGACGCTCTAAATATAATTTATTTTCATATTTAGTTCTTGCAATTGCTTTTGGAGCATTATCATCAAATACAAATCCTGCATATTTTTCTAATACTTCCCAATCACCTTCTGCTTTTAATTCATCAACAATATTATATGTTGGTGGTGCTACAACTAAAGGAGCTTTAAATTCTACTTTACCTTGTTGCGTTTCTAAATTTTTTAGCATTTGTGCTAATATTTGCATATCTCCTTTATGAACCATACGTGAACCAACAAAACCTAAATCTACTTTTTTAGTTCCTCCGTAAAAAGATAAAGGTTGAATATTATCATGTGTATAACGTTTAGATACATCTTCATTATTTACATCTGGATCAGCAATCATAGGTTCAGAAATTTTATCTAAATCTACAACTACTTCTGCATAATATTTAGCATCTGCATCTGGTTTTAATGCTGATTTAGTTCCTGTTTTAATTTCCTTAATACGATTATTAGCTTTATCGACTAATCCTTTAAGGTCTTGTTTCGGATTATCCATACCTTTATCAATCATGATTTGGATACGGTCTCTAGATATTTCTAATGATTCAATTAAAGTTTCATCTTCTGAAATACAGATAGAAGCTTTTGCTTTCATTTCTGCTGTCCAATCTGTAAATGTAAAAGCTTGATCTGAAGTTAACGTACCAATATGAACTTCAATAATTTTTCCTTGAAAAACATTTTCTCCTTCAAACTGATTTAACATTTGTTCTTGAGTAGCATGAACTACATCACGGAAATCCATATAAGATTTCATTTCTCCTTTAAAAGTTACTTTTACAGATTCTGGAATTGGCATTGTAGCTTCACCAGTAGCTAATGCTAAAGCAACTGTTCCTGAATCTGCTCCAAAAGCAACACCTTTTGCCATTCGTGTATGTGAATCTCCACCAATAATAACATCCCAATCATCAACTGCAATATCATTTAATACTTTATGAATCACATCTGTCATTGCATGATATTTCCCTTCAGGGTGACGTGCAGTAACTAATCCGAAGTCATTCATAAACTTCATTAATCTTGGAATATTAGCTTTTGACTTATCATCCCAAACAGAAGCTGTGTGACATCCTGACTGATAACCTGTATCAACAATTGGAGAAATTACAGTAGCTGCCATCATCTCTAATTCCTGAGAAGTCATTAGACCTGTAGTATCTTGAGACCCTACAATGTTTACCTCTATACGAACGTTAGAGCCTGCGTGTAAAATTTTACCAGGTGTAGTTCCTACTGCATTTTTATTGAATATTTTTTCAACAGCTGTTAAACCTTGTCCATCAATAGATACTTCTTTAGAAGTTGCATATACTTGAGGAACATCAATTCCTAAAACTTTACAAGCAAATGATTGTAGTTTTTTACCAAAAACAACAGCATAAGATCCTTTAGCTTTAATAAACTCCATTTTTGGCGGCGTTAAAGCAGTAGAAATATCTTTTAATTCTTTGTCGCCTTTATATAATTTCTTTGTTTTTGTATTTATAGTAAAAACAGTACCAGTTGCGACAGAGTATTCTTCTTTTAAAACTGCATCTCCTTCTTCATCAAGAATAGTATTCCCGTCAGCATCTTTCTGTTTTACCCAATTTTTTAAATCGATACCTATTCCACCAGTAACTCCAACTGTTGTTAAAAAAATTGGAGCAATACCATTTGTTCCTGCAATTACTGGAGCAATATTAATAAATGGTACATATGGGCTTGAAGAAATACCTGTCCATAAAGCAACATTATTTACACCAGACATTCTTGAAGAACCAACTCCCATTGTTCCTTTATCTGCAATTAACATTACACGTTTATTCGGGTGTTGCTCTTTTAAAGCTAGCAATTCTTTTTGCATTTCTTTATTATGCTCAAACATAGATTGACCATGTAATTCACGATCTGATCTAGAGTGTGCATCTGCTCCTGGAGATAATAAATCTGTTGAAATATCACCAATACCAGCTACAAAAGTAACTATTTCAATTTCTTCGGCAACATCAGGAAGCTTTGTAAAGAACTCAGCCTTAGCATAACTTTCGATAAGTTCTTTAGCTATTTCATTTCCACTTTTGAAAGCATTTTCTAAACGAGCCATATCTGCTTCATAAAGAAAAACTTGAGTTTTTAAAACAGTGACAGCTTGTTTAGCTAAATCTAAAATTGTACCTAATGCTAAATCTAATAATACATCAATAGAAGGACCTCCCTTCATATGTGATAATTGTTCAAAAGCAAAAGAAGGTGTTATTTCTTTAATAATTGATTCTCCTAAAATAATTTCTTTTAAAAAATTTGCTTTTACTACAGCAGCACTTGTTGTTCCTGGTAAAACATTATATATAAAAAAGTTAAGAGAATTTTCTCTATACTCATTATTTATATCTTTAATTTGTGCAATGATTTCGCTTAGTAATTCAGCACCATCAATTGGTTTAGGATGAAGTCCTTGATCTTTTCTTGATTCAATTTCCTTTATATAATCTTTATACATATTCATAAAAGATTTGTTTTTAAAGTTAATAGCTTACTTTTAAACCTTCTAAAGGTGTTACACTTTTTTTGATTTAGAGTATTTTTTTGATACATCAATATCAAAAAAGCTATATAAAAAGTTAAGTTAATTTTTGTGATACAAAAGTACTATTTTTAACTCAATTTTAAAAGATAAACAACAAACTAGCGTAAATACTATTTTAAAAATAATTTAAATGATTAAAAAAAGAATTATATAATTAATGAAGATCTAAATGTTAATTTTTTAATAAATATGTAATTTAAAATCCTTAAAACGATTTATATTTTAAGGATTTTAAATTAAAAAAGCAGACCATTAAGCTGGATTCTGTTCCTTATAAATAAGGCTCTTATCATTTATCTAGTTTTACAATTACTCGTAAAATCAATCTGTCTACCCCTTAGAATCGCGCGAGTAGCGCTCGAGCTCTAATGTACATGACATTGCACCGTATAGAGTTTACCTGGTTTCACTACAGCATTACCTGTACATTCTTTCTGCTGCACTTGTCCTCGGCTTACGCCGGACGGTTGCTATCCGCTATACTACTCTGTGGTGTCCAGACTTTCCTACTTATACTAAATATAAGTCGATAAGATTGGTCTGCTTAAATTTTTTATAAAATTCACTTCTTTCATAAAAAAACCCACTCAATAAATTGAGTGGGAAAATTGCTATGAAAAAGAAAAAGTGTCTATAACGTCTTATAGACACTGCAAATATATAACTCTTTTTAACATTACACAACCAAAACAATAAAAAAAATAAAATATTTTATTTTTTTACCTAAATAAGAGAGGGTGTTTTTCCTTATTTTCAAATAGTGTTAATTATTTTCAATAAAAAACAGAACCCTAGCCCCGATTGAAGCAACTGTTTGAGCTCTTTTTTATTTTTCTTTTCGAAAAAATAAAAAAAGCGAGTGCGGAAAGCGGGAAATTGCTACTAATTCAAAAATAAAAAATTATGCTAGAGCCTGTTTAAATTTCAACTAAAGTGTTTTTTTAACATTAACCGTCATTCTAAATTTATTTGAGCATCATATAAAGCGAAGATTTACCGGAAATCAGGATGCGAAACTGAACTAAATTCAATTTGACGGATTCTATTTTTCAGTTATAAAACATGTTTAAATGAAATTTAAGATAAGAAGATTTGTAAAATAAAAAACCCACTCAAAAATGAGTGGGTTTTAAAGTATTATAAATCGTTATCAGAAAAAAATGACTGAATATTTATGTTTATTATGAAAACATATCTTTTACTTTCTCAAAAAATGATTTATCAGATTTTTGAGGGTTTGGACTAAAATTGTCATCACCCTGCATTTGTTCAAAAAACTTACGTTGTTCTTTGGTTAACTCTTGCGGAGTCCAAACATTAATATGAATTAAGAAATCACCAATACCATAACGTTCTATACTTGGTAATCCTTTTCCTTTTAACCTTAAAATTTTACCAGATTGTGTTCCAGCTTCAATCTTTATTTTTACTTTTCCTGTAACTGTTTCTACTTCTTTAGAAACACCTAAAACAGCCTCAGAAAAATTAATATATAAATCGTGGTGAATATTACTTCCCTCTCTTTTTAAATTTTCATGAGGAACTTCTTCGATAACGACTAATAAATCTCCTGGAATAGAGTTTTTACCAGGTGCTTCATTTCCTTTTCCTCCAACTTTTAATTGTACTCCTTCAGAAACTCCTTCAGGAATATTAATAGAAACTGTTTCTTCTTTAACAATTAAACCTTGTGCATCTGCTCCACTAGGTTTACTGTTTAATATTTCACCAGCTCCTTGACACGTACCACAAGTAACTGCCTGTTGCATTCTACCTAAAATGGTATTTGTAACACGCATTTGTTGTCCGCTACCATTACAAGTTGTACATGTTTTATAAGTAACACCTTCTGCTTGTACTTTTCTGCGAACTTTTACTTTCTTTTCTACTCCTGTAGCAATTTCTTCTAAAGTAAGTTTTACACGAATACGCATATTAGATCCTTTAACTCTAGCTTGTCGCTGACCTCCGCCACCGCCAAAACCGCCAAAGCCACCGCCTCCGCCGCCAAAAATATCACCGAATTGATTGAATATGTCATCCATATTCATTCCACCACCGCCAAAACCACCGCCGCCGCCACCTTGTGGACCGTCGAATGCTGCATGACCATATTGGTCATAACGTGCTTTTTTATTATCATCACTAAGAATTTCATATGCTTCTGCACATGATTTGAATTTCTCTTCAGCAGTTTTATCATCCGGATTTTTATCTGGGTGATATTTAATTGCCATTTTACGATATCCTTTTTTTATCTCAGGTTGTGTTGCTGATCTTGAAATACCTAATATTTCGTAATAATCTTGTTTTGCCATTTTTATGCTATTCTGTCATTGTCAATATAATGAAGTATTTTTTTGAAAAAATAGTACTTCGCATTTGCAAAGCTATTGCTTTGAAATTCTTTGTAATGACTTATTGTTTATGCTTGTCCTACTACCACTTTTGGGTGACGGATAATTTTATCTCCTAACTTATACCCTTTTTCTACACAGTCAATAACTTTTCCTTTTAAGTCATCTGAAGGTGCAGGAATTTGTGTAATAGCTTGGTGTACATCTGCATCAAAATCATCACCTGCTTTTACAGCTACTGCTGTTAAACCTTTTTGCTCTAAAGTAGCTACTAATTTTTGTTGAATTAATACTACTCCTTTACTAAACCCTTCTTTATCATCTTCAACATGTACTAAAGCACGTTCTAAATCATCCAAAATTGGCAGTAAAGCTGTCATAACTTGTTGCCCTGCTGTTTTGAAAAGCTCTACACGTTCTTTAGAAGTACGTTTTTTATAATTTTCAAACTCAGCAAATAAACGTAAATATTTATTTTTTTCAGCTTCTAATAAATCTTCTGTTGTAGGTTCTAAAGATATTTTCTGTGCTTCTTCAGCATCTTTTTCTTTAGAAGAACCTTCTGTTTCTTCTATATTTTCTTCTACTACTGTTTTATCAATTGCGTCTTTTAACTCGTCTTCTTTTGTATATTGATCTTTACTCATTGTAAATAGTTTCTTTAGTTTCTTCAGCATACTTTTATCAATAATATTGCCAATAAAAAAATCGTGCCATGTTGACACGATTTTAATTATTTTAATTTTTTATTAATCTTCTATTCTTTCTATTTTAGCTCCAATAGATTTTAAACGAGCTTCAATATTTTCGTATCCTCTATCAATTTGCTCAATATTATTAATAATACTAGTTCCTTTTGCTGATAAAGCTGCAATCAATAATGAAATTCCTGCACGAATATCTGGTGAAGTCATTTTAGTAGCTTTTAACATTGATTTAAAATCATGTCCTATAACTGTTGCTCTGTGTGGATCACATAAAATAACTTTAGCTCCCATATCGATTAATTTATCGACAAAAAACAAACGACTTTCAAACATTTTTTGATGAATCAATACAGTTCCTTTTGCTTGAGTTGCTAATACTAAAACAATACTTAATAAATCTGGAGTAAAACCAGGCCAAGGAGCATCGGCTACTGTTAAGATTGAACCATCAATATAATTTTGAATTTCGTAACTATCTTGTGATGGAATAAAAATATCATCACCTCTTTTTTCTAGCTGAATTCCTAGTTTTCTAAACACATTAGGTATTTGTCCTAAATTTTTCCAACTAACATCTTTAATTGTTAATTCTGAACGTGTCATTGCTGCAACACCAATCCAACTACCAATTTCAATCATGTCAGGTAATACTCTGTGTTCACAACCGCCTAAAGATTTTACTCCTTCAATAGTTAATAAATTAGAGCCTACTCCTGATATTTTTGCGCCCATTGAATTCAACATTTTAGATAATTGCTGAATATAAGGTTCACAAGCGGCATTATATATAGTCGTAGTTCCTTTTGCTAAAACAGCTGCCATTACAATATTTGCTGTTCCTGTTACCGATGCTTCATCTAATAACATATCAGTTCCTACTAAACCATTTTCGGCTTCTACACCGTAAAAGTATTCTTCTTTATTATATCTAAATTTCGCACCTAAATTAATAAAACCCTCAAAATGAGTATCTAAACGACGTCGACCAATTTTATCACCTCCTGGACGAGGAATATATCCTTTTCCAAAACGAGCTAATAAAGGACCTACAATCATTATAGAACCTCTTAAAGAGCTTCCATCTTTTTTAAATTTTGCTGATTCTAAATATTTTAAATTGATATTATCAGCTTGAAAACTATAAGAATTTGTTCCTAATTTTTCAACTTTAACACCTAATTCACCTAAAATAAAAATCAGTTTATTTACATCAATAATATCAGGAATATTATTAATTGTTACTTTATCAGGAGTTAATAAAACTGCACATATAATTTGTAGTGCTTCATTTTTTGCTCCTTGAGGTGTAATTACGCCATTAAGTTTGTGACCTCCTTCTATTTTAAATGATGCCATTTTTTATTTTTTTCTATATTTATTATTAGTAGTATAATTTGATTTTGTCTTTGAAGAATTTTTACTTGTTGATTGTCCTTGACTACTACGTTTTCTTAGTAAATTTTTACTTTCTGATAATACTTCTTTCGACTCTCTTAAATCTATCTTTTTATCAGATAAATCATATAAATGCTTAAAAATAACAGCATCATCAACGGTATCTTTATTCCAATTTAAGTAACATTTTTTCATATGATTAGCAATGGTAAATACCAAAGCTTCTCTTTTTTCACCTTCTTCCCAAGTTAAGGCGATGTTAATCATTGTTTGGATATTATTTCCATAATAACGATATCTTGAAGCCGATTTTGGGTAATCCATTTTTTGAGGCTTCTCTGTTAATTCTTCTTTAGAAGGAATTTCATAAGGAGAATCAGCATCTAATTTAAAATCAGCAATAATATGTAACTGATCCCAAAGTTTGTGTTTAAAATCAGGAACATCACGTAAATGAGGTTGTAAATTTCCCATTACATCTACAATTGCTTTTGCCATTACATTACGCTCTTCTTTAGTTTCTAAAGCAATACAATGATTTATTAATTTTTGTATGTGTCTTCCATATTCTGGAATTATTAAGTGATCTCTTTCTGAATTGTATTCTAAATCAAACGTCATTTCTCTATATTTATGTATGCAAAATAGGTAATTATTACGAACAAATACGTTATCCGATTACCTTTAGTTTTGCAAATTGTAATAATAATTTCTTTTTACCAACCGTACCAAATTTAATTTCTGCTTTTTTATTAGGTCCTTTTCCTTCTAAGGCAATTACTTCACCAGTTCCAAAACGATTATGCTCTACAAAATTACCAATATTAATTTCTCCTGAAAATAAATTGATTGGTATATTTAATTGAGGCTTTATTTTCAGTTTACTTTTTGAAGGTATTAAATTAGGCTTTTCTTTTTTAGATATAAATTCTTTTCGTTGTTTTTGTATTGGTTTTTCAAATCTTATTTTTCTAGAAAAATCATTTGTATCAAACAAATCATCATCCATAAATCGATTTTCTAGTCTTCCTGAAATTTTAGGTGATAAATACTCTACAAATTCAGGAGCGATTTCTTCTAAAAAACGACTAGGATCTCCATCTGTTAATTTCCCCCAACGATAACGAGTTTTTGCATATGTTAAATAAGCAACTTTTTCAGCTCTAGTTAAGGCTACATAAAACAAACGACGTTCTTCTTCTAGTTCACTACGAGTAGTCATACTCATTGCCGAAGGAAACAAACCTTCTTCTAAACCTACAATATATACATACGGATATTCTAATCCTTTTGATAAATGAATTGTCATTAATGAAACCATCGGTGTATCATCAGTTTCACTATCAAAATCTGTTGCCAACGCCACATCTTCTAAAAATATAGGTAATGATGCATCATCGCCTGTTTCAATTTTATCTGTAATAAAATCTTTTATACCATTTAATAATTCTTGAATATTTTCAACTTTATTTACACCTTCTTGTGTACCGTCTTTTTGTAAATCTTGAACTAGTTCAATTCGTTTTACGACTAAATCAGCAATTTCAAAAGCATTCATTTTTTGCGCTTCTATTTGAAAACGCTGAATCATTCTTGTAAAATTAGCTAATTTATTTTTAGTTCCTGCATTTATTTTTAAATCGATGGTATTTATATTTACCAAAATATCAAAGATTGATTTATTATAATGATCAGCAGCTATTGCTAATTTATCCATAGTACTAGCTCCAATTCCTCTTGCTGGATAATTAATAATTCGCTTTAATGCTTCTTCATCATTCGGATTTATTAAAATACGTAAATATGATAATAAATCTTTTATTTCTTTTCGTTGATAAAAAGAGATTCCTCCGTAAATTTTATATTTGATATCTTTTTTACGCAAAGCATCTTCCATTGCTCTTGATTGCGCATTGGTTCTGTATAAAATAGCAAACGAATCATTTGTTAATTGATGCTCTTCTTTATTATCTAAAATAGATTGTGCAACAAAACGACCTTCTTCACCATCAGAAATAGTACGCATTATTTTAATGCTTTCACCTGCATCATTTGCAGTCCAGACTTCCTTATCTAACTTTGTTTTATTTTTATCGATAACACTATTTGCAGCTTCTACAATATTATTTGTTGATCGATAATTTTGTTCTAGTTTAAAGGTTTTAACATCAGGATAATCTTTTTGAAAATTTAAAATATTATTGATGTTAGCTCCACGGAAACTATAAATACTTTGCGAATCATCACCAACAACACAAATATTCTGAAAACGATCAGCCAAAGCTTTTACAATTAAATATTGCGAATGATTTGTATCTTGATACTCATCAACCATAATATATTTAAAACGATTTTGATATTTAGCTAATACTTCAGGAAAACGAGTTAACAATTCATTTGTTCTTAACAATAAATCATCAAAATCCATTGCTCCAGCTTTGAAACATCTATCAACATAAGCTTTATAAATATCACCTACTCTAGGTCTTCTGGCTTTTAAATCGGCTTCTTGCAATTCTGGATTTAAAGAATAAGCACGAACAGTTATTAAACTATTTTTAAAAGATGAAATTCTACTTAAAATTTGTTTTGGTTTATACTGCTCTTTATCAAGTTGCATTTCTTTGATAATACTTGATATTAAACGAACAGAATCTTGTGTATCGTAAATTGTAAAATTAGAAGGATACCCTAAACGGTCTGATTCCGATCTTAAAATTCGAGAAAAAACAGAATGAAAAGTTCCCATCCATAAATTTTTAGCCTCACTAGTTCCAACAACTCCGCCAATACGTTCTTTCATTTCACGTGCTGCTTTGTTTGTAAATGTTAGCGATAAAATATTAAAAGAATCAATTCCTTGTTCCATTAAATGAGCAATACGATAAGTTAAAACTCGTGTTTTACCAGATCCTGCTCCTGCTATAATTATCATTGGGCCATCTTTTTGTAAAACGGCTGCTCTTTGTGGTTCGTTAAGTTGCTCTAAATAAGTATTCAATAGAAAAAGTTTGTAAGAATTTTGAATTTGGAAATTTAACCATTCTTTTAGGTTATATAAAGAATGTAGCTTATTTTTTATTCAAAATTTTTAACTGTCTTAAAAAAGTTCTAAAAATTAATATTTTTTTTGATAGATAAAAAATTATTTTAAAATTTGGATTGGCAATTTTAATAGGACTTGTATATTCGCATTATGGAAGATAAAATTATTGAAGGATTAGCATATGCATTACCCGCCATGGTAACGGGCGGAGTCGCTTATTTTATATTAGGAGCTTTTATGAAAAAAGACGATGATGTAATAAAATTTAATGCCTTAGTTGACAAAAAACGAGAAAGTTTACCTATAAAACTTCAAGCTTATGAACGTTTACTATTATTCTGTGAACGTATAAATCCTACAAAGTTATTAGTTAGAGTACCTCCTATCGGAAATGATACCAATAGTTACTTACAATTATTAATTGCTAATATTGAACAAGAGTATGAGCATAATATGGTACAACAATTATATGTATCTGAAGATAGCTGGAAAGCAACTGTAGCTGCAAAATTAACTATAATTTCGAAACTTAGAAAAACAGTTGAAACTTCAGAAACAGCAAAAGATTTACGAGAAAGTGTTTTAATTTATTATTCTCAAAATGAAAACCCAACACAAACGTCAATAGCATATTTAAAACAAGAAGTGAAAAAATTGATCTAAAATACGTTATAAAATTATCAAAAAAAAACATCAATGAAAAGCTCATTGATGTTTTTTTTATCTTCTATAAAGAATATTTTTATTTTACCTCCTCATAATTATCATCCCAATTCTGAGGATTTGGTTCTCCTAATTTACCTACCGATTTAGCAACTAAAGTAGCAACTGTTGCATCACCTGTTACATTAATAACAGTTCTACACATATCTAAAGGTCTATCAACAGCAAAAATTAAAGCTAATCCTATTGCTAATTTATCCGCAGGAAAACCTACCGATTCTAATACAATTACTAACATAACCATACCAGCTCCTGGTACTGCTGCCGAACCTATTGATGCTAATAATGCTGTTAATATAATTGTTAATTGATCTCCAAAAGATAAATCAAAACTTAATGCTTGTGCTATAAATACAGCGGCTACAGCTTGATATAAACTTGTTCCATCCATATTAATGGTTGCTCCTACTGGCAATACAAAACTAGAAACTTCTTTATCAACTCCTACATGTTCTTCAACACGTTCCATTGTTACGGGTAAAGTTGCAGCACTTGAACTGGTAGAAAACGCTAATAATTGTGCAGGACTTATTTGTTTTAAAAACCAAATTGGATTCTTTTTTGTAAATACACTTATTAAAACCATATAAAAAGTAACCATAATTAATAATCCTCCAATTACTGTAAAAGCATATTTTAATAATGCAAATAATAAATCAGGATCTTTAGATGATACAACTACTGTTGCTAATAATGCAAATACAGCATAAGGTGCTGATAGCATAATTAAATCAACCATTTTTAAGACAGCTTCATTTAATGAGTCAAAAAAGTTTTTTAATGGTTTTGATTTTTTTTCTCCTATTAATAACATTGATATCCCTAAGAAAATAGTAAAGAAAATTACCTGTAACATTGACTTGTTACTTCCCATTGCTTTTATGGCATTATCAGGAACCATATCGACTAAAAATTGTAAAGGTCCACTTGATTTTTGTTTACTAGCTTCTGCTATTTTAGCTTGTACTCCTCCGCTATTTGCATATGTTTCTGTTAATCTAGTAATAGTTTCTTCTGATATTCCATTACCTGGCTGTACTATATTAACCAATGCTAAACCTATAGTTATAGCTACAACTGTAGTTCCTACATAAATAACCATAGTACGTAACCCAATATTCTTAAATTTAGAAATATCTTTTAAGTCTGATATTCCTTTTATCAAAGAAGCTATAATTAATGGTACTGCTATTAATTTTAATAATTTAACAAAAATTGTACCTAGCGGTTTTATCCAATTCCCTACAAAAGAAGCACCTCCTTCTGTAAATGTCATTCCAATTCCAAATAAGATACCTAGAATCATTCCTATTAAAATCTGCCAGTGTAAAGCTAGTTTTTTCATTTATTGATTTATTTTTTTTAAAGCTTGTAAGGTAAAATAAAAAATTAAAAAAATGTGACGTTTAATTCGTAACTTGTGTCTTAATTATATAGAACGTATTACTAATCTTATTAAAAACAAAAAAATGGCAGGAATTTTAGACTTATTAAACAGTGACTTAGGTAAATCAATTATATCAGGAGTAGCAGGATCAACAGGACAGGATACTAATAAAACAAGTAGTGTTTTAACAATGGCTTTACCTGTATTAATGAAAGCAATGCAACGTAACTCTGCAACACCAGAAGGTGCTCAAGGTTTAATGGAAGCTTTAAATAAACATGATGGAGGTATTTTAGATAATTTAGGTGGATTATTTGACGGTGGTGTAAATCCTGATGTTTTACAAGATGGTGATAATATTTTAAAGCACGTTTTAGGAACAAAACAACAAGGTGTAGAACAAGTTATAGGTCAAAAATCTGGAATGGATTCTAATGCTGTAGCAAGTATTTTAAAAACAGCTGCTCCTTTATTAATGGGACTTTTAGGAAAACAATCTCGTCAAAATAACATTGGTAATTCAAATGATTTAGGTGGTATGTTATCAGG